>JACQFH010000721.1 GCA_016200145.1 Planctomycetia bacterium | reverse complement strand
GATGCAGGATTCATGGCCACACGTTTTAGCGCATCGTCGGCGGAATGCAATCCGAGTTCGCCAAGCTTCGGTTGAGAATTCGAAAAATTCACAGCCTGAGAGCGTGGGAACGAGATCTCATCCGGCAGACGGGACCTACAGACGAGACCTACCTGGAATACGGATGCTTGTAGCGGATGCGGTGGGGGCGGTCGGCTTCGGCACCCATCCGCTGGTGGTAGTTCGCTTCGTAGACCTGGTAATTGCCTTCGCACCAGTAGACGCTGCTGTCCCCCTCGAACGCCAGGATGTGCGTGGCGAGTCGATCGAGGAACCAGCGGTCGTGGCTGATGACGACCGCACAGCCGCCGAAATTCTCGAGACCTTCTTCAAGCGAGCGGAGTGTTTCGACGTCGAGGTCGTTCGTAGGCTCATCGAGGAGCAGCAGGTTGCCCCCGGTCCGCAGCATTTTCGCCAGGTGCACCCGGTTTCGCTCGCCGCCCGAAAGCTGGCCCACCAGTTTTTGCTGATCGGGCCCTTTGAAATTGAACCGCCCCACGTAGCTGCGGGCATGGATCCGCGTTTTGCCCACCTCGAGAATATCCAGCCCCCCCGAGATTTCCTGATACACCGACTTTTTTGGATCGAGCGCATCGCGCGACTGATCGACGTACGAAAGCATCACCGTTTCGCCCACGCGCAGCGTACCGCTGTCGGCCTTCTCCTGGCCGATGATCATGCGGAACAGCGTCGTCTTTCCCGCGCCGTTCGGGCCGATGACGCCGACAATGCCGCCGCGCGGCAGGTTGAACGTCATGTTCTCGAACAGCAAATTGTCGCCGTAGGCCTTTGAGACGTTCTCGGCCTTGACGACCAGGTCGCCTAAGGGCGGGCCAGAGGGAATCTGAATATCGGCGGCATCTTCACGAGCGTCATACTGCTGCGCGACGAGCTGCTCGTAGCGCTCGAGGCGGGCCTTGTTCTTGACGGCCCGCGCCTTGGGGGCCATGCGGACCCATTCCAGTTCCTTCTTCAGCGTCTTCTGCCGTTTCGATTCCTGCTTTTCCTCGATCGCCAGGCGCCCTTGCTTCTGCTCGAGCCAGCTCGAGTAATTTCCCTCATAGGGGTAGCCGCGGCCGCGATCGAGCTCCAGGATCCAGCCAGCCACGTTGTCGAGAAAGTAGCGATCGTGCGTGACGGCGACGACGGTCCCCGCGAAGCTGTGCAGAAACCGTTCCAGCCAACCGACCGACTCGGCGTCGAGATGGTTGGTCGGCTCGTCGAGCAGCAGGATGTCGGGCCTCTTGAGCAGAAGCTGGCACAGGGCCACACGGCGTTTCTCGCCGCCGGAAAGGGTTTTCACAACCGCGTCGCCCGGCGGCAGGCGCATGGCGTCCATGGCGATTTCGAGTTCGCGGTCGAGCTCCCACAGGTTACCAGCGTCGATCTTGTCCTGCACTTTGGCCTGTTCTTCGAGGACCGCTTCCATCTTTTCGGGAGACAGGTCTTCGCCGAGCTTCATGTTCAGCTCGTTGTATCGATCGAGAATTGCGCGTGACGGCGCCACGGCTTCTTCGATGCACTGGGTGACGGTCCGTTCGGGATCAAGCCGCGGCTCTTGCGGAAAGAATCCTGTGGTGACACCCTTGGCCGGCTCAGCGGTCCCCATGAAGTCGCGATCTTCGCCCGCCATGATGCGGAGCAGTGTGCTTTTGCCCGCTCCGTTGCCGCCCAACACGCCGATTTTCGCACCAGGATAAAACGACAACCAGATGTTCGACAGGACTTCTTTGTCTTCGTAGAGGCGAGTGACCGCCTCCATCGTGAAAATGTACTGCTGGCTCATGACGCAACGCGATCCTTGATGCTTGAATGGGGAACCGTCCTTCTGCAATCGCAGGGTAGTGCATGCGGAGTCGAA
The DNA here is from genome assembly GCA_016200145.1 of Planctomycetia bacterium. Lineage (GTDB taxonomy): Bacteria > Planctomycetota > Planctomycetia > Planctomycetales > Planctomycetaceae > JACQFH01. Next base: position 3,780 of record JACQFH010000721.1, on the reverse strand, counting down.
AGTGTAGGTCATGCTCTTTTATAGGTCAGGCTTTCCAGCCTGACGGCGCTGGGCAATCGCCCGAATTGGCGGGTTACGGGCCAATCGACCGACGTACGGCGCCACGTCAGATTTGGTGCTGGCGATCGTGAGTTTTGATCGGGTGCACTTTGCTGTCAGGCTGGAAAGCCAGACCTACGGCGTCAATCCCTCAATTTCTGCACGGGTCGGCAGCGAGGGCTGGGCGCCGCGGCGGGTGACGCTGAGGGCGGCGGCGATGTTAGCCCACTTGGCGGCCTCGAGCAGCGAGCGGCCTTCAGAAAGCGCTGCGGCAAGAGCGCCGTTGAAGGCGTCGCCGGCAGCCGTGGCGTCGATTGCGCGGACTGGGCGCCCTGCGACATGTTGCTCACTCGCGTCCACCACGAGACACCCGCGAGCGCCCAGCGTGACGATCACCTGCCGGCAACCCAGCGCCTGTAATGCACGCGCGGCTTGCAGTGCATTCGCTTCCTGATCGAGATCTTCGGCTTCGGACGCGGTTCCAGCCAGAAGCGCCGCCTCGCCGGCATTGGGAGTCAGGATATCGACAAGCGGCAACAGTCCCGCCGCGATGATCTCGCGTGAGGCGGGCGCTGGATTCAAAATCGTGACCAACCCGGCCTGCCTTGCACGCCGCAATCCGGCGGCGACGGTATCCAGCGGCGTTTCGAGGCAGGCCAGAAAGACCTTGGCGCTGGTAAACACGGAATTCGGGATTGCTGCGACATCGTCCGGCGTGAGGCGCGCATTGGCCCCCGACGCGACGCTGATCAGGTTCTGCCCGGCCTCATCGACGAGAATCAGCGCGACCCCCGAAGCCGCGTCCGGCACCACCTTGAGATAATCGCAGACGAGGTCTTCGGTTCGGAATCGCTCCAGCGCCTCGCGGCCGTGGCTGTCGTCCCCGACGGCGCCGACGAACGTCACTGGAGTGAGTGCCGCCCGGGCCGCCGCCACCGCCTGATTGGCTCCTTTCCCCCCGGCGGCCTGGTAGAACTCGCCGCCAATGACCGTTTCCCCAGGCGCCGGCAGGCGCGACCCGCGGACAACGAGGTCGGTGTTGGTCGAACCGAGAACTATGATGGATGAAGCGGCCGCCATGGCGACAGCGTAGAGGAGGCGATGTCGACGCGTCAAACGGAACAGACCGGGTCAATCGCGCCGATGCTGGCAGCATCAGCCACGTGACCCGATCCGTTGCGTCGCCGCTGGGATTTCCCTAAACTCCTGGATCGCAAATGCGGCCCGGCAGGAGAACTGACCGCCGGACGCAGCGCGATGGCTTGGCATGGAATTCAGCAGGAGATTCTGACGTGGCGATCGACAAGAGTTTGCGGCGCAAAGGGCGGCTAGTGCGCTCCCGAAATGTTCTCAAGCGCGAAGAACGCATCGACCAGATGAAGCGCGAAGAAACGTGGATCGCCGGTCGCAGCCCGCTGGGCCTCCCCAAAACCCGCGTCGTCAAAGTCGCCGCCAAAAAGAAGAAGAAAGCCAAGGAAGAAGGCGCGGAAGAGGGGGCGGCCGCTCCCGCCACGGGCGCGACGCCTGCGGCCCCGGCTGCTGCTGCGGCGAAACCGGCTGCCAAGCCCGCCGCCAAGCCCGCCGCGAAGGGTGGGAAGGGGTAGGCCACGGCGAGCCGCGGCTGGGGCACCAACCTCTTTAGGTTGGTCCGCCGCGGGTGGGTTGGGCGCGAACACCGGCATCGCCCCCCTCGATCCCCCCGTGGACGGGGGGAGGATAGTCCCATCAGTCGAACAGGTAGCTCACCGATTCGTTGCGGTGGATGCGCTTGATCGCCTCGCCCAGGAGCGGCGCGACGCTGACGACCTTCAGGTTCGGAAACGTCTGCTTCTCCGAAAGCGGGATGCTGTTCGTCACGACGACCTCGTGAATCGGCGCCTCGCGCAACAGGCCCGTCGCCTTGCCGCAGAACACCGGGTGCGTCGCGCCGATATAGATGCGGCTGGTCTGGTGGCTGTGGACGACGTTCACCGCCCCCACGATCGAGCCTGCCGTGGTGATCATGTCGTCGAAGAGCAGTGCGATCTTCCCCTTGATCGGCCCGCCGATCAGGTTGGCCTGCTTCGTTTCGGTGGCGCTGGAGCGACGCTTATCGACGATGCACAGCGCGCTCCCCAGTCGTTCCAGATGGTGCAGCGAGCGCTTGATGCTGCCTTCGTCGGGGCTGACGATCACCACCTGCTCACGCGGCAGGTTCAGTCCGGCGAAGTATTCGTCAAGAATCGGCGCGGCGTACAGGTGGTCGACCGGCACGTCGAAAAAGCCCTGGATCTGCGCCGCGTGCAGGTCCATCGCGAGGACCCGATCAGCCCCCGCCTCGACGATCAGGTTGGCGACCATCTTGGCCGTGATCGGCACGCGACCGGCGTCCTTACGGTCCTGCCGGGCATAGCCGAAATAAGGAATCACCGTCGTGATCCGATCGGCGCTCGCCCGCTTGCAGGCGTCGATCAGAATCAGCAGTTCCATCACGTTTTCGTTGACGGGCGGACAAGTCGGTTGAACGATGAACACGTCGCGACCGCGGATGTTCTCTTCGAGCTTCAGGCCAATTTCGCCGTCGGGAAAGTTCCAGATGTCGACGCGGCCGAGCTCGATGCCGAGATACGAGGCGATCTCGCCCGCCAGCTTGGGATGGGCCCGCCCGCTGATGATCGTGAGGTGCTCGTGCATGATCGCCGCCGGCGTGGATTCTGGAAGTGAGGCAAACCATCACCCCGCACCGAAAGGCTAGTAACCGCACCCCCCGGACGCAAGGGTCTTGAATAATGTACATTAGAACACTATCATGCTGGTGTCCAGCTTGAATCGAAAGGATAAGCGGGCCACGGATAAAACTCAGCCAGCCTTCGGCCGGAACCAAAACAGGAGCTCCACGGAACACACGAAAAAAGGAAGCACAAAACTTGGACTCCCCGGACCAAGTCACTTCAGGGACCGCGTCCCAGGGATTTGAAATGAGGAAGGCAGGAACGCAGGAGACGACTGAAGACAACGTGAACGCAACGAGTAATACTCCTGCTCTCCTGCATTCCTGCCTTCCTAAACTCAAATCCTGGGCAACCTGGCAGCGCATTCACGTGCTGCTGGGAGGACAGGAAAGGCTCACCAGAGATTGTACTCCTCTGGAATATTTTCGCGCCGTGCGCAGATTCAAAACGTTTGTATTACGAATGTAACCGCACGGGCGCGCCGATGCAGCAATTGACGGAACGGCCAACATCAAATGATCAGTCACGATCATCATCCGAAGGGGCGCGGGGCGGCTTCGGCGCCGCCGAATCGGTTCCTGAAGGTGCACGGTGAAGCCGATTACGAGCACTTTGAGCACGACGACGAGTTCGTGGCAGGGTTGGCACGGCTGCCCACCGAGTTCATTCACGATACGTCGCAGAGCATCGTCGCCGAGAACGACAGCCACGATATCGGGTTTCGCTACAGCGTCAACCCGTACCGCGGGTGTTTTCATGCCTGTGCTTATTGCTACGCACGCCCGACTCACCAGTACCTCGGCTGGGGCGCGGGAACGGACTTCGACCGCAAGATCGTCGTGAAGACGAACGCCCCGGAGCTGCTGCGCCGCGAGCTCGACCGCCGCTCGTGGAAGGGCGAGACGATCGTGTTCTCCGGCGTGACGGATTGCTACCAGCCGATCGAGGCGGTCTACGGGCTGACGCGCCGGTGTCTCGAGGTCTGCCGCGACTATCGCAATCCCGTCGGCATCGTGACCAAGGGCGCCCT
>JACQFH010000737.1 GCA_016200145.1 Planctomycetia bacterium | reverse complement strand
TATGACGCATCGCTCCGCGGCATCAATACGACCCCCACGGTCATCGGCAACAGCGTCTTCTGCGGACACGCCGAAGAAAACGTGTTCGATACGACCGTGATGGGGGCCCTGTTCGCCATCGACGGCACCGGAACGGGCAACGTCACCAAGACCAAAGAGCTGTGGATCAAGCCCACCGTGATGCTGGGCCGTGCGGCGCCGTTGTTCGTCAACGACCGGTTGTACATCGTCGACGACGGCGCCATGCTGTCGGTCCGCGATTCCAAGACCGGCAACGAGATCGGCAAGCAGAAGCTCGGCACGGGCGAGGTCTTTTCCAGCCCCCTCTACGCTGACGGCAAAATTTACTGTGCGATCCGGTCCGGAATTACGGCGATCCTCGAACCCACCGAGAAAGGGGTCAAGATCGTCCACAAGCTGCGACTGGAAGGCGACACGATTCACGGATCGGCAATTGCGTTGCACGGTCGCGTGTACATCCCGACCGGCGATGCCATCTTCTGCATCGGCCACAAAGACCAGGCTCCGGTCGCGCCCGATCCGCGCCCCGCGGTGCCCGAAGAAACTCCCTGGTCGGCCGATCGCACGCCGGCCCAGTTGCAGTTGACCCCCGTTGAATCGCTGTTACGGCCGGTGGGGAGGCAAAGCAAGGGGCAGACCCAGACGATCGGGTTCCGCCTGTTCAACGCCAATGGACGGTACCTCGATTCGAAGTCGGTCAAACCGGCTTACGAGCTCAAAGGGCCCGGCAAGATCGAGCCCTCCAAGGAAGCAGGCAAAGAGAACCAGGTCGTATTTACCCCAGACCCCAACGCCGGACACGCCGTCAGCTTCGTCACCGCCAAGGTCGGCGAGCTGACCAGCACGGCCCGTATCCGCACCGTGCCGAATTTCCCCTGGAGCTTCGATTTCCAGAACGGAAAAATCCCTGAATCGTGGATCGGCTCGGCGTACCGTCACATCGTGCTCGACGACGATCTGTTGCAGTCGCTCAAAACGCAAAACCCGCGCGCGGCCCAGCTCTATATCTATCTGACGACCGCGTTCGTGAACGGGAATGCGCCCACGGTCAAATTTCAGGATGCCGGCCCCCGCCAGGCCTGGAACGACCTGCTTCGCTACTTCGACCTCAGCGACGAAGGCAAGCCCGCGACGATCGACGACGCGAAAAAGGAATTCGATGCCGGCCTGGAGCTGCTGGCCAAGGAAAAAGTCATCGAGAAATGGGACTGGTCGCAGGACGCCGCGGGAAATCTGGAGCTGACCGTCGGCCGCGGCTCTCGCGGCGTGACGGGGAGTGCCGTGATGTGCAAGATCACCACCATCCCCAAGGGGACTCGCAGCCAGGGCTGGATGGGACAGACCCACCTGCACGACTACACGATTCAGGTCGACCTGCGCGGCTCGACGCGCCACAACAAGATGCCGGCGATGGGGGTCATCAACCAGCGGTATACGCTGGCCCTCGAGAGCGCCGTCGAAACCCCCGACGGAGCCGTGCCCGGCTTGCAGATCCGCTCGTGGGTATCGCGGCTTGAGCTGCGCTTCGCCAAGAGCATTCCCTTCGCCTGGAAATACGACGTCTGGTATACGATGAAATTCCAGAGCGAGAACAAAGACGGCAAGGCGACACTCCGCGGCAAAGTCTGGCCGCGCGGCGAAGCCGAGCCGGCCGCCTGGACGATCGAAGGCATCGACGAAACGCCGAACGTCTCTGGCAGCCCCGGCCTGTTCGGCCAGGCCACCGACGCCGAGGTGTTCGTCGACAACGTAAAGGTGACGGCGAATTAGATTTCGGATGTGGGATTTCGAATCTCGGATTTCAGAATTCCCGTATCCGAATTACAATTTGAGCTGTGATAAAAATCGCCACAGATGGACACGCATGAACACAGCTAACAACTGCTGGAATTTCTCGTTCCCACGCTCTGCGTGGGAACGAGCGTAATTTCGAATTCCAAAATCCTCTTTCTGGACCTCCGTCATGAAATCGATCGTTCGCATCTCCCCGGGCCTCGTGGCTTCTCTGGCGATCGCCTGTGCTGCCATCGCCCCGGCGGCCGACGACTCCTACGACCCCATCGCCGAGGCGGCCAAGGTGCTCGCCAAGATGAACGTGAAGCCCGGCGACAGTCCGCAGATGGGCCTCAGCGGATACCGCAACAACGTCAGCCCGGCCAATAAGAGCATTCCCACCGAATGGGACGTCTCGTCGGGCAAAAACATCAAATGGTCGGCACGTTTGGGATCGCAGACCTATTCAAGTCCTGTCGTCGCTAATGGGAAAATCTTCATCGGCACGAACAACGCCAACGGTTACGTCAAGCGCTACCCCGCCAGGGTCGATCTGGGCTGCCTGTTGTGTTTCGACGAAGCGACCGGCAAGTTCCTGTGGCAGCACTCAAACGAGAAATTGCCCGCGGGACGCGTGAATGATTGGGAGATGCTGGGCGTCTGCTCGAGCGCGTACGTCGAGAAGGACCGGCTGTGGTACGTCACCAATCGCGATGAAATCGTCTGTCTCGACGTCGAAGGCTTCCTCGATGGGGAGAACGACGGCCCGTTCAAGTCTGAGCCGAACAACAACAAGGACGAAGCCGACATCATCTGGAAAGTCGACATGATGGGCAAGCTGGGGGCGTCGCCTCACAACGCGTGCAGTTGCTCGGTGACGGCCCTGGGCGACGTGCTGTTCGTCAGCACGTCCAACGGCGTCGATGAAGCCCACAAAGTGATCGCCCAGCCCAACGCTCCCAGCTTTCTGGCGATGAACAAGAATACCGGCGAGGTCCTGTGGACCGACAAATCGCCCGGCAGCAACATTATGCACGGGCAATGGTCGTCGCCCGCGTGCGGCGTGCTGGGGGGCGTCGAGCAGGTGCTGTTCGCCGGCGGAGACGGCTGGCTGTACAGCTTCGAAGCAAAGGGCGACGGGGGCAAGGCGAAACTGCTCTGGAAGTTCGACTGCAATCCCAAAACTTCCATATACGCGCTGGATAGGGCGACGCGCAATCCAATCATAGGGACCCCGGTCATTTACGACGGTTACGTTTATATCGGCGTTGGCGAGGATCCCGAACACGGCGAAGGCAAAGGCCACTTATGGTGCATTGACCCCAAGAAGCGCGGCGACGTCAGCCCCACGCTGGTGTTCAACAAGAAAGACCCCAAGACCCCGATTCCCTACAAGCGGATCCAGGCCTGCGACGAGAAGGCCGGAGACTTCGAGCGCGACAACGAGAATTCGGCGATGGTCTGGCACTATGCCGGCACCAATCCCGGGAAGTTCGAAGAGACGATGCACCGCACAGTGAGCAGCGCGGCAATCAAGAACGGCCTGCTCTTCATTTCCGATGAGAGCGGACTGTTCCATTGCCTCGACGCCAAGACGGGCAAGGTGCACTGGACGCACGATATGCTGGCCATGTCGTGGTCGACTCCGCTGATCGTCGGCGAACACGTGTACATCGCCGACCAGGACGGCGATATCACCGTTTTCAAGGTCTCGAAAGTCAAAGAGCAAGTTGCCGAGCAGAACATGGGAATCCCGGTCGAGAATACGCCGGTTGTCGCGAATGGGGTGCTTTACGTCGCCACTTTCAATACTTTATTCGCAATCACTGAGGGCGCTTCAACGAAAGCCGATCGCAGTGCGCGACCAACAGGTCAATAAGTGACATTGCGGCCGGATTCATGCGCCAACGCGACATGTCGAATCTCGCGAAAGAATATTTCTGAAAAATCGAAAAAAGATACATTTTTTTCTTGACAGGCGGCGAGGCCATCGCTACGTTCCAGGTTGCAATTCATCTTCGCCACTTCTACGTGGCCTGCCGGTTCAATCTGACTTTCTCTGACAGCAACCATTGCTGTGGGCCGTACGTGCGGTAACTCTATTTCGCCCGGTGCCATTCGCCGGGTGAGGAGAGGCTGTATGGCCACCGTGCATTGCACGATCGACGAAATCGATGTGCGAAATCTGGCCGATAGCAGCAGCAATGTTGCCTCTGTAAGTCCGGAGACTCTCTCGGTTAGCAATTCCACCGCACGCGATCTTGTTGTGCAGTGTGATTCAGCCATTGCAATGGACGTCGTGCGCTTGACGGGAGGAAGGCGCCGACGGGGATTCGCGACGCGCTTGGCTCGCCGAATGACGTGGCTTGGTCTGCGGTTGGCCATGAAGTGCCTCCGACGAAATTGGACGACGAGTGCAATTTCGATCTTGCGCGGACTTGTTGCCCTCTTCCCGAATGAGCTAATCGCTCGCTTTTGGCTAGCAAGAGCGTTGGCCGACTGGTCGGAATCAGAAGCTGTCGAACTCTGCGAGTCGATTACGACGACTCAGCTGCAGCGCTCGCATCCGCACTTGTCCACGGTGTGTTGCCGGATCGCTGACTTGTTGCTCTACCTCGAACGGTTTGACGCAGCGGTGCGCTATGTCGAGTTTGCGAAGCGGCTATATCCCAAATCGCCGGTCGTCTGGCGAGTCCATGGAAAACTCTGCCGCGCGCGCGCACACACGGATTCCGCTGCGAATTCGTTCAAAGTCGAATCGCAATTGGCACCAACAAAGCGACTGACGGTCGGTGCACTGTTGGGCATGGCCGACTGTATTGCGTCCGAAGGGCGAAAAGATGAAGCCGTAGCGTTGTATCGGCACATTCTAGAGGTCGAGCCCAGCGAGGGGTTGGCATACTATGGGCTTGTTGAGTCCCGCGCGGTCCACGGTCTAAACGACCCGGTCGTCGAACAAATGCGAAACGCACTGGAGATGCCGACCGCCACGCCGATGCAAAGGACTGGCCTACATTATGCGCTCGGCAAACTCTATGACGACGCTCGACATCCGGCCGAAGCCTTTGCCCATTTCGCACTGGCGAATCATCTGCGATCAGCGCGATTTCCTCCCGGACACCTTCGGATGGCGTATGAAACATCCGCGGCGGAGGAACGCGTCTCCATATTCACGCGCGAATTCATTTCGGATTTTTCTCAATATGGCTGTCACGCGGACTTCCTAATTTGCATCGTCGGGATGCCCCGCTCTGGGACCACGTTGGCAGAGCAAATACTGAGCGCTCATTCATCTGTACGAGGCCTAGGTGAACGGCAAGACTTCTTCAATTTAACGCAACGACTATCGCGCGAACTGAAATCCAATTTGCCGTATCCGAAATGCTGCGCCGGACTGACACCGTCCGTGGTTCAACGAGTATCACTTCAGATCTACGATCGACTCCGAGCAATTGCCGGCGCAACTGCCCGTGTCGTTACAAAATGTCCACATGATGCATTCGATTTGGGCCTAATCCGAATTCTCTTTCCGAAAGCGCGCTTTGTCCATTGCAAACGGAACGCGATCGATACATGCCTATCAGCATACATGCAGCATTTCGAAATGGTACCATTTGCGACTGACCTTGGGCAATTGGCCACGGTTTACAAGCTCTATGACAAACTGATGCGCCACTGGTATTCCGTCCTTGACAGAGATTCCTTGTTCGAATTGTCGTACGAGACGCTCGTTGCGGAACCCGCCAGCGTAATCCAGCGCCTAACCACTTTTTCTGCGCTTCCATTTGAAGACGCGTGTATGCGATTCTTCGAATCCGTCCGACAAGTCGATACGGCAAGCCGGTGGCAAGTTCGCCGACCAATTTATTCAACTTCAGTGATGCGGTGGGAACGCTATCGCGAATTTCTCGGGCCCTTGTTGTCACTCGAACACAACACCTAGACAAGACTCGCCGTTCACGTGCGTGCGTCGCGTCGCTTGCTCGCAGCGATACGCCACGCCTTAATGGCTTGGTTGTTGCTCTTTGTCACGTCCGTTTTTCGTACGAAAGGAGTGCGTTATGTTCAAGACTGTACAGGTTGTCAAGGCATTATTCACATGTGTAATTGTCGCGGTCGGCCTCCGATGTTGGCCGAGTCATGATTCCCCGTCCAGCGTTGACGGTGGTCTCATTTGCAAGTACCGCAATGTACTGTCACACTGTCAGACATTGACGCTGATGTTTGGACCTTGCATGTTCATGTACTCGAAACCAATCGTCGGCTCGACGGCGAATTGGACGGCAACTCCAAACGTGGGGCACGTTACGAGGTGCACCCAATTCAATTGCGTTTCGGTGACCGTCAGAGCGCTCAGCAACAATTGTATTGCGCACTAAGGGCCGCCGCATTGCCGGCGGGTCTGTGATTCAGTCACGCGCGGGCAAGGTGCGCGCGCGTGATATTCGTATGTTGCTGCCGTAACGACCGGCTTCCTCGTAGACCGTTGTAGCGGAAAGCGCATATCGGCATCGAAAGGATCGTCGCGTGCGAGTCGGCCTATTGCTCACAAATGGCGTCATTCAGTCATTCTGCATCTGTGCCGATTCGCCAATTAACGCTGTCGATCTGGGGCGCGTCGTTAGCAACTTTTGCACTGCGTTCAAGAATTGTGACTTTATCGGCACTCAAACGCAATGGCGCGGTGAGCCACGTGGCACGAATACCGTGGAAATGGACGTGCGGGCGTTGATTTGTTCAGACGCCATTTTCATTCAGGCACGTGACCGCCGAAAAGTAACTCGACGTGGCAAGACTACCGGGCCGGCGATCCGCGCCTTTGAACAGCGATGGCTTGATGGGCAGCCGAGAATCGAGATCAACTTTGCAGAACGATTACTCGTCGAATGGCCGTTGCCCGCAGCGCCACTGGTGCGTGACGACGTACAACTTGTCGTTGTTGACGAATCACTGGGAGCTCGCCGCAACGCTCTGGATGGCATTCTTCTGGATGATTTTGCCAATTCGGTACAGCACAGTAACATTACATTTACTGAAATGGTCTCAGAATCTGGCAAGTATGGATATCGCCTCCGGTCATCTAAATGGGAAGACGCATCTCATTCGCGCGTCTCTTGTGAGTTTGAGTCGGCAGTATACGGGATCACACGTGTTACATGCGACAAATGCGATCGTCAATGGCTAGTATCTGAAATCCAGATCGTCAAGCTGCCGCAACACAAAGTTGTAGCGACCGATGGACTGACAGACAAGCCTGGTGTCGCTGCACACAATTCGATCAGAAATCGCGCGTACCTGGTTGACTCTGACTTCGCACAGCCTAACGCTCAGCTTGACCAACTTGAGTCAACGTACCGTGTGGCCTATCGCGCACCGTCGGATCTTGGGCACTCGTTGCCGGAGTCGGTGACACGCACGGACCGACGGTTGTCTGGTAACGAAGCATCTGTATTGACGATAACGCTGACGTTTAAGACGTTTCGGAGCGGTACTGTGACGCACCGCGACGTTACAGAATCGATTCGTCAATTGCCTGACAATTGCCGAGTCGCAATGGCAAATAAAAGTCAGACAGGCATTGTCTGGACCACGAATGACGGCAAAATCATTAAGCAAGTCGATCATGGCGCTTTGCAACTTGGCCGTGCAGTGGCTGTAGCGTCGACGCCCTCGTACCGGCGAATACTTCTCGCGCACCTGATCGCTGGCGCGGTCGTTCTACTGTTGCTATGGCACCGGTTACGCACGACTGGTTAGGTGTCTCGAATGACGCGCATACTGATATTCGCGGTTTGGTGCGTTGGCGTTGCCAGTAACCCTAGCGCGGAGAATGGGTCGACTGCTGACGAGCACGTAGTATATGACGAGCGGTACTGCGGCTTATATTCAATGTTCGCAGCGCTGACAGCGCTCGGTTCGGCCCCCTCCTTTGATGATATAAACAATGGTGCGTTCGTGTCCGGGCAGATTGGAAGTACTGGACACGATCTTATGGCACTTGCAGAGAAGTATGGGGCGGCTGCTACATTCCGACCGAGGATGACTGTGGCTGAGCTGAGGGCCAGCGCCGCGCCTGTAGTGCTGCATGCATCTGGTGCCGCATCACGGCCCGGTTTTAATCACTGGATACTGTTTCTTGGTTTTGACGGAAATATCATCCGCGTATACGACCCACCGAGGCAGACCTATTCAATGTCGGCTGCCGAACTTCTCAATCGATGGGATGGCACAGGCATTGTTATCAGCCGCCGTAAGGATGATCGGCGTAGTGGGTTGTGGGACCTTGAATTGTCATTTGCGGTGACACTTGTTGCCGCGTTCGCACTTCTTGTCCCGAGCTGTCGACAATTGCGTCGCCGTCCGCTTGCAGCGATGATTATGGTGTCGCTGAGCTCAGCGTTGTTGTGGCACTCAATCGTGAGTTATGGATTTGTCGGCAATCGTTATGAGCTTGCGACAGTTGCGGCGCGATATCGGTTGTCTGCGATGGAAGTAGTGACGACGGAGCAAATGGAGACGGTCCTGGGCGCACAAGATGTTGTAATCATCGATGCCCGTCATCCCGACTCATATCACAAGTCGCATGTTCCTGGGGCGATAAATATTCCGGTGTCAGTCTCACATAATATGTTGCGAGAGGCACTGGGACGAATCGCGCCTGACAATCGCGTAATAGTCTATTGTCAGTCGGAGCGATGTAGCTGGGCGGATGTAATAGCGCGGCAGTTTGCAGAACACGGCTACAAGCGAGTCGCGATTTATCGCGCCGGCTTTAACGGGTGGCAGGCAAGGCCGCCGAGTACAGCTCAAGCAGCGGCTCCATGACTGGACAATCAATGCGCTCATCAATTCGTGGATGTGTTCGGTTGTGGTTGTGCTGGCTCGATGCGGTTGCGATCGCCTGTATTTTGCTCCGAACTGCGTTTACGCATTTGGCGAATCCGTACTTGTTTTTACGGTCAGTTTACGATTATGATTTACTGCCGAGAGGTGCGGCAGAGATGGCGGCTGCGGTGTTGCCTTTTGTACACATCGCTATTGCCATTGGACTGATAAGTGGTAAAGTGCCACGCAACGTGTTTCGCTGCGCGGCTCTATTATTTACCGTATATTCGATAGTTCAGATCACGGCGCTTTCCAGAGGCTTGCCGATTGATTGCGGTTGTTTTGGACGCGAAGAGGCAGGTAGTCCTGTCGGTGCATCATCGATCGCTCTCGCAATTGGCCTGTTGTTTAGTAGCTTGGCCGGCATGTTTTGTGCGGACCGAACCGCTGTTGGCTCGACCTCTGTGCCGCTAGCATTGGCGTGCGGCTCGAATTCCTCCAGACAGCGATGAGCGCCGTCGTTCCGGAAGGTGGTGCCGCCGCATATGAGCGTACCGCCAGTGTCGAGTTGACTGACGTCATGCTCGCCGCGTCGTGGTCGACGCCGCTGATCGTCGGGGATTGCGTCTATATCGGCGACCAGGACGGCGACATCACCGTGTTCAAGGTCTCGAAAGTGAAGGAACAGGTCTCGGAACAGAACATGGGCATTCCCGGGTACAATTCGCCGGTTGTCGCCAACGGCGTCCTGTACATCGCCGCGTTCAACACGCTGTTCGCCCTCGAGCAAGGCGCCAACGCCAAACCCGCCGCCGCGGCCGGCCAGTTGAAGTTTCGTAAACTGTTGACGGCGTTTCAAAGTGGCGGCGCTGGGCGGCCGAAAATGATGGCGCCGGGTTGTTGAAGGTCTCCAAGTTACAGAGGTTGTGTCGCGGGAGAGATCACAGCGGTCGACCAGGCAGTTCAGTCGGTCCGTCTTCGACGTTTGGCGTGCTGGAGAACGGTCTGTTGGAGGACTGACCTGCGCAAGAGAACGCACCCGAATCCATTCCCGCCGACACTCGCGACGCCCGTGCCCGCTGTGTCAATCAGGGTTCCGTTCCGGTCCCACGCGACCCACTCCGGGCGGTATCGGCTACGATACGCTCCCGAAACACTGGCTACGTCGGCGTCCATTCCGTGCCGCTTTTGCCGTCTGGACTCGGCCATTGCCGTGTTTCGCTCATTAATCGAAAAGATTCCTGGCCAGAATCAACCTCCCCCGAAACGTCGTAATTTCATCCCCCGCCTTCGTGATGCGGACCGCATACAGGTACGCGTCGCTCGGGTTCTCAGACGGTTTCGCGGCGGACGTATCGGCGCCGGCCAGTTCCAGCTGGGCAGACTGACCGCTCGTGTTCCCATTCACGATTGTCCCCGAGAGCGGTCCGATTTGAGAATTCGCGCGGAGCGCGACGAAGGCCACGGTGGCGTTCGTCAAATTCCCCCAAACCGACGCCGGCAGCGCGAACAGGATGGCCCGGTTGTCAGTCGCTTTGTAGTCGTCGCCCTGAATGATCGAGATCGTTCCGCCCTGTGTGACCGGACTGACGACGGTGACGGTGGCTTTTCCCAGGTTTTGAAGCACACCGCCGGCCGTGTTGGATGCATAATTCCCGAGGGGATTGGCGAGTGGGTCAGTATTCGCGGTCAGACCGACGACTTTGCCGACGCGGAGGGCGAACAGGTGCATGTTCGTCATATTCGTGAGCGGTCCATAGAAATCTCCGAGCACAGTCGAGCCGCTCTTGAGCTGCGCCTGATAATCGCCCGCAGCCGGGTTCGAAACGGTTCCCGTGTAGACTCCCTTCCGGTTCGTCGCCTCGGTGAGAGCAACGCTAGTGAACGCGACCGCGTCGCTCCCCTCGGGATAGACGTCGATCGTCAGCGACAGGCCGGTCAGGCCGTCGGTGTTGATTTCAATGACGGCGTTGGCCACGAGACTCTCCTGTTACACGTTCTCGGAACCCGCGAATTGGGATTGCGCCCTGAGCAGCTCGTAGAACCGGGTTTTGATCGCGTTGAATGGCTCTGCCAGTTCGCCGAGCAACACATCGAAGCTCGGCTCTGCCGGGCTGGTCGTTTCGCCACTCACCGGATCGACGACGGCCGCACGCCCGTCCGGAGTGATCTGCACGTTGAATGCCTGCAACGGCTGTTTGCCGGCTGCACGCGAGGCATGGTCGCGGTAGGCGTACACGGTGATCAGGGCCGCCCGATCGGCGAACGAGAAATTCGCCTGGACGATCCGCAGATAGGCAGCCGGCGCTGGATTGGTGGCAGTCGGGTCAAGAAGCTGCATTTGGAGAGCCATTGTGAAAAATCCTTTCAAGCCTGGTCGAATAAACCGAGTTCTACGAGTGCGTTGACGACGTCGGAGAGCGACACCCAGTTGTTGTGTCCGGCTTTCGTGCGCTGCGTCACGGGGGTGGCGCCGAAATGGCCGATCTTCTGATTGGCTGCGGTCCCGATTTTGTTACCGGTCGAAGTCCCGCAGACGAAGTTTGAGCCGTCGGTCAGCGTCAATGTTCCGTCCGTTCCAAACAGCACGATGCTCGACAGCGACCCGTTCGGACTGCCCACGGCCACAGCGCGCGCTGTCCCGCCGTCGTCGATCAGATAGTGCGTGTTCGTCGGCAGGCCGCGGAAATTGCTCGTTGATCCGGTGAAACCGATATAGAGGCCGTTGGTGAACGCCCCCTGGGCGCTGGCACCGAAAAAGCCGGCGGTCCGGGCGTTCGTTGTCGTCGTATTTTTGACAGTCAACTTCTCGACGGCTGCGGAAATCCCCGTGTCGTTCACGATGACCGAGGGAAAGTAACCGATCCCCGTGTTGTCGATTTTGCTGAGCGCGGTACCGGTGCTGTTCTGCCACTCCTGGAGACTGCCTGACTGGCTCGCCACTCCCTTAGCGACGAAGGGAACGATCGTTATGCCAGCCGACGTTTGTGCAATGATCCCCCCTGACGCTCCGCGCGTGAATTTCGAGTCGGAGTTGTGAATGGCTCCGGAGCTCGTGCCGCTGTTCGAGAATCCGAACTGGCCGTCCGATCGCGTAACGACGCCGACACCGCCGCCGGACCCGTCGTTCCCCAGTGACACCAGCCAGTTGGTTGCCGTGTCGATCCTGCTGATCTGCAGTTGCCCTGCGCCGGCGACGCCGAAGTCGAGCAGCGGGGCGAACGACGCGGTGCCCTGGATGTTCGTTGTGACGTAATAGGACCGCGCCTTGAAGTCGCGGAACGTGCCGGCGGTGCCGTTGTTGGCTTCGACAATGCCGGCGGAGTTGCGACCCAGTCCGGTGTCCTGCGTCGTCGCATCGCTAGCGCCCGACCAGCCCAGGTTGTTGGCCCCGAGTCCGAAGAATGTGGAATTGCCAAACCAGTACTTGAAGCTCCCGGCGTTCTGGCGGAAGCCGATCCCGTCGCCAGAGAAGAAGACTCCCGTGTTGGCGTTGTTGATCCGCGCAAGGCCGCCATTATCCGCAACAGAAATAACCGCGCCGTTCTTATCGATCTTCGCCAGCGCAGTCCCCGAGCTGTTCAGAATCTGCAGGCTGTCGCTGTCAGGGCTGGCAACCTGCTTTAGAGTGAAGGGAATGATTCCCAGGCCCGTGGGTTGCACGACATTTCGGTTTGTCGCGCCCGGCGCCAGGATGACGGCATTGGTCAGGTTCTCGGGGACGTCGGCGAATGAGAGCACGCCGCTACCGTTCGTCTTCAGGAACTGGCCGTTCGAACCGTCCGCAGCAGGCAGCGTGAAATCGACATTCGGCGCGATGGCCGGCGGCTTGAGGCCGACGTAACCCAATGTGGCCCCGTACATCCGGTGAAACCAGCCGGCCGCTTTCGGTCGAATAGCGGTCGCCAGCGTCGGATCGAGTTGCAGGAGGCTGATGGGCATGGGTCACGCGCCGGCAGGCGCACTCAGGTGTTCACACTCGACCGACCAGTCGACCAGCGCGCGCCAGCGACCGGTTGAGCAGAGCCAATGATAGAAATTCGGGTCGTAATCGCCTGTCGGCTGCACGTGTTGCAGAACGGTCTGCTGGAGCACGGATTTCCGCAGCAAGACGCAGCCGAACCCATTCCCACCAACATTCGCGAGACCAGCGCCGGCCTCTTCGACGAGGTTCCCATCCTTGCTCCACGCGACCCAGCCCGGGCGAAAGCGGCTGCGATACGCCCCCGAAACGCTGGCGACATCTGCATCCATCCCGCGGAGCAGCATTTCACCGGCATCGAGTGGCGGAATCACGTCATCCTCCACGATCCAAACATATTCGGTCGTCGCCTCCCGCGCCAGCCGGTTGTAGATCCTCGGCATAACCGCTTGGACCTCGGCCTTCACCGTTTCGCGGTCTTCATCTGCGAGTCCGGCTCGCCCCACGTTCTGCCAGTAGTGCCGACAATCGGTGTAATCGCATCGCGACAGCCACGACCGCAGCTCCCACGAGAACAGTTCGTCATCGCTCGTATCGCAGAGCACCAGGCGCACCTGATTGTGCGGCCACGTCTGGCGCTCGAGGAACTCCCGCATCCGAGACCAGGCCCAGCGGCGCCCGCTCATCGGGATGAAGAGGGTGATCGTTTCCCTATCGAGAGCGGCCAGGTCGAAATACGATCTCAGATCTGCCCGGAACCCGTCACTCTGCGAATTCCCGTGCTGCCGATACCGGTACAACGCAGGGCTCTTCGCCAGCTTCCAGCCAACTGACACGACGCGCCGCCACGTGAACCAGTCGGCGTGGCTGGCCTGCGTCACCGTACTCTCAGCGTCAAACGCGCCCGAGATTTCCAGCGCCGCCCGCCGCACGAGGCTGCTGGCATGGCAACGGTTTTGGTGGTTGATGTCGAACCGCCCCGCCGCCGGAAACGTTCTGGCGCCCGTCCTGTCCCCGAAGATCTCCATGTCCGAATACACCAGCCCCACGCCGGGATCAGCGAACGCCGGCAGTCCCTTTTCGAGGTAATCCGGCGGCAGAACGTCGTCGGCATCGAGAAAACAGAGCACGTCATTCGTCATAGCCTGGAATCCGGCCTTCCGTGCCTCGTGCGTATTGCGGGCCTCGATGCGCTTGTAGACCACGCCGCGATCCCGGAATGAACGCGCAATCTGCGGCGTCTCATCATCCGAGGCGTCGTCCACCACGATGATGGAGACGGGTTTCACGGTCTGGACCAGAACGCTTTCGGTCGCCTCGGCCAGAAAGCGGCCGTAATTGTGGCATACGATCACGATGTCGCATGACAGGAACGCACCGGGACGTGGTGCCGACACGGCGGAGGGCGCGGCGACGATGAGTACCGGTGGATCTCCGGGCCATGATCTGTTCGGACAGACGCCATTCGCCGGCCGGGCCATCACGCTGCACAGCTGGTTTTCCAACCGACAGGTATGCCCGTGCCGTAGCGGGCATTTCGTGCAGACGGTGAGTCGGGCGTGGTAGGCGTCGTGCGTCGCGTCGATCCCTTCGCGGGGGGCGTACTGCTCGTGATGCAGGTCGGCATTGAACATTTTTGATCTCTCAGGGCCAGAACGGTTGGACGACAATCGAATCGGGCATGGGCGGGAAATTGCCGCCGCCCTTCGAGTCGTCGCGAGGCAGCGTGTTGGGCTTGAGACATTTCCACCACCGGCCCGTGTCGCCTCCCAGCGCGCCGTAGACTTCCACGTCCGTCGGAAAGCCGGTCGTGTGAAACCCGGTGAAAATCACCCACCAACCGGTGTTACCGAGGGTCCCCAGGCCGCTGTCCATCGACGTGTAGATGAGCTGAATCGATCCGAATGCCGGCGTGCCGCCATTGAGCTGCGTGAGATCAATGCCCTTCACCCACAGGCAGTCGGCGTTCGTGTCAGTTGGAAAGGTCCGCAGGTCGCGCGTCAGGATCTGTTTCCCCAGGAACGCGTCTGCATAGGGATCGCCGGTCAGGCTGGCGATGAGTTGCCAGTACCGCGGAACACAGATGCACGTCCCGCAGCGCTGCCCGTCGCGCTGCGAGAGGCCGGCGACGACCGGATCGGCGGGCGGGCACGGCGGGTTGAAGAGAGTGATGGGCATCAGTAGTACGGAACCCCGAATTCTCGCGGTTCGCAGGAGATGACGCCGTAGCCGATGCCGGGGAACGCGATGGCGATTACGACGGCCCCTGCCCGCATGGGGGTCGGAGTCCCAACTGGAACGACGGCTCGGACCGTGGCCACCTTCCCCGTGTCGCCCCAGGAAGTGGTCGCGACGACCAGCATCGACAGGCCACCGGCCAGGCTGTTCTCGACGGTCATCAGTGGCGTGTCGGTGCGGCCGGCAAAGACACCAACGAACGATACGATCCACAGGCCGGGGAATTCCGACTGGGCACCCGCGTCGGGATCATCGGCGCTCGTGTACTCCCCTTGTCCCAGAGTCACCACGGCGTTATTCGGGCCGATTGTTTCCAGCTTTTCGAGGGCGGTCTGCAGATCGGCGGCCGTGATATTCCAGGCCAGAGGTGCGGTGGTTTTGCCTTTGAACGAGAGCTTAAAAGTCCCCGCCGAAACCGGCCCGCCCAGGATGATGACTTCCTGGATTGTGCTGTCTTTGAGCAGGATTGTCGTGGCGCAATCGGCGGTACCGCCGTCGGGAAGGTCTTCGAGCAAAATGCCCCGCAGTGGGGGCATATAAGAGGAGGCGGTCGGATCGCGCCGCTGGTGCCTTCCCCGCAGGCTGCCGCGCCGCCTCGAGTTGGCCAGATCCCGACAATCTTCGGCCAATTCGCGGGAGATGAACACCGAATCGTTGGCGTCGGACATCGTTACCTCGAGTACACGACACCGTTGATCGTGGCGCCGTCGGCGATGAGACTGCCCCCCGTCTTGTCGATCGGACCGCAGGTGACGCCGGCCCCGAGGACCAGCGATCCGGCCCGTTCGATCAGGCTGGCCAACGTCGCCAATTCGCCAGGGAAGATGGCAATCCCCAGGTCGCCGTTGATGAGCTGGGCCGTGTTTGAGGGGTGCGTGCCCTTCCACAGCAGCGCATTGACGCCGCTTTCGGCCGAGCCGCCAGTATCGATGACTTTCAGGGCCACCTGATCGACGTCAGTGTCGAGCTGAATTTTCGAGGAACCGGTCCCATCCCCTGTACCGATCAAGAGCTTTTGCAACCCGGCCGCACGCAGGCCCACGTGCAGGTAGCGGGCGCGATATTCGTAATAGCCGCCCGATGCGTTGGTCTTGGGAAGGCCGATCTTGCCGGTGTAACGCGCGCTGAACTCGAACGAGTCAAGCCGCACGCCGATCGTGTGCGTCCCCGTGCCGGCGCTGGTGATGTCGATCGGCGTCCCCCCGCTCGTCGTGGCCAACTGGCAGGTCCCCGCGTTGCGATCGACGTTGACCAGATAATAGTTCGTCGCCGCCGCCAATCCGGCGGGGAGGCCACCCCCTGCATTCGTGACGTGGACGATCTGGTCGTTGATCAGGCTGCTGCGCGACGTGAACGTCAGCATGTCGGTCCCCGCATTGGCCGTGAACGTGGCGATCTGATCGAGACCGTACAGGCAGTCGTCATCTCCCGATTCGAACACGGGGGTTGACGCCGTATCGGGCACTCGGCCGCCAGTCCAGTTCAGCGGATCGTCGTAATGGTTGGGACCGCTCGAAAACGTCGTGGTCGAGACGACGAGAGTCTGCGTGCCGGTCGCACCGGTGAGCAAAGAGCCGTCGCCCACGAGCAGCGGTTCGGGGCTGTTCCCCTGCGCCCCGCTCCAGGTCACCGTGTAGGGACCGCCGTTGCTCCCCGACACGGTGACCGTGTTGATCGTGACCAGCGCGCGGAGATTCGTCTGGACTGTGGCAGCCGACGCATTCCAGGCCGTGTTGGCGGTGACCGCCCCTTGAAACGCCAGCGTAAACGTGCCGCCGCTGACGCCGGCAGCCAGAGTCACGAGCTGCACTTCGTTGACGCCGGCGGCGCCATGGGTCTGCTCGGTGATTGTCCCACCGCCGCCTGTCAGCGAGCCGCCGTTACCCGTCATCTGGGGGATGTTCGTATTCGCGGGATTCGTGACAGTGACGACCCAGGGGCTGGCCAGCGTTCCCGAACCGCTCACCGTGCAGGCGGTGATCGTGTTCGCCAAGTCGGTCTGAATGCGGGTCTGCAGGGTGCCTGTGGAGGCGTTCCAGGCGATGGCCGACGTCGTCTGGCTGCCGAGGCTCAGCGTAAATGTGCCTGCTGTCCCGAACACGGTGACGGTCTGGATTTCATTTTGGTTTGCGCGTCCCTGCTGGAGGCGAGTTACTGTCTGGCCCGTACTGCCCATCAAGCCGCCACCGTTGATAGTGATCAGCTGCATGGCCGTATTGGCATTCCCGGCCATGAACCGGAGCGCGAAGCCCGTCACTGAGACTGCCCCGTTTTCTTCGGGAATCGACAGGAGCTGGCAGCCGTTCCCAAAGAGTATCTGCAGGGCGTTGCTCATCGCGAACGAAAACAGGCTGCCCAGCATGCCGTTCTCGAAGCCGATCACGTGAATCGGCGGTGACGTCACCCCGTTGTAAGTGAGCGTGAAAGAGCCACCGGACGCGGCGCCCAGATCAATGAACTGAATCTCGTCGGCCGTCGTTTGACCACCACTCTGCACGACCACCGTGATTGGAAAATTTCCGTCGTTCGTCAGGTTGCCCTGATTGAGAATCAGCTGGTCGACGTTCGTACCGGCGAGCGTTCCTTTGAACAGGACGTAGAAGAAGTTGCCATTCATTGCGGGGGAGAAGGGCAGCGGGCCATAGACGGCCACGTTCCCCGCACCGATGTTCGAGAGATTTTCGAGGGCAGTCTGGATTTGAGCGGCCGTCGAGTGAACGTTCAGAGAGGCGGTCGTCTGGCCGCTGAAAGTCAGCGAATAGCTGCCCCCCGTCGCGCCGGCCAGGTTGAGGAGCTGGATCTCGTTGGAGAGACCGTTCCCGTCCTGCGTCGTCGTGATCGAAACGGAACCGTTGCCAGTCAGGTTGGCCCCGTTGACGGTTCCCGGCGTAATCGCCATGCCGCCCAGCGCGCCTTTGAATGTCACGAACCAGGGGGCGTTGGGACCGGGACCGCCTGTCACAACGATGTCGCCGGGAACCGGCGTCGCCAGTGCCTCGATGGCCGCCTGCACGGTGGCAGCAGACGCGTTGTATGCGATATTCCCGGTCGTCTCGTTGCCGCTTCCAAAATTCCAGGTGAGCGTGAACGTGCCGCCGGTGTAGGTCCCGATGAGACTGATTTGATGGACTTCGTTGACGGCCGACTGGCCGGGGGTCGTTTCGACTACGGTCACATTGCCCGCGCTGGTGACAGTCGTCGAAGCAGTCACAGTGAACGGCACACCGGCCGTCGCCGCCACGAGCGTGAAATAGCTGTTGTCGGCCGCCGGCGATGCCAGCATCTCGGCGAACTCGGGAATCGTCGTCGTCTGCACCGCCGCCACGAGACCGGCCACGACGTCGGCGACTGTGGCAGCTTTGGCGACGTAACTGACCGACTTGCCGTTGCAGGTCAGCGTGAACGTATCGCCCACCTTGACGTTGGCCGGCGTCACGCGGGTGATCTGCGCCACGGGGGGCGAATCGCCGCGAAAGATGGGGATGGGCATAATTGAAAAACCTCACTTCAGCGGCAGTTCCGAAAACGGCAGCCGCCGGTTGCGGTTGAACTTGAGGATCACGATGTTCTCGGTCGTCGGAATCTCGATCAGCTTTCCCTGCTGGTCGATCATCTGCGGCTCGGTCGGCTCTTCTTTCACACCGTGCTCGTTCTTCACGTAAATCTTGACCCGGTCGTATTTCTGCTTTTTGGCAGGCGTCGGCTTCTTCTGACCCGGGTCGGCGGGGCGCGGGATCAGCTGATAGAAATCCCGGTTGGGCGTTTCGAGTTGCCAGCCGTTGCGATGGTGCGAGAGCTCGAGGTCCAGGGCGCAGAACGCCACTCCCGATTCGCTCACCTCGTCCTTGCCGATCTTGATCTTCGTGCACTTCAGCGTGCCGGCCGGCCAGGTCTTCCCCTTGATTCGCACGTCGTCGATGTTCACGGCCCCACCGTACGTCAGCAGCCAGTCGGGCCAGTTAGTGGCGATCTTCTTGGAACCGGCCAGCACCACGTGGGGAACGTCGTTCGTGGCTTCGATCAGACTGCCCGCCGTGGTGAGATAGGGCCTGCCGTCGACGTCGCGGAATGACGGTTCCTCTTCGACGTCCGTGTCGACTGTCCATTCCATCGGCTCCAGGAGCGGGTTCTGGGGGAGATTGACTTCGCTCGAATAGGTGATTTCCAGGTCCCAGACGTTGGCACCCGGCTGCTGGCGCACGGGCCAGAAGCTGGCCACGTACAGGTCCTTCTCGGTGGGGTGCGGCTCATACGGGGCCAGTTTCGGGAGCGCTTCGCGAATCTGCTTCTTGCCGTCTTTGACGTCGGACATCTCCAGGACGTACCGCTCGATCGTCTCTTCGCGCATCTGCTCGTCGCGGCCCTCTTCTTCATATTTGCGCTCGATCCACAGCAGTCCCATGTCAGAACCCCACCGTGCTGATTCGGCGGAGGACGGCCAACGTGTCCCGCTCGTGCCGTTCCTGGCGCCGCTGGAGGGCGGCCATCTGCCGCAGGCTGAGCGCACTGTCGGCGGCCGGGTTGTTGCGCCCCTCGTTGACGGCGGTCAGGACCGACTTGAAACCCTCGGCCGACTTCACATCGACACCCGCGATCGGGCCGTGCTTCGAAGCGGTGGCCGCATCGGCATCGAACCCATGCGCGCCGGCACCCGCCCCGCCGTCGCCGTTCTTGCGGTTGGCCGCCGCCAGCGCGATGGCCGCGTCACGCGCCCGTTCGAGATCTTCGACACGTCGTTGGTCGGCTGCCGCGTCAGCGACTGCTCCAGCCGCATTCGCCATCCGCATTCCGGCCGCCACGCCCGGAATGGCCTTGCGCCGGCGTTCGGCGTCCTGGTCCACGTTGGCTTTGACGACATTTCCTGCGGCATCGATGGCGGCGAAGGCCATGTCGGGGATCTGAATGCCCTTCGTGGCGGCGGCGACTTTGAGTGCGCCTTTGGCCAGCATGATTTCCAGGTCGATCCACGCCTTCTGAATCTCGGCAAACGCCAACAGCAGCGGCGCGGCCAGCCCCTCACCGATCGAAAGGCCGATGTCGATCACGCTGACTTTGAACCCGCGCCACAGCCCTTTGAGAAAATTAATCCCCTTCTGCCACTCGACCTGGAGTGACAGCCACAGAATCTTCATGGCCAGCTTGATGTCACCGGCGGAGAGAGCATCGGAAATCCCCTTGAACGTCTTTTCGGCGTCGGCTTTCAGCTCGGCGAACCGCTCGCTGAGCCAGCCGAGTGCCGCCTTGCCGACCCCCGAATAGTGCAGGAGGGCCGCGCCCAGCCCGACGACGGCAGCAATCACCAGCGTGGTGGGCGACAGAATCGCCGCCATCACGGTGCCGATGGTCCCCAGCACTGTGCCACCGGCAGTGAGGACGGTTCCCAACACGATCAGCGCAGCGCCGGTTGCCAGAACAGCACCCGCAGCCAGGTTGAGACCGACCACCAGCCCCTTGTTCTCCTTGATCCATTTGCCTGTCGCCGCAGCCATCTGCGTCGCCGAGACCACCAGCCCGCGCAGATCGTCGGCCAGCGCCGACCCCACGTTGGCGGTGCCTTTCTTGATGACGGCCCACAGCGCGCCCATCGCGTGATGCAATTTGGCGGCCGATTCGGCTTCGTGTCCCGACCATTCGAGGCCCAGCGATCGGGCCTGATCTTCGAGCTCGGCCATCCCTTCCGCCCCGTGCGCCAGCATGGGGAGCAGCGACGTCCCCGACTTGCCGAAGATCTTCATGGCCTCGGCCGCACGCAGCGTCGGGTCGGGCATGGCGGCCAGGCGCGCGCCGATCCGCCGGAACTGCTCGTCAGGCGATAAGCCTTTAAGCTGGTCGATGGATAAACCCAGTTTGTCGAGGGCGGCGGCCGCTTCGGCGCTTCCCTCGTCGGCACCGCCGAGCACCTTCTGCATCTTGCGGATGCCCGTTTCGAGGCCTTCCATGTCCACGCCCGACTGTTCGGCCACGAACCCCAGGGTTGAGAGGGCCTCCACGGAGGCGCCCGTGCGGAGGCTCATCCCCCGCAACTGGGTGCCGGCTTCCTCAAAGACTGCGATGGCCCCGCCCAGTGCGCCTTTGACCGCCGCGCCGGCTGCAAACACCTTCGTCCCCAGCGAGCTGATCGAGCCGCCCCACGATTTGAGTTTCGTGCTGACGCCGTTGAGCTTCTTCTGCAGCGGATTGTCATCGCCGTAGATTTCGACATAGGCTTTTCCCGCGCGAATGGCTCCCGAGCTGGCGCCCATCAGTGCACCTCGCAGACGGTTCCGAATCCCAGCAGGCGCGGGTCGCTGATCCGCGTCTTGGGCTTCCGCCGCCGGGTGGGCGTCTCAAACGGGTTGAAATCGTTGGGCATGGCCTTCTTCTCGTGCCAGGCGTTGTGAATCTTGGAGAGGAGCCACGACGTCCGGCTCCATTCATCCTTCTGCCGACCGCGGGCCATCCAGGTCAGCTCACGGAGTGTTCTGCCGTCGGGATCGACACCGGCAATCCCGGCAAGCTCGTAGATTCGCTCCCAAGGATCGGCTGGCCCGTCGGGGTCTGTTTCCGCTTCGCTTTCTCCGCTTCCCACGTCTCGTCGATCAGCGTCTTCAGATTGATCCCCGCGTATTCTGCCGTCTGTTTGTCCACCGTCCCCGTCAGCAGCTCGGTCTGCGTCTGGATCACCTGCGCCAGGTCTTTGCGGCCGAGCTTCTGGAAAAAATCGCGCAGCTCTCCCCAGAACGCGGCGGTGGCGGCGACCATCGCGTCGCCCCCCATCGCCAGGACGAACTCTTCGTCGGTCACGGCCTGGGAGTCGCGGCGCTCTTTCACCAGCGTCCAGATCACGTCGACAATGAGTTCCACGTCGACCGAGAGCAGGGCCACGAGGGGCGGCTGCCCCTCGTCGATCTTCAAGAGGTCGATCTCGCGCCCCGGCAGGCGCTCTTTCAGAACAGCCTTCACCCGGCGGATCGTGCCGACCGTGATCGACAAGTCCCATTCCCGGTTCTGCTCGTCTTTGAATGTGTGCATGGCGGACGGTTCTCTCATGTGCCAATAAACGAAATCGCGCGGGGACCGGTCTCGAACACGATCCCCGCGCGGCGACACGGAATCAGGCAATCAACGTATTCTCGGTCGGCGGCGAAGTCTGCGTCTTCTTGCACGGTGCGATGGTGATCGACGTATCGCAGCCGTTGTCGAGGGGCTGGTCGTCCTCGAAGCTAAACACTTTCATGATGATCTTCGTCATCACGACGTTGGCCGTCCCACCTGTGGCCACGGTGCCTGCCGTCCCGATCGGCCCATTGGCGAACGCGAATTCGACGGCTGTTCCCGCATCGAACGCCGACCGCAGGAACACGTATCCGGCGTCAGTCTCGTCCGAATTCATGTCGAACGTGATCTCTTCCTCCATCAGGGCCGGCTCGGCGAGTTTGCGCTTGCTGCCCCGGTTGGAGACGTCGGCTTTCGTGCGAGATCGGGCTCGCTTCACATCCTTGGCATTGAGCACCACCCAGGTCGGACCGAGCCCCGGCCCGGCCGAGTTGTAGGCCAGGAGCATGTCGAGGCCGACATAGGAGGGTTGAACGGCGGGCATGATGAGACCCTAACTCAGAAAACAACGAAACCAACGAACGGGCAACCGATTGAAATCACGCTTCACGACAACCCGGGATTCGGCGCTGCGGGGGCGGAGTTCCCGGCCGCCGCAGCCGGAACGGGAACGTGAATCGGCTGCACGATGACCGTCGGCGGCGCGGGTGCGGCTGCATCGGGCTGCGGCGCGACAATCTGCGAATACAGCACCCGCAGTTTGTCGAACGCCTTGATCAGTCCGTCGCGCTTCTCGGGGTCCTTCATCTTGGCTTCCAGGATCAGCTGGAACACCTTTTCGAACTCGGCATGCCGCTCCTTATCGTCTCCGAGCATCTCCGCTACGTCGCGGATCTTGCTGATCATCCCGCTGTAATCGCCAACCGAGTAGTCCTCCAGGATGGGCGGCAGCCGAGTGAACCCCAGCTCACGCAGCCGTCCGGCCAGGCGCGTGGCGCCCCGCCGTCGGTTCTCGACCGCCGTGTCTCCCTTGAACAGCAACTGGCCTCCAAAAAACATGACCGCGGCAATCGCCGCCAGAACGATAGGATTCGACAAATCAAGCTGATCCATGACAGGTTCTTTCAAAGAGGAAGTTTTCGTGATGGAAACAGAACGAGTTGTGCGGGTTCGCTGGTTCAGCCGGTCTTCTTCCACTGCCAGCCCACGCCACCCGCGGCGGCGCCCAGGGCCGTCAGCACGGCGACGAGTCCGCCCGCTTTGGGACCGGCCGGTTTGGGGTCCTCCCGCAGGACGGCCGGGACTTCGTCATCCTGGCGCGGCTCGTCCTTGTTGGGGACGGGATGCAGGGGGAGACAACGGCCATCGGGACAATGCCGCTCGATCTCTCGCCGCAGAACATGCGTCAGGTTGTGGGGATGCTTTCCGAGTTCGGGACCCGACTCGCGATACACGACTTCGCCATTGGCCCGCTCCACAATCAGGCAAGGCGTCGCCGCCACCAGCGTCCGAAACTTCGCAAACTCCGCCTGATCGGTCGTGATCAGGTGCCAGTGCGTCTGGTGTTTGAGCGAAATCAGCAGCGGTTCCGAGTGGAACATGGCCTCCGCCTTCCGTTCGGCGGCGATGCTCCGCCACTCCGGGCGCACGATCAGGATCGTGTGCCAGGCATTTCCGTCTTCGGGGAGGTCCAGCACGCGCTGTTCGGGACGCGGATCGAACGACTCTTCGACCACAATCGGTACCGACTGCTCCGGTCGGAGCTCGGGAACGACATACAGACTGACGACCAGCGCCACCAGGGCAGCGCAACACGACGTGAAACAGACCGATTTCATGGGACATTTCTCCTGAGGGGATGAGGTTGTTAACGAGAATTACTTAACGATCCACGGATCAGGGGGCGCCGGCGTGCCGAGCGGAGTCACGGCCCAGCCGCCGCTCCGCTTCCAGTCATTCAGGAACTCGCCCCGCGGCCGCTGCTGGACCCGCTGGGGCGCGTTGCTGTCGAGAATGTGGGCGTATTGGCGGTCCAGACCCACCAGGTTCACCATGTGCGCGCCGTTCTGGACGACAACGGCGGCGCCGCGCCGCGTGCGGATAGTCCATTCCAGGAAGGCTTCGTCACCATTCCGCGTCTCGGCGTAGCGGACCTGCGCCCGATCGAGCTTCGCGGCCAGACCCTCAGCCGTCTCACCGTCGCTGTGGTTAGTGGCCCACCACTCGGCCAGATCGTGGCGTCCCTGCCAGTGAAACAGGTGCCGCATTGACGCGTGAACGCACGAGCCCTGGCCGCGGCGGCCGATCCAGTTCGACCGGCGATAGCTCAGGGGAATGTCGAGCT
Organism: Planctomycetia bacterium; assembly: GCA_016200145.1. Classification (GTDB taxonomy): domain Bacteria; phylum Planctomycetota; class Planctomycetia; order Planctomycetales; family Planctomycetaceae; genus JACQFH01. The sequence goes on along the minus strand of JACQFH010000737.1, from coordinate 15,319 downwards.
GCCGCAGGCGGTGAATGATTCTCCTGACGCCGGCCGAAATGTGGATCACTGTGCCGACCGCGGGCGCGGCAGGCGCCAGTCCCGGCAGCGCCGCCGTGGCGGTGGCCAGGACGGCCAACACAACCGTTTGTCGAACCCGGTTAAGCAGCAGGGCGGACAGCATGTGACGAACTCCATTGCCAGGTGAGGGTCCCCAGGTAATGCAGGAGGGGCGAACGGGCCAGATCGTTGGGGCTGACGACCGCGTCGTGCTTATTGACGAACCGCAGGTTGGCCCCCCGTCGGAACGAACGGACAATGTGCTGTGAGCAGATGGCCGATTTCGTTTGCAGACTCTGCTTGCGGATCATCTCGCGGTAGGCAGGAATCCAGGTGAACCACCGCAGTCCCAGCAGGTGGCCCAACGTGATCAGCCGAATGTTTTTCCAGGCGTAATCGCCGGTCAGGTCGCCGACCAGGTGCCTGAGAATCGCCTGGCGCTGCCGTTCATCAAGGTGCAGCGTGGGCCGGAACACCGAAATCTTTCTCGGATGCCGGCGGACTTCGGCGCTGAGGGGCGAAAGGAACCCGTTGCAGCGCTCTTCGTAGCCCGCCGACCACAGGCGCCCATGCAGCCAGGCCAGGCCACTGACATGGCAGAATGGCCCGTCAGTGGCCACGGCGATCAGCTTCCCCGAGAAATCGCGGGGTTCCCAAAGGGCCACGTCGCAGTCACGGGCCGAATGCCGGTAATCGACGTATGGCAAATCGTGGCAGGGAATGCCCGGCAGAATCTCGGGTCGGCGGTGGTGCTTGCGAAACATCATGAGTGGGCCGATGCGGCTTGGGAACAGATCTCGAAATGCTCTTCCTGCTTGAGTTGGACGCGTTGCAGGTCAGTCCGAATGGCGGCCATGTCGGCTGCTTGCTGGCACAACACCCGCTCGGCCACGTCGATGAACCGCATCAACCGGTCGAACAGGGGCTTGACGATCTCCTTGCCGAGCCAGACCGATGTGCGCCACACGGCGATCGCCAGAACGGCCAGGCAGCCGGCTGCGAACCCGTTCTGCCGCACAAACTCAGAAAAGAAATTGATGTCCATCAGGCCGCTTTCACCGAATTGGCCCACAACCGGGGGAGTTTTGGTTGCTCGAGTTCCAGTGCGGGCTGCATATAGGGTCGCGGCCGAATCATCACGATCCGCAGCAAGCGGCGATGCCGGCGACCGGCCCACACCTGCGACCGGCCCCCGTATTCCAGCGCGGCCGGCGCGTCGCCGATCGTCCCATTGAGTTTCACCGGCCCCACGATCACGCTGTGCCGCAGCCGGTCGTAAAAGAAGAAGATGAATCGTTTCAGGAGGCCGCTGTGGCTGCTGGGGGGATTTCCCGGGAGCGACGGCTTTCGTCGCTTGCGGATACTCGTCCGCGCTCGCGTCCGCACGAACGCACCAAACTTCGACAGCGTTCTGAGCTCAGCCCGATTGACGGCATTCGTCACACTCCGCCGGTCAAAGAACCCGCCCCTGGCCTGTTTGAACCCGACGCCAAACCCGGCGCTCACTCCACCACCCGATACGTCAGCGACAGGACTGACGTAAAGATCTTGCGTTGATCGAGATCGTCGTCGTCAGCCGGCACGGCCAGCCCTTCGACCGTCATCAGGATGGCTTCGACTGATTTCAGGCGCTTGATCTCCCGGAACCGGTCTTCGATCTCCTGCGCCAAGCCCACCAGCGGGTCGATCTCTGCATTGTCTTCGGTGGCCAGCTTTTTCTGCAGGCCCACCTGGATCGTGCAGTTGCGGCGGGTGGAGTGGCGGGACTCGTAGTTGCTGTCCCACCCGGCCGGCACGACGGTCACTCGCAGGTCTTTGAGCTCCTTGGGAGTGTGCCTCGGCAGGTAGACCCGCTCGGCTTCAAACGGCATGCTGAACGTGTAATCGTTCAGCTCGGCGAGAACCGCGTCAGCCACTCTGATCAGCGTCGCGTCCATCACTCTTGCTCAGTATCAATCTCCCGCACGTGAATGCGGAACAGGTTGCGGTAGGGGTCGGTGTAGCGGTAAGGGGGTTCACCGCCGACCGGAACGACTTCGAACAAGTGCAATGTGGAACCGTCCGATTCGCGAATCAGGTCCCCCCGCTCGGGGAGAACCATCTCGCCGGCCAGCACCAGATCCGCCGGTGCAATCAGGAAGTCGCGGATTTCCGAATCGACTTTGAGGCCACTGGTGTCCGACTGCTCAAACTGGGTCTTCGCCGGCGTCGCCAGGAGGACCACCGAGTTCACACCCCGCTCGTAGGTCACCTGTCGGCTGGCGTGCTGCTTGAGTTTTTGGGCCAGCCAGGCGAGACCGGACTGAAGCAAGTCACTCACGGCGATCTCTTACAGCTTGCGGAGCAGTTCGACGTCGAGCACGTCGAGCCGCACCTGGTTCCCCGCGTTGGCCACCGACCATTGGGCCGACGCCTTCACGGTTTGCGCTACCGTGGTATCGATGGCCGTCGAGGCCAGCTTGAAGGGCTTCGCGGTGACGGTCCCTTCGGTCCCCAGCGCCTGAACGCCGCACGCCACGATCGTTCCGCCGGCGCCCACCGTCCGCACGACGACGTCGGCTTCCACGTAGCCGATATCGTTATTCGCCACGTCGACGGCTGCCGTCACCACAATCACCGTGGCGCCGATCTTGAGCCGGATGGTGAGCGTGTCGGTCGAGTTCGTGCTGATGGCGATGACTTCGCCCCGCACGCGGATCACGTCGCCGACCTGCAATGTGCCCGCGGGAATCGTGACCGACTTGTCGAAATCAGTCTCAGCCACCGTGTTGGTGATTAGCGAACTTGCCACCTCGGCCGAATAGAGCAGCGCGGGGACCGCCTGCATGTCGAGCAGAATGCGGACCGCCGTGTCGGCCGAGACGGCGTCTTTAACGACGCGGCCGAGCAGTCGGCCGACCGATGGGTCACTGGACGCGATCAGGTTCGTTGCGTCCCAGTAAGTCTTCTGGCCGGTCGTGAACGCGACACCGCCAGCCTTCGGGAAATCAAACACGCCTTCCAGCGCCAAAGCGCCGAGGCGGTTCGCGGCAATGTCGATCCGCACGACGCCGATGAGATCACCTTGGACGACGACGTCCCCCGCGGTTTTGGCGACCGCCGGCGTGTAGTCGATCGCATCCCCTTCATGAACAAATGTCACCGGCATCCCAGTCTCTCCTTATATATGAGGTGCGAATCGCACCAGCTCGCGATGAAAACACCCGCAAAAACCAGGCTTACACAGAACCTTTGCTCTTCACGGCGGCCCGCATATCCTGCATGGCCACGCCGAAGTCGAAGTAACCGCGCCACTGCATCCCCAGCGTGTTGAAATCGGATTCGCCGCTTTCGATCGTGGGGTTACTCTTGCCGCGGAGGTAGGCGATTTCGATCGCCGCCACATCGCTGGGCTCGGCCAGCAGGTACCAGGCGGTGGCGCTGTTTCCGGGGATCGAACTGATTGACAGGTAGGGAGACGTCACCGGCCGGAACTTGCCACCGTGCGGATTCGTCGCCGGCTTGGCCTTGTTGTTGGCCGGGACCTGGTTCAACCAGGTCGTCTCTTTGAACATCAGCTCGGCCGTGACCTTGAGTCCCGTCGGGACCAGCAGGATTGCCGGCTGCACCAGGATCGGTTTTCCCTTGCTGTCGACCCGATCGAGGAACATCCGCTCGCCGACCGTCAGCGAATCGACGTCCAGCGCCGAATCGACCCCCTCGAAGTAATTCGCATTCCCGGCCGAGAAGAAGCTGCCGACATTCGCCAGCAGCAGCGTGAACACGGCCTCTTCCAGGGCCAAAGCCGACATCCGTCCGATGGCTCGCGGAATCTGCAGAAAGGCGCTCAGGTCGTCGTTGATGATCATCTGCCGCGTGAGGGCGATCATCCGACCGTACGTCTCGACCTGGTTGGTGTACGACTCGCTGTCGAGCGAAGCGTGCTTGAGCTCGCCGTCGGGACCCACCTTCTGGAAGATGCCCGAAGCCGTCATCCGGTAGCGGGTCACCTGTTTGAAATCGTTGACATCGGTCGTACCGCAGATCTGGTCGGCCACTGAGTTGACTGCCTCGTAGGCAGCCAGCAGTGTCTTGTTCGCCAGGTTCGACAGGATGCCGGCCAGGCTCAGAGTCGAATAACCCTCCGCCGCCTGGATCAGCCGACCATCGGCGACAAACGCCGCCCGGATCGTGTCATTGTCGACGTGGCCGGGACGCACATGTCCGCCGGTCGCCCGGATGACTTCGTACAGCAGCGTGTGAATCCCGGCGCCGCGCAGGTCGTGCGACAGGGCCGCTTCCATGACCCGCGCGTCATACCACTTGCCGACCCGCTCTTCGGAAATGCCTGCCGAAATGCACATGGCCGCTTCGATGGCTGCAAACATCTGCGTGTTCTCTGCGGGGGAATGGGGCGCGGCGCCTTTCGGACGACCGGCCCGCAGCATTTCCAGCTCGAGGCGGGTTGCGTCCCAGCCCTCGGCGATTGCCAGGACCTTCATTTCGCCGAACTGGTCTCCCTGGCACGTCCTGACGATGTAATCCACGCGCCGCTGCTCGGAGGCGAGGCGCGCCCGCAGATCGGCTACCGGGTCGACCGGCGTGGTATCGCGCACCGCCAGCGCGGGAGCGGGGGCGGGAGCCGTCGGGGAAGGTGCCGGTACAGTCGCCGGCGGCGTGGCCACGACGGGGACGGCCGGGGTCTCGCGCGTCTGTTCGTACAGCGCCTTGAGTCCCGTCGTCTGCTTTTCGGAAAGACTGTCGACTGCGAAGCCCTGCGCTTCGACCCATTCTGCGAATTCCATCGGTTGCTCCTTTGCCTGCTTTGCTTTCGCCGCGATTTGCGCCGTCGTGTTCTCGTCCGCTCCCAGCACCACGAAACTGATTTCGCCCAACGAGGCGCGTCGCGCCACGTTCACGGGGCCTGCCACTTCGCGGCCATTCACCTCGACGCTTCGCCCCTCGGCGACGAACTCCACCTGGTTGGCCTTGGCCCCGATCGACGCCTGCCACGAAAACCCTTTGTCGTTGAGGGCGATCACTTGCTTGGCCCTCGGTGAGTCCCCCATGATCTGCCCCGTGACGAGCAGCTGGTTGTTGGCCGGCACGATCTGGTCGGTCTGGCCCATCACGAATTCGACGTCGCGCGTGTGATCGAGCAGGATGGGCCGGCGCTGCTTGCCGACGTCGAGTCCGTTGAGGTCGACGACGACCGGGTAGCGCCAACCGGCCAGCATCATCGGGCCGCCGGTGTAGGCCACCATCTGGAACCGGCGCTGCCGCTGCGGTTCTCCCTCGGGGAGGGCGGCTTCGATTTCGACAGACGGCGCCAAGAGCCTGAGCTCGGTCGGTTCAGTCGTCGGTGCTGACAGGTTCGAGGTCGGCATCGGAGTTTTCCGGAGAGTCGTCTGTGGCCCGTGATGGAGGAGTTCCTTGCGGCGCCGCGTCGGCCGGGGCCAGTCCCAGCTCGCGCATCAGCGCCAGTTCGCTGGCCCGCTGCCGCAGCTGGACTTCCCAGTCCTGGCCGCGGCGGGCGTATTCGTCGGCGAGCGTGGTCGTGTTGTTCGCTAGCCGGGTGGCCTGAGCATCGGCCTCTTTCTGAGGATCGACGTGGTCCTGGCCATCCCAAAACCACTGGTGCGGGCAGTCGGCATCGAGTGTCCGTAGCGACTGGGGGAGCAGGCCTTCGATCAGGACCGCCTCGTCGAGCCAGGCGGAGAGAATCCGGTCGAGCTGGTTGACGGCGATCGACGCCTGATCAATGCGGATCGCCTTGAAATAGACCTGGTGGTCCATCCGGCCCGAGGCGTAGTTGTAGGACGACGAATTCGCGGCCGCGACGTTGTACGGGACATTTAAACACCGCGAGATCTCATTGAGGATTTCCTTCTTAAAGTCCGAGTAAACCGTCGTCGGTTGTTCGGCGTGGAGCTGGCTCATCTTCCAGCCACCCGGCATCGTCAGCAGCATGTTGCGATCGAGCTCAACCGCATCCATCGGTTCCACCGAATCGGACTCACCGTTCGCCGGAGAATCGGTGTAGATGATGCCGGCGTAGTAGGCCGCCGCCTTGGCTGTATCCAGCGTTGCCAGCGAGTAATCCCGCAGCATGGCAAACAGCGGCAGCGCCGGCGTGATCTCGGGGATGCCCCGCGCCTGACCTGGCCGGTCGGCGCGGTACAGGTGGATCATCGATTCGGCAGGGATCGCGTCGTAATCGAGCGTCCAGCCGCCGCGCACATCACCCGGGTGTCGCTTGAGAACGAAATATTCGACCGGGTTCCCCTGCTCATCATGCCGAATCCCGTCGACTACGTTCCAATCACTCACCAGCATGTTGAGCGACGTGACCTGGTCAGCCTCGACCAGCCGCAGGTCGAGCTGGACCGGGGTCGGGAGCCTCGGATTATTGATCAGAATGGCGAAGGCCTCGCCGTCCTGCGTTCGTGCCATGCGCATCGTGCGGAGCTTTTCAGCCAGGCGAACGGCCTTCGCCCATCGGCCAAACTCCGACTCCACGCGACGATTGGCCTCGGCATCGTCGGTCAGCATCTGCAGGCGCGGGCCTGTCCCGATAACGTCATTGGCGAGCGTGAGCACAATCCCCTTCGCGTAACTGTTGTTGGCCACTTCGTACCGCGCCCGATTGCGAAGAATGCGGCGCACGTCGGGGCTGTTGGCCGAGTTGACCGACAGACCATCCGCGAAACCCCAGTGACGGCGATTCGCGTCGGTCGTCAGCGCCGCGTCGTAACGCGCCCGCAGGAACCGGGCGGACTGTTGCCAGGTCGCGGTCAGCGCAGGCGCACGGCGCGCAGCAAAAATACCTTTGAGCCACTCGAACACGGTTAGTTCGCCCCAGGGGGAACGATCTTGGTCAGACGCACGCCCAGCGTTTTGCTGCGGGCGACCTTCTTCGACTGCAGATACCGGTCGGCCTCGATCTGTTCGGAGAGCGGGTGTTGTTCCACGCTTCCGGCGTCGCCAGCCACCTTCGCAGGGGCCGCGGCATTCTCACGAATCGTCTCTTCGAGGTCGTCGGACATTCGTCCGTTCCAAAGTGAGAAATATGTGTCCCTCTATAGTCCTACTTCCCTAAAGGGACAAAAAATCACGGACATTTCTGGTAGCTTGCGCGCGATTGCGGAAAATCGTTACACCGGTAGAACCCCGCGTTGAAAAAGTCGCGCGTGTTGCGGTCATCACCCGGTCGTTACGTTGCTAGCCCGATGTAACACGGTGACGGGGCTCTGTCATTTTTCGGCCTCGGCAATCCGCTCCCAGGTCGTGATGCGCGTGCCGCAGTGCCGGCACTCGCGGCGCCGCTGGATCGTGCCGCCGGGCTTGGGGCGCGTGTAAAGCACGTGAAAGTGTTTGCAGCCGCAGCGCCGGCACTGAATGCCGCGCTGCTCGGAAAGCCTGGTGCTCTCGGCGACCGTCATTGGCGACTCCGTTGCAGGTCGGAAAGTCGCACGCGCGGGCGCTTCGGCGTGACAAATCCACCGGTGCCCAGCAGGGCCGCCCCCTGAATCGACGCTGCCACCGCCGAGCCCACGAGGCAATCCAGCCAGTGGTTGTCAGGCTGCTCCGGCCTGATCTTCCACTCGTCGACTTTCCTGCCGCGCCCTTCGGTCTTCACCCGGTACTCCGACGTCAGATGGTCGGCCAGGAGCCGGTGCTGATCCGGCCGCGTGCCGAACAGCGACAGGCACCCATGGTCTCCCATGGCCACGGCCAGCCGGGCGTGAATGAACGACTTCCAGAAGTTGGCGTCGAACACAACGTGGCGGATGGCTCGCTTTCCCTGGACGTTGGGAATGCGCCAGTTGAGCCCGACCTTGTCCCCCTGCTTGCGCTTGTACTCCGAGAACGGAATGCTCGAGGCGCCGACGAACCTGCCGTGGCTGGGCATCACGATGGCCGAATGAACGCTCTGCCGGCAGAACTGATACACCACGTCGGTTGAAGAACCCCAGTTGGCGTCGACGAGGCAGCGCTCTATCCGCATGGCGGCGCCGTCGTCGCGGTGCCATTCGCGTTCCAGAAACGACCGAGTTAATTGAGTCAGCCCCGCATAGATAGCTCCTTCCAGGCCCGTCCCCTCCGCGGCCGTCGCCAGCGTGTGCCGCGCCTCGCGGAGCGTGAAGTACGGTCGCTTCTGGTCGGGATAGCTGCCATAGTCGACGACGTATCCCGTGAAATCGTCGTGCCAGGCGCAGACCATGAAGAACAACAGTTTCTGCTGGACGTCGACGAACATCGTCAGGTGCTGACAACCGATCGGCAGATCGCCCCGCGCCAGGCCGTTCGTCTTCTCGGCCACCTGGTCGGCCGTCATCAGGCCGTCATCAGCCTCTTCTTCGGGGAGCGGCTCGTTCTGGTATTCGGCGTAGAACGCCGCCTCGTCCTGGAGCCGCAGGTTCATCGCATGCTGGATGGCACTGAGCTCGTCGTAATTGAACCGCTGCGGCCAGGCCACAAGGGCGCCGGCGTCCATTTCGACTTTGTTTTCACGGTAGAACTCTGTGGCTGCCTTGCCGCCGTCTTCGTTCCGCATTCCCTCGGCCCGCAGCTGGGCGTACTGGGCCCAGAGCTGCTCGTTCGCCGGAAAGGCGTAAACGAGTTTTGTGCGTTCGCCATTCCATTCCGGGTGCCGGTCCCGGTCGAGAATGTTGTCCGCCATGTCGCCCGGTTTGATGACTGTGCACGGCATGATCCCCGAGATCTTTTTTCCTGGTCCGGCCAGCCCCAGCACGGCCCCCGCCAAAACGCTTTCCCGGTTGGCGCATTGCGAAAGCGACCGGGCCGACTCGTCGGTCTGCGGGTCGTCCAGCACAACCAGCGACGGCCGGACCGTCTGGCCGTCAGACCGCTTGAACTTCATGCCGCGGATTCTTCCTGTGATCCCGGCCACCTTGACGATCGCGCCACTGGCCAGCGAGCTGCCGTCCTCCCGCACAAACTTCCGAAGCACAGCGTCATTGAGCCAGTCTTTCGGCTTCAGCGTCGGGAGCACAATCTCGCGGGCTGTCCAGCCGATGTGAGTTCGCTCTTCCTGGTAGAGCTGGCCGTTGCACCGGTTGGCGATTCCGTCCAGGCTCTCGATCGGATGGACCACCTCAGGGTAATCGTCAAGGAGAAAACCGTTACCGTCGAGCTCCATCTTGATGCTTTCGAGCATGTCGGTGGCATGCCCCTCGTCGGAACCGATCAGCGCCACGAAGTTGTGGTGGCCGTTCAGGATGGCCCACAGACAGGCGCATTCTGCCAGCGTGGTTTTTCCGGATCCCCGAGGCATGGCCATCGCGAACAGGCCACCGCGGAGGACGGCCTGCTCGATCTTGGCGATCACCTTGAGATGGTCGTCAGACCACGACAGGTGAAACGTCAGCGGAAAATACGCTTCGCAGAAGAATCGGAAGTCGGTGGAAGCCCGCTCGCGCCGCGGAGGATTCTTCAGATCGGGGAGGTCACCGATGTCTCGGCCCGCCAGGGATTGCGCAATGTTCCGGGAACGCGCGCGCTGTTTTAGCGTCTCATATCCAGCCACCGGATCGACCGCCTTGGGCGTTCGATGCTCGTGAATGAGCCAGGCGACGTAGCGGAACAGGTCGAGATGCCTGCCGTCGCCGATCCGGAACCCGGCGCGTGTCCTGTGCCGGTAGAGCTGGCGCTCGGCGATCACCGTCCTGAGCGGTGTTGAGTTGAGCAGCCGACACAGCTCGGCTGGTTTCAGGTGCCGTGGGTCAATCGCCACGCGAAACCTCGCGCACGAGCCAAGCCGCGTAGTGCACCAGATTGAGCGTGCCGTCGGGATTGGCCGGGGCGCCGGCCTCGACGTCGGACTCCAGCATCTCGATTGTGATCGGCTCGCCGCTGACTTTGCTGAGCAGCGCCGCCGCGTCGGGCAGCGACAAAGCGGTCGAACTCAACGCCGGCTTCGCGGGGGGCGGCGCGGGGGTGATTTCAGAGGGCAATTTGGGGCCTGTTTCTGGCCATTACTGGCCTGTGAAAAACGTGTCAAATTCCGGTGGAATACGCATCAATGTGGGTTGATGTGTCTGGAAACCCGAGGTAACTGTGTGATCGTTGAGACGACGTAAGGCATTGCAAATAAAGGAGAAAGAACATGCGAACGAACAGCCAAGAGACAGAAACAGCCATCCACGCGACGCTCGACGAACTCGGATTCGCCGCGACCAACCCGCGGAACGATTGCCGCGACCACGCTGCCTCGGCGGTACGGGTGCATCTCGTCACCGACGACGAGCGGTGCGCGATCTACGCCTTCGACGGCCAGATCGGGCGCTTGCTGACCTACGAGATCAGCCTGCCGTACGCGGCGCCGATCGGTGTGATTCGCGCGGCGATCACCGCCGCGGTCGACGCAACCCGATCACCCTCGGTGGTGGCCGCCGCCCGCGCGCTGCTCGAAGCCCGCGACGACGAAATGGTCACCAGCGAAGAGTGGGACCGGCTGCGCGACGCGGTCAACTCCACGCAGGCCTAACCAAACCAGGAGCAACCCCATGAAAACCATCACCTTCAAGGCGATTGAATTCCCCAGCGCGTTCGCGGCGCTCCAGCACGCCGAGGCGGCGGGGGGCAAGGCCATCCTCCTCGACGCCCGGAACTTCGTCCTGGCCGCCGACGAGGTCGAGCGCATCGCTGCCGCCGGGGTCGAGTTCGCGCACCTCGTCGACCACGAAATGCCGGATGGCAAATACCGCATCATGACCATCCCGGTGAATTGAAAGGACGCCCCGATGCCCGCCCTGCAATGGCTACGACCAGGAACCAGATTCCGCCTCGCCGAGATGCCGGAGGTCACCGGCATCTTGCTGAAGGCCAACGAATGCCGGGCCTTGGTTCGCCTGGACCGGCCGGAACAAGACGTCGAGTTCGCCGACCAGGAAGGACAACCGCGGCGGTTCCAATGCCGCGGCACACACGTGACGAGTTGGGCACCGACCACGGTGGTCGAGCCCGTAGGTTTTGAACCCCATTTCCAAGACGAGGAGAATGACATGTCGAAGAGCGCCACCAAGTCGAAGTCGAAGGCCACGAAGTCTGAATCGAAAGCCGGCAAGCCGGCGAAGGCCGCCAAGGCCCATGGAAAACTCTCCTGCCTCGATGCGGCGGCCAAGGTGCTGGCCGAGGCGAAGGAGCCAATGACCACCAAGGCTCTGATCGAGGCGATGGCGGCCAAGAAACTGTGGACCAGCCCCGGCGGCAAGACGCCGGCCGCCACGCTGTATTCGGCAATCCTCAGAGAACTCGGCAAGGGCAAGGAATCCCGATTCAAGAAGACCGACAAGGGACTGTTCGCTGCGAAATAGAGCGGCCCGGACGCCCCACGATTCGACGTGGGGCGTTTTTCATTTGTCCGCCGAGGTCACGCCGCGACCCTGGGAGCCGCAGCCCGTTCTGCTTTCTTCCCGGTGAATTGCTCGAAGCGCTGCACAATCACATCGCAGTACAGCGGGTCGAGTTCCATCAGGAACGCCTTGCGTCCCGTCTGTTGTGCGCCGATCAGCGTGCTTCCTGACCCGCCAAACAGGTCGAGCACGTTCTCGCCCGTGCGCGACGAATACTGAATGGCCCGCACGGCCAACTCGACCGGCTTCTCGGTGAGGTGCACCATGTTCTGCGGGTTCACTTTCTTGACGTGCCACAGGTCCAGGGCGTTGTTCGGCCCGAAGAATTCGTGGGCCGCCCCCTCGCGCCAGCCGTAGAAGGCCAGCTCAAAGCAGCCCATGAAATCCTTGCGCGTCAGCACCGGGTGCTGCTTGTCCCAGACAATTCCCTGCGAGAAATACAGTTCGCACTCCTTAAGCGCCGGCGGATAGTTCCCGAGGTTTGCGTACCCGCCCCAGATGTAGAACCCCCGGCCGGGCAACAGCACGCGAGCCACGTTTCCGAACCAGGCGCGGAGCAGCCGGTCGAACTCAGCTTCCGGTAGGAAGTCATTAGCGAGTTGCCGGTCTTTCGCCCGCAGTTTTCTCGTGGTCGGTTTCTTTTCCCCCTGGCGGGCCACGTCGAACGACTGGTGGTGCGTGCGCTTCTTCGCCTCGGGGAAACTGCTATTGCCGGCGGCGATCGCATTATTCGATCGCGGTTCCACCCGGACATTGTACGGCGGGTCAGTGTTCACGAGGTGAATCGGGGCGCCGGCGAGCAGCCTGTCGAGGTCTTCGGGCTTCGAACTGTCGCCGCACAAGAGCCGGTGCTCACCGAGCAGCCATAGATCGCCGGGTTTGGTCGTCGCTTCGTCGGGCGGTTCGGGCACGGCGTCTGCATCGGTCAGGCCTTCCTGCACTCCGGGGTCAAAGATCTTCGCCAGGTCGTCGGCCGAGAATCCGAGCAGGTCGATGTTGAAGTTCATCCCCTGGAGGTCGGCGATCTCGATCGGGAGCAGGTCGTAATTCCACTCGGCGATCGTGGCCGTCTGATTGTCGGCCAGGCGGTACGCCTTGATCTGCGCGGGCGTCAGATCGGTTGCGACGTGAACGGGCACTCGCTCCAGCCCCAGCCGCTGGGCGCCCTTGAAGCGGGTGTGGCCGACGATGATCACGCCGTCGGCGTCGACGACGATCGGTTGGCGGAAGCCGAACTCCTTCAGCGAGGCGGCGACGGCGGCCACCGCGTCGTCGTTGAGGCGGGGGTTGTTTTCGTAGGGCTTGATCCGTGAAAGTTCCCAGAGTTCGATCTTCATTGGCTCTCTCCCGACTGGCTGGAGTTGTGTTTCACGACATCTCGGCATAGTTGAATGAATTGCTCATTCGTCATCGTCGTTTTGGCCTTGTTTACGTCCCGATGCAGGAGTTGGGCATTTTCGATAACGTGGCGGCCGCCGTTCCGCACTGGAATGATGTGATCGAGGGAGGCCCTATCGGGAGTCAGCTTCCGTCCGGTAAGTGCGCATCGATAGCCCTGCCACCGCAGGAGTTGCATCACGTTTGCAACGGTGATTCGCCCGGTGGGACGAGCCTCTCTCGGAAGCGTTTCGGAATGTACCGATTGCTCGGTGGACGAATCTGGCGAGCCCAAAATTGCCACGTGGTTTGATCGAGCATCCGAGATTGTCTGCGGGCGGCAAACGAGGCCTTCATTGCGGTTACTGCTTCTGTCCATGTGGTGGGACTCCTAGGGGGTGGGGGGACGTAGCCAAGTCGCCCTTGGCTCTGAATGTTTCGCCAACCCTGGACCATGCTGTGGGCCACGCGGCACCAGGGATCAGCCAGGTTCTTCTGATTGCGGAAGTCGATCTCCAGTCGAGATTTGAGGCTGACTGCCGCCTTGTTCCAGGTCGGGATCTGCACCATAGCTCCTCAAAAATTCGGACCGGCAAAGAAAACTCTCTGTATGAGTGCGACTGTTCCCGCTGGCGTCGACGGCCGCCTCGCGCTGGAAGTACCTACGCGATGTCGCGCCGCAATCGCTGTCGCTGACGCATTTTGCGTCGCTGCCGCGATGCGGCCTCGCGCACGTCGGCATTCGTCTTCCCGCCGTCGCTCGCTGTTCGATACAATCCGCGTCGACTGCGATCCGTTACTCTGGAGGGCCGACCAGTGTGTGACCGCTGCGCCGATCTGCCTTCGAGGTTCATCTCTGATTCGCCCAACGAAGCCCTGGAGTTCTTGGAAACAATTTCCAAAGCGCTGCGTCGTGGAACGTTGTCTGGAGAAGACGCGGGGTTGTTCAAGAAGCCCGTGCGGATTGCAGTTCGCTGTTCGACGTGTTCGCAGTCGTTCGAATTGACGCAGGCCAGTTCGGGACAAGTTGAATGGCGCACAATCGAGCGCCAGAAATAATGTGGGAGCCGAACGCATGAAGGTCTTCCTCGCCACGCTTCTTGTGCTGGCCGCGATCAGCATAAATGCGTCGTCGTTCGGCCAAGGCGAATCTAAGAAGCCAATGTCACCGGATGATTTGGTCCGAGCTGCGCCCCTGGCTGTTGAGATTGCCCCAGGTGCTCGCAAGCTCCGGTATTCGTTTGTCGTGGATGGAACGCTGATTGAATGGGTCAAGCCCAGTGCGCAGCCGCAAGGTGAAGACGCAACGCTCGACGAGGAATTGCGGATAGTCCGTATCGACGATTCGAGTCTCAATCAAATTCTGCACGGCAACGCTGCGACAGACGAATCTGTGTGCGAGGTTCTTTCCGCAGAGCTGCATGGTCGGATCGAAGCACTCGATCAAGCCTGTCAATTGACCGACGTTCAGAAACGAAAACTGACGGTTGCCGGCCGAGGCGACATTCGGCGTTTTATTCATCGCGTGGACGACCTGCGGCGCAAATATCAATCGGAGTGGGTCGATGAGTCGGATTTTCAAGCGAGGTTCCATCTCGTCCGCCAGTGCACTCGCGAGTCACAGCCCTTGCGGCGCGTGAGCATTGGCGGAGAGTTTCTCGCGGACTCGATCTACGTGAAAACACTGCGGAACTGTCTCACGGCGGACCAATCGACCAGATTAATTTCAGCAAACCTACGTTCGACTGCTGTCGTGACCCACAGTGGGGTATTGCGGCCGAAAGTACAAATGATGACGGATTTGGAATGAACCGGTCTTTTCTGTCCCATTCACGGAGGTTTTGAACATGAAACGCAAAATTCTGTTGGCGGTCAGTTGTGGACTCGCTGTTGTCGTTTCGACCATCTGGCTGAACACGTCACGCTTGTCAGGGGACCAAAACGCCGGGAAAGCGGCCGTGGTTGACATAGCCGCGGAAGGGCCTGTTACTCCGATTGTGCCGAGTTCCGCGCCGCTGCGTAAACAACTCGTCGAACTGTTCAGGGAACGAACCGAGCGCATGGGCGACGACGAAGTCCGTAAATCTCTCGACGAACTGACAAAGTCGATCGCCGAGCAGGACTCGGCTGCTGAGATGGAACTCCAGAAAGCCGTTGCGCAACTGAAAGAGGTTCTCGAAAAGTTTCCCAGAACTCCGACGGCCGAGAAGGCGAAGCGGGCCTTGCACGCGATCCATTCGAAGCACACCAAGCAATTACCCGAAATCAAAACAGACGTCACCGACAAGCGCCGACGATTTGTTGAATCCCTTGACGAGCAGTAATCCCCTCCGCAAGGGACCAGGATCTGCCGGTGGGACAACCGCGCGCTGGGACAAGCCTCGCCGCCGGCGCGCCGGTGGTGGTGGGTGGGACGGCCTATATATATAGGCCCGTCCCACCACCACCGTCACCCGGTGGGATTCGGTGGGACTGTCCCACCGCGTCCCACCGTCCCACCGCCATTTTGGCATCTGAAACCGCGCTCATCGCGGTTGTTCTTCCGG
>JACQFH010000736.1 GCA_016200145.1 Planctomycetia bacterium | reverse complement strand
CTCGACAAAGCCGCGCAGGTGGTTGCTGCGGGTGTGATGCTGCAGCTTGCGGAGCGCCTTCGATTCGATCTGGCGGATGCGCTCGCGGGTGACCTTGAAGATGCGGCCCGTCTCTTCCAGGGTGTAGCTGTAGCCGTCGCCCAGTCCGTACCGCAGCTTGATGATCTCGCGTTCGCGGTAGGTGAGGCTCTTCAAGACGTGGTTGATCTTGTCCTTGAGCAGCTTGTGCATCGCCGATTCGGAAGGCGTGTGCTCGGAACCGTCTTCCAGGAAGTCGCCGAACGCGCTGTCTTCGCTCTCGCCCACGGGCGTATCGAGGCTGATCGGGTGCTTCCAGGTCTTCATGATCCGCTGGGTCTCTTCGAGCGACAGACCCACCGCGCGCGACAGCTCTTCCATCGTCGGCTCGCGGCCCTTCTTCTGGCGCAGCTCTTCGCTCTTCGACTTCAGGGTCGAAATGCTCTGGAACATGTGGACGGGAATGCGGATTGTGCGGGCGTGATCGGCTACGGCACGGGTGATGGCCTGCCGGATCCACCACGTGGCATACGTCGAGAACTTGTAACCACGCCGGTATTCGTATTTCTCGACGCCGCGCATCAGGCCCGCGTTCCCTTCCTGAATCAGGTCGAGGAAGCTTAAGCCCCGGTTACGGTACTTCTTGGCGATCGAGACGACCAGCCGCAGGTTGCCGCCCGAGAGTTCCTGTTTGGCCTCGGTCCAGACGGCGAACCGCGCGTGGATCGTGCGGATACGGGCCCGCATGCTCTCCGGGCTTTCGTGGGTCATCAGCATCAGGTCGTGCAGCTCGCGCTCGCAACGGTGGAGCTCGTCGACATTGCGGCGCGAACGCCGAAGGTCGCGGATCTGCTGTTCCAGTTCGTCCATCCGCCGGCCCACCTGGTACACGCGCTTCATGATCGGCTGCAGGCGCTGGGTCCGCAGGCTGAGCTCTTCGAACAGGCTGGCCAGCTTGCGGCGGCGCTCGATGAGCTGCGTCAGCAGCTCCTGCCGCTGGGCGGCCGTCGACGACGGCGCCAGCACTTCGTTGAAGTCGCCGACGTTCAAGTTGAGCAGGTGCTTGATCGTGGGAATGTTGTGCGGCATCCGGCCCAGGATCTGCTCTTTGCGCACGTTTTCGGTTTCCGACGTGCGCAGCGTGCGTTCGAACGGCAGCTCGCCCGCGAATACCTTTTCGAGCGTCTCGAGCGCCGCCGTC
This sequence comes from Planctomycetia bacterium, assembly GCA_016200145.1. Taxonomy (GTDB): domain Bacteria; phylum Planctomycetota; class Planctomycetia; order Planctomycetales; family Planctomycetaceae; genus JACQFH01. The sequence goes on along the minus strand of JACQFH010000736.1, from coordinate 20,030 downwards.
ATCGAAAAATGGCACTCCATCAGCGCCCGGCGGAACCGCTTGCGGCTGACTTCGATCTTTTTCGCCAGATAGATTTCGCGCTCGCGGGTGAGCAGAGGGATATTGCCCATCTGGCTCAAGTACATCCGCACGGGATCGCGCGACGACAAGGCCGACGAAGGAACTTCTTCCACCAGCTCGATTCGCTCACCGGCCCCCTCGGGCGCCGGGGCAATCGGCCTCTCGGCCGGGCGAACGGCCAGCGCCTGCCGCGGCTGGTCGGGGTCTTCGATCAGATCGAGCTTGCTGTGCTCCAGAGCCAGAACGAGGTCGTCCACCAACTGGGGGCTGCCCCCCTCGTCGGGAAGATACGCATTGACCTGCTGAAACGTAATGAAGTTGCGAGGCCTTCCCTGGTCGATCAGCATCGTCAACGGGTCATGATAACTATTCACGGAAAACTCCCCCTCGAAACGGAACTTCAGGATTGGTACCTCCGTGCACGCAGCCTGGATTGCGGGCGATTCCATCGAAACGATTGGAACGACAGCCCCATGCAATACTCCCAGGCAACGAATCGACACGCTCGCGCGGACTTCTCCGCCGCAGCCTGACATGACGCTGGGACAGCATCCGTTCTTTCTCCGCGTGTGTCGAATCGCTCTTAAAGCAATCACGCCGCAACATCTTCGTGGCGACAGCGCAACGCCTCAATCACGCCCGATAACAAAATCCTCCGCCGGCAAACCGCCAGCCCCGCCGATCGCCGGCCTTGATTTACCACGTGTGCAGAGAAATTCGTCCGGCAGCAAGTACACCGTACGCCTTACCTTCCGGCTTCCTGCGGGTGAGTCAAGGGATCGGTTCTGGAAAACGCTTTCGGACGTCTGCCACAATTCGCTTGCTGGCTTGGTATTATCCGCATCGAGGCGTGAAAGAGTCAACTGTCAAACCTCGCGTTTTGTCCGGTTTTCAGTTTTGAGAAATTGCCGAAAAGGCACGGAGCGTGCACAACGATTCCGCACGGAGCACAAATCAACAGGCGTTGTTCGATGGCTCGATTTCGCATGGCGAATTCCGCTCAAGCCGCCTGGCCGGGGGTCGATTCGCCGTCCGGGTCGTGACCCTGCGTGCGAGCCTGGTACAGCCGCCGGTACGAACTGCAATTCTGCATCAACTCGGCATGCATTCCCTGAGCCAGAACGCGGCCTCGTTCGAGTACCACCACGCCGGTAATCAGCTTGAGAATGCTGTCTGAGACCGAATGCGTGATAATGAAGGTGATCCGGTCGCGGACGAATGTCTCCAAAGTCTGGTGCACCAGCCGTTCGCTCAGCGAATCGATGGCACTCGTGGCTTCATCCAGAATCAGGATGTCGGGATTTCTCAAGATGGCACGGGCCAGAGCGATCCGCTGCCGCTGGCCTCCCGACAGGCTGCTTCCCTTCTCGCCAACCCGGGTTTTCATTCCCTCGGGGAGCTGGTCGTCGAGAAACTGCGTGACGAACGCCTGATCGGCCGCCTTGGCGACCGCCTCGGGCGCCGCGTCGAAGTTCCCGTAGCGGATGTTCTCGTAGATCGTATCGTCGAACAGCAGCGTCTCCTGCGTCACGATGCCGATATGGCTCCTGAGATCAGCCAGTCCCGCGTCACGGATATCCACGCCATCCAGCAGCACGGCGCCCCGGTCGGGGTCGAAAAATCGGGGCAGCAGGTTGACCAGGGTCGACTTGCCCGATCCGTTTTCACCGACTACGGCGATCACGTCGCCGCGCCGGAATTTCAGGTTCACGTTGTCGAGCACCGTGGGGCGGGCATGCCCCCGGGCCAGGTAGGTGAATCCTACGTCCCGGAATTCCAGCGCCTGAATCGCCGCAGGCAATTGCGCCGGGTGATTCGACTCGACAACCTGCGATTTCAAGTCGATCAGCTCGAACACCCGGTCGGCCGCGGCGCCGGCCCGTTTGACCTTGCTGAATACGCTCGACAGCTTGCGGATCGGGTCGAACACGCCCGCCAGCAGGGCGTACAGCAGCGACAGGTCGGCCAGTTCCATGGCTTCTGAGGCCAGGGGAATTTCCCATAGCGACGTCGTGCCGCGGAGCACGAGATAGGCGCCGGGCAGCATCGCCAGCACGACGGCCGTCATCCCCAGCATTTCGGTCGTGGGATTCGTGAGCGCGTCGGCCATCGCGATCTTCATCGATTTTCTGTAATAGTTCTTGCTCTCGCGATGATGCACCTGGCGGTGCCGGCGCCCCCCGTCGAAGGCGATGACGACCTTGGCTGCTTCGAACGTCTCTTCGAGCACCTTATAAATGCGGGCCACGCTCTCCATCGATTTCTGGCTGGCCTTCTTGAGCATCCTGCCGATGCGGTGAAAAACCACCGCGGCGACCGGCACCAGCAGCACGGCCAGCAGCATCAGCCGCCAGTTGACCCAGAACGCCAGCGTCAGACACGCGGCTGCCTTCAGCGGTTCGCGCACCAGCTTGCCACCCAGCAGGGCCAGGCCCGACCCGAGCGCTTCGACGTCGTACGTGAACCGCGACATCAGCTCCGAGGTGCCGTGCAGCCGCAGCGTCTGGTAGTCGAGCGCCAGCACCCGCCGGAAGCAGGCCTTGCGGACCCGCATCACCGTCAGTTGCACGACGCTGCCCACGAGCAGCTCTTCGGCGAACATGCACACCAGTTTGATCATGGTCAGCGCCAGGAGCAGACCCAGAATCAGCGCGAACAGGCGAAACCGGTCGCCCGGCAAACGCGGCACGACATTGACCTGGATCCAGCGGAGAGCGGCCAGCTTCTGCTGCGCCTCCGCCATCTTGCGGTCCGACCGCGATTTCTTGCGTTCGAGCGAGGGAATGTCCTCGAGGCGGGCGGTTTGTTCGTCCTCTTCATATTCCTTCAGCTCCCGCAACGACGTCTCGATGCGTTTTTCGCACTCGTCGATCAGCTTCTGGACGTGCTCGCCGAGTGTTTCGTTCTGCAGCAGCACCTTGACGACAGGATACGAGACCGACAGCGTCGCCCCCCACAGGGCGGCCACGAGGAGCGCGAAGAACATCGACAGGAACAACCGGCGCCGGCTGGGCCAGACGAACGGAATGAGTCGCGTGAGGCTGTTCACGTAGTCGTTTCATCCCTGAAACAAAGATCCCGCCACCGGCGGGCGCAACGCCGATCGTACCCCCGGGCAAGCGGCGTGGTGTACCAGAATTCCGCCAATCACTGCAAGACCGGCCTCAGGAGCAATCAACCCACGGAATAACCGCCGCGAGCACACGGCAGCATCCATTTGATACCGCCAACGAGCCCTCATTCCTCACAAACGTCCGACGTTTTTCGCTTCTGCCTATGTTTCAAGACGGCAGAAATGAGCAGTCCGGTCATCATTGCAAATGTGCTGCACGTAACTGTGACGACGATTGCGATACTGCCGAGGTTTTTCCAGCCCCCGACGACTCTGCCGAGCAGCAGGCAGAACGAAAAGCCAACCGCAGCACCGACCGCTGAAAACGGAATTCCCCAGACGCAATAGTCGCGAATGCCCGGGTTAAACACGATCTTGCCGTCTTGGGAATCTCGATCGGTACTTCGGCTGATTGACTCCGACGGTTGCCGCATGGCCCCACGAATCGCAGCAATCGATGATCCAATGAATGCGCCCAATAGCGGGCCGAGCAAGACACCGAGAATCCCGATCAGGCCGAGTTTGCGGAAGCCCCCGATCAAAATCCCGAGGCCGCCGCAGCACATCACGCTAATAACGACCGTACCCACAATCGCCCCGGACAGCATGCCTTTTGGTGTCAGACGCGCCGTCCGCATCGCTTCCATGAAGGTTGGCGCTGACGAAGGTGCAACAACGACCTCGCCGCAAAATCTGCACTTTCTGGCGGCAAACTTAATCGTCGCGCCGCATAGCGGGCAGGTCTTCGTATCGGGACGAGGCTCACTCATAGCAGGCCTGCCGATACTTCAGTCGATTGTGCCATGCATCCGCCCGAACTAAATCAGCGCGATGTCCGCGACGTGGTGCCAGTGAGGGTCACCAGCCGCTTTGCCAGAATTGCTTTCGACGGCCCGGTGGCAGGGTTGGCATCAAGATGCGTCTTCGAATCCATGTTAATGATGACCAGTTTGAACAAACGCCAGAAGCTGCAGCCAACTTACGACTGCCCGCTGCGGTCTTGGAATCCGAACGGTTGATCACGCTACCGCAACGAGGGGCGGCGTTCAACCTTCGGCAGGTGGAACGGCCACCCGCATTTCCGCCACTGCGCCACTACGGGTATCATTCCGGCATGGGCGATCAGGAATCGACGTGGATCGCGGGACTTGCGAAGCGCTTTTGCTGGCACTCGTTTGGGGCGCTGGCGACCGCTGTTTTTATGGTCGGCGCGATGTCGGCGACGAAGGGGAATTCCCGGATTGCTGACGTTCCTGACGGGGTGTGGCTGTTGATCTCCGCAGCGGGCTTTGCCGGCATCTTGCGATACTCGCGTTGGTATCGAAGCTGAACGAGTTACGTCGCCGATCCAGCCGCTCTATGCGGAAATGCGCGGGTGACCGTGGTACGATGGGCGATATGTACGTCCGACAAAAAATGACACGATGGGCGGCCCGGTTAATGGCGATCGGCGCGATGCTGATCGCCGCGCAGGCATTTGCGCAGGGACAGAATCTGGGTGATGGGCCCTTCATTCCCAAAGGCTTCGGCAGTCCGGACGAATTGTTCGAGAAGATGTTCGGCCAGTCGACCGCGGAAGAAGAAAAGGCCCTGCAGGCGATTCCGATTCCGATCGACGAAGAGTGCGAGTTCGGCCGGCCGCAGGTGGAGACGTTCCTGACCAACCTCCAGCAGCAGCGCGTGCGCCTCATTCGCAAAGGCAAAGATCTCGATTACGTACGGAAGCTCGTCGAAACGATCCGCCCGCTGATGAAAGACCCGAAGCGGTATCCCCAGTTGACCATTTATGTCGTCGATTCGCCGCGCGTCGACGCGCGGTCGTTTCCCGGGGGCACGCTGTTTTTCTTCAAGGGCCTCTTGTCGTTTGCCGAGAACGAGGCGGCCGTGGCCGGCATCGTGGGGCACGAGCTGTCGCATCTCGACCGCGGACACCTGCTGCTGCCGCTCAAACGTGCGAAACTGATGCAGCAGGCGACCGGGGCCGGGGGATTCGATCCGCAGAAGTTCTTTGCCGCCGGGACGACGATGATGCGCCTCTCCGCGCGCCCGTTCCGCCCCGAGGATGAATCGGCCGCCGATCGCGACGGAGCGAAGTGGGCCTGGCAGGCCGGGTATGACCCTCGCGAAATGGCGCGCCTGTTCGACAGTCTGCACCAGCGCGACCGCGACCCCAAGCTTCCGTTCGGCGCCATGTTCCGCACGCACCCCTACAGCGACGACCGCCGCGACGCCATTTTGAAACACTACGACGAATTGCAGCAGAAAGATCCCCGCGACACGCTGTACCGAGGCAAAGAGAACCTGGCGCTGCGGATCCCCAAGTCGCAGCAGGAATTCCCAGAGTAACGAACCGTCGCCTTTCGCTCTCCGCGAATGGGCGTCGTAGTGGAGACGAGACGAGTCAGAATGCGCTTCCGGACTCGATTCAGGAAACCGACGCGAATCGACGACCGAGCACGTAGGGGGGAAACTGAATCGTGTAGGGGGGAAACCGTTTATCGTAGGGGGGAAACTTTCCGCCGTAGGGGGGAAAATCGAAACGTGCGAATTTGCCGAGAATCTGTCGTAGGGAGTAAAAAAACCTCGTAGGGGGGAAAAAATTGCGAGCCGAGTCAGGAATCCGGGAGATCACGTTCACGGGAAAACCTCAGTGTTATTATAATATATCACGTGAATAAAGATATTAAACTAAATAAACTTATCTTTTATTTAGTTTAATAGTTGTCACAAGAATGTCAATAGGAAATCCGGAATCTCGGGAAAAATCCGCGTGCGGCTCCGACAGGAAACACTGACAGCCAGGAGAACGACGAACGTGCAAGTTCGACGCCGCGAATTTCTGCGAACGGCCGGTTGTGCGCTGGGCTCGCTGGTCGCCGGCCCGTTACACGCGGAGCCGGAGCGTCCGCCAGAGTCGCTTCCCCCTCCGAAAGTCGTGCTCGCGTGGGGCAGCAACGGATCGGCCGACGGTGAGTTCGATATTCCAATCGCCATCGCCATCAGTCGGGACGACCAGATTTTCATCACCGACTTTCGCCAGTCGAATGCCGAAGCCAAAGGTCGACTGCAACGATTCGACCAGGAGGGCCGGTTCCTGGGTTCGTTCGAGACCGAGCCCATGCCGGGAGGCCTGGCATTCGACAAAGAAGGCCTGCTGTATGCCACGCACATGATGCGGCACAAGGTGGTCGTGTACGACAAGAAGGGAAAGCTGGTCAGGGAATTCGGCAAACTGGGCACGGCTCCGGGCGAATTCCAGCAGCCCGGCGGCATCGCCGTTGGCCCCGACGGTTCGTTGTTCGTTGCCGACCAGGTGAATCGACGCGTGCAGCGGCTGACGCCGCAGGGGGAACCCCTGGGAGCGTGGGGCAAGTACGGCGTCGCGACGGGTGAATTCGGCGGAAACGTCTCGGCCCCGTCGCGCGTCGGCGGACCGCACTTTCTGGCATTCAATAAAGAAGGCGCCGTCTACACCACCGAGGGCTCAGTCGGGCGAATCCAGAAGTTCAAGGTCGACGGAACCTTTCTGGCCGCCTGGGGCGACAACAAGATCGGTCCGGGACACTTCGGCAGTGAAAAGGGCCTGCAAGGCCCCATCGGAATCGCGGTCGATTCGACGGAGCAGGTCTGGGTGACGGCGACGAACCACCTTGTCCAGCAGTTCTCCCCGGACGGCAAGTACTTGCGCGGATTGGGGGGCGAAGGAACGGAACCCGGCCAATTCAAGACGCCGCACGGACTGGCCTTCGACAGTCAGCAGCATCTCTACGTCGTCGATTCGCGGAATTCCAGAATTCAGAAACTGGCGATTTGAGCTGGGTACACAGATTCCACACCAATTGCGTGTTCGACGCTGTGTGGCCCTGGCTGGAAAGTCAGCCGATCAGTTTTTCATCGACCTGTCCCGTCGACGCCAGAGAGGGGCGCCCCTCGGCGTCGCGCAGCTCCAGCTCGGCCGGCACGCCCAGCAGATGCAGGATCGTCTGCCCCAGGTCGGGCGGCGTCACCGGATCGGCGGCGGGATAGGCCGCGTAGCGATCAGTGGCGCCGTGCACGGTTCCGCCGGAAATCCCAGCTCCCGCCATAAGAATCGTCTGCGCTTCGGGCCAATGATCGCGGCCGGCATCCTTATTGATGTGTGGCGTTCGACCGAACTCGCTCAGCACCACGACCAGCGTTTCTTTTTCCAGGCCACGCTCCCAGAGATCCTCGAATAACGCAGACAGGGCCAGGTCAGCCGGCGGCAGCAACCGCTCGCGCATGTGTTTGTAGATGAAGCCGTGCGAATCGAATTCTCCCCCTCCCGGTCCGGCGGGCGTGGGATCGATCCAGTAGACGGTGACGAACGGCACGCCCGATTCGCTCAATCGCCGGGCCAGCAGCAGACCCTGCCCGAACAGATGCCGGCCGTAGCGATCCCGCACGGCGGCGGGCTCTTCGCTCAGGTTGCCAACCCGGCGAAAATCTCGCGATCCCAGCAGCGACCACGCCTGTTCACTAATCTCATTCCAGGCGCGCACCGCCGTTGTTTCCGACACGGCAGCCGGCGCCAGGCGGTTCAACAGAGCGCGGCGGTCTTGAAGCCTGCCCACCGTCAGGTCTGCCGGAATTTCGACTTCCGAGAACTGAAACTCCGCGGTGAGCTTCTGTCCCTCGATGACGAACGGATCAAATCGCCGTCCGAGGAAGCCCGCCGTCTGTCCCGGCCAGACCCCTTCGACCGGCGGAGCGCGAAACAACGTCGGCAGGCAGACGAACGGCGGTGCGCTGCGTTGCCTGGCCATTAGAAACGCGGCGACCGATCCCAGATGCGGATGATCGCCCGGCAAGGCCGCGGTTTGATCCACCTTGGGGGTGCGGTGGTACGTGCCGGTCAGCATGGTATAGACGCCGGTCGTGTGGACCGAAGCGGTGTGCGTCACCGAGCGGACGATCTTGAAGCGATCGGTGAGCTGGGCCATCCGGGGCAGCAGCTCGCTGGCCTGAATCCCCGGAATTCTCGTGGCGATGGGCCGCAACTCGCCCCGGATTTCAGCCGGCGAGTCCGGCTTCATGTCCCAGGTGTCGAGCTGCGAGGGCCCGCCGTTGAGAAACACGAAAATGCACCGCTTCGCTCGGCCGAACGAGGGAACAGCGCTCTCTTTCGCACCGGCTGCATGACAGCGAGTCAGCAGCATCAGCGACGCCGGGGCCAGGAGGCTCGCCTGCAGCAGCATCCGCCGAGGCAAGCGCGATTCCCTGGCACTGAAGAGACTGAGCACGGCGCGTGCTCCGAGAGAAATGAGTTGACGTTCCAGGCCAGACGCTGATGCCTGCGATTGTATCCCCGATGGAGCGGCTGCACGAGTCCGCTCACCGGCCCGCAGACTGGGACTGCCTCAGCCTGGCCGATATACTGGGGCGAATCGTCGCGCCTCAATCTCTCATCTATATTGATTCGTCCGTGTTAATACCGTCTGCGTTGTCGCATCTCGCATACTCAACCTGGAGTCCTACGCATGTCTGCTGCTACCTCTGAGATTCGCGCCCTGACTGCATCGGCATTTCGCACGCCACAGAAATTCACCGACTTCTGTCGCAACGGGGGCAAGCCGCTGGGCGGCATCATCGACAACGAGCAGGTGGCCGGCTCGATGAATGCCACGTTTCAGACGATCGACCCGGGTTCGCTGGAAGTGCTCGCGACCGTGAGTGAAATGGGCGAGGCGGAAGTCGCGCTGGCCGTCGCGGCGGCCGAACGGGCCTTTCACGGGAACGGTGGCAGCAGTTGGCGCAACGCCCCTGTCGAAGAGCGCATCGAGCTGGTGAACCGGCTCGTCGAGCTGTGCGAGCGCGACCGTGACGTGCTGCTCGCCTGCGAGATCCGTGACGGCGGCAAGGTCTCGGAGCTGGCGGAAGGGGACTTCACCCAGATTCGCGCGTGTGCCGAGTACTTCATCGGTGTGGCCCGGCGGATCGCCATGGGGGACGGCCCCTCGATGCAGGTCGCCGAGGGCGTTCAGGGTTTCACCTATCGTGAACCGTGGGGAGTCGTGGCGGGAATCATTCCCTGGAATTATCCCATCGTGCTGACGTCGTGGTTCATGTTCCCGGCGCTGCTGGCGGGCAATACGATTCTGATCAAGCCGGCCGAAGATACGCCGCTGTCGGCACTCTATATCGGCAAGCTGGCGCAGGAAGCGGGCTTTCCGCCGGGCGTGATCAACGTGCTGCCCGGGCGCGGCGAAATCACGGGGAATTGCATCGCCGAGAATTCCGGTGTGCGGTTCATCTCGTTCACCGGTTCGCCCGGCGTGGGCCAGGCGATTCTGCGCGCCTGCGATCGGCACGGCACGCGGATGAAGCGCGAGATGGGTGGCAACGGCTCGGCGATCGTTCTGGCAGACGCCGATCCCGAAGTCGTGGCGCGCAAGGTGGGGCGCTATACGAACCAGCACTACGGCCAGACGTGCTGCACGATCCACCGAGTGTTCGTCGATCGCAAAATCGCCGACGACTTCATCGACGCCCAGCGGGCCTTCTTCAACAGCCTGAAGATCGGATACCAGGCGGATGCCGGGACTCAGCTTGGCGCCGTCATCAACCCCACGCAGAGGCGGCGGATCCTGCAGGCTCAACAGGAAACGGTGGCCCGCGGCGCAACGCCGCTGCTGGCCGGCGGCGAGGCGCAAGTCGCGGGGAAAACGGGCTTCTATCTCAAGCCGGCGCTATATCGCACGGAGCCCGGTCTGAATGTCAACCCGGCGGAAGTCTTCCATACGTATGCGACGATCTGTCCCGTGTCCTCGGCCGAAGAGGCGTTGCAACTGGCCAACAGCTCGCCTTACGGTCTCGGGGCGAGCGTGTGGACGAAAAACATCGATCGCGGCGTCGCCTTGGCCAAACAGTTACGCGACGGAACCTGCCAGGTCAACTGCCACAACTCGATCGCTTATGGCCTGCCCTACGGCGGCCAAGGGATCTCCGGCGGCCCCGGCGGCGGCGTCAACTGCGAAGAAACGTTCCTCGACTACACCCAGGTGAAAGCCGTCTACGTCGCAGACTACCCGGCCTAGGGGACGCAGGACGAAGCTGAAACCCCAAGCTTTGCGCAAGGGGTTCAGGGAGCCACGGATGAAACACGGATAAAACACGGATTGACGAAAGACCCTTCGTATCCGTGTTTCATCTGTGTTTCATCCATGGCTGATTTCCGGTCGTCGGATCGTATTCGTGGCCCCTGTCCAACGGACTACGGTTGTGACTTCTATGTGGTTCCATTTTTTTTCGTCACAAAAAGACAAAAGGCAGAACCACAGAGACACAGAAAGCACAGAGAAGGAACGACAGGAAGATGTGGACAGGAAAATAGATTTTCGGCCTGCGGTGGCGAATCGGGCAGGGCAGGCCAGATGACGATTTTCCTGTCCCCAATCTTCCTGTCTGCCCCGTCATCATCCGTGTTCCAGACGAACGCCGGGCCCGGCTGCTAGTCTCCAGGATACTCTGGCCATCTTACGAACAGAATCGAAAGGATTAGCCGTTTGGGACTTTTCTCGTCAGTCTTGCACGTTCGCGCGACGACACGCGAGCAGTTACTGCCGGTCCTCGACGAGGTTCTGGCGAAAACTGGATTCAATCGATCGAAGACAATTCCGATCACAGCCAAAGGTCCTTTTTCACTCGCCGGCCACGATCAGGCCGTCCAGTCCGGACCGTATTATCTTGTCTCACCGCAAAATGGAGACTGGCTGACGCTGATCGAAGCACATTTCGCGCTGGACGGCGCCCCGGAGCTGGCGCGTCTCGCCACTCGATTCAGTATGGCCCTCTCCACGTACGCATTGGCATTGATCGTTCATGACGACGATCTGTTTTTCTACAACCTTGAACACAATGGCGAATCGCTCGATGGATACAACAGTTGTCCGCAATATTTCGAAAACACGCGGCTATCCGAGACCGAAGTTGAGGAACAACGCCATGCGCCGGACGCATTCGCGCCGCTGCTGGCGTCTTCGGTGTGCTGGGCATCGTTGCAATGGGCGTGGTCGTCTATCGCCTGATTCCCCCGCCCTCGTTACAACCCCGGGCGCTGTGAGGCCCGATTGGGATTCGTGATGGCGCCAGCGTTCCGCCGACGCGCGGATTCATCGGAATTGAGTCCGATTCGATACCGGCAGACCGGCTTCAATTGGCAGGGATCGACGGCGGTGTCGTCGTCACGTAAGTCCTTCCGGGGGGCCCTGCGGAATCGGCCGGAATTGTGCCGGGGGATCTTCTCGTCGAGGTCGATCAGGAGCCGATCGTGGATCGCGATCACTTTGCGAGCCTCTTTGCACTTTGGAAGCCCGATCAGACTGTGCAACTGAAAGTGATCCACACGGAGGGCGATTCACCCGGCGAGCGCATCATTGAAGTCAAACTACTGAGCTACGCAGCGCTCCAGTTGCGCCAAAAAAGAAGGGAACGCTAATCGACGGTAGTCTGCGCCAATGCGTTTGTGCCGGGAATCGTTGAGCGGTTCCCGACGCTACTCGACCCGAGCTTCAAACTTCCCGGCCAGGAAACTCTTCGCACGATCCGGCAGGCAGATATAGATCTTCCCGGGCTGCACTCGCAGCTCGGCATCGTAATCGCCGAATTCCAGAATCATCATGTATTCGTGCGCGACGTCCGTCTTGGGGAGCTTTTCTCCTTTGCGTTTCGCGCTCATGCGAACAACCGGGTCCTTGGCGCGCGTCCGACCGTTCACCACGAATTTCTTTCCTGAAACGTCCTCATCGTGCGTCCAGAGCACAATGTCCAGTTCGAGGTCAGCGAAAAATTCAGTTCCCTGACGGAAGGTCAGACGCCCGGTGCTGAGAGTGGCCTTGTCGAGGGTAAACTCGAGTCCATCGATCTTTCCGGTCAATTCTTCATCGGGGATCGTCTTCATCTTTGTGATTTTGTTGGTCCATACGGCTTCGGCCGACTTGTCCGAATCTCCTTCCTTCTGTTCGCTCTTGGATTTGGCCGTCTCCCTGGATTTGCTCTTATCTGTCTTCACCGCCCCCTTCTTGAACGGATTTTCGTCCTCGTCGGCTGATGGGTCTTCTTTCTCGTCGCCATCCGATTTCGACTTGTCCGCCGGCTGGCTGCGAGTGACGGTCACTTCACTCCGAACGGTCCCTTTTCCGGTCTTTTGCGTCGCGGCGGCTTTTGTTCCGCCCTTTGTCGTCGTCACCGTGACAATTGCCGGCGGCGCAACTTTGAGCACGTGAGGTTCGAGGTAGCGAATCGCGCCATCCTGACTCACGTAAGACGCCTGGACTGTCACGTCCCGGACTTTTTGTTCTGCGACGGCGCCCAGCGCCAACGGGGCGCGGCCGATACTGCCCGCGATGGTCAGTTCGACGGCAAGACTCCCCGGTGCGTTTTTCAACTGGGGCTGGTTTGTTCTGGCAGCGTCGATCGGCGCGGCGCCGTCGACAAACTGAACTGAGACGGACTTGAGCTTTTTGAGCGGGTCGACGATTGGGACGACCACGTCGTATTGAGGCGCCGCACCGTTGACGACGGGCCCGGCAGACACAACGGGTTTGCCGACTCGACCCTCCATTGTGGCAGCCAGCTCCTCGGGCGGAATTGCCAGACCGATGTTGCTCCCTTGAATTGTCTGCACCGAAATCCCGATCAGGTTGCCTTTTGAATCGACGACCGGCCCGCCGCTGTTGCCGGGATTGAGCGCGCCATCGATCTGAATCTTTGCCGTCTTTCCGGAAGCGTCCTTACGGATGCTGGAAACGGAACCCTTCCCGATCGTTATGGCCGGGTTGCCCTGATTGGTCGACAGGGCGTCTCCAAACGGAAAACCCAGTACGAACACGGGCATCGTCTCAACAGGAACACGAGCGCCGGCAATTTCCATCGCCGCAGGAGGAACCTTGACTCCCAAGACTTTCAGGATCGCCAGATCGGGTTCGTTCAATCCGCCCAGAATTTCCGCCTGGAGAGCCTGCTCTTTTGTATCGCCGCTGTTGAACACGACGGTCACGGCGGGCTCCTTGCCCGCCAGCCCCGCTTGCAGGCTCCGCAGGAACATTCTGTCCCGACCGCGGAGCCCGGGAATAAAGCCTCCCACCCGCAACTCGTTCGGCTTCGCGACGACATGCTGATTCGTCGCCACCAGCACCGTGTCACCGGCAACCTGAATGACGAACCCCGACCCCGTCATTTTCACCGGGCCGATTGTCGTTTTGATGTAAACGGTGGAATCTTTCAGACGCTGTACGGTCTCGGCGGGCAGAGATTCGTCTGCCCGCCCGCTGACGGCAAGCGTGACCACAATGAGGGATGTCAGTGCCGCGCCGCGCAACAGGCCCATAGGTTTCTCCGGTCGCAAATGAAGTCGTCGATGGAATCGATCGGATGAGCTCATTCTCAAACAAGGAACCGGAATGCCACCCTAATCGCCTGGAATGACCGATTCAACGACTTTCTTGGACCTTACGAAATCGTAATCCTGGACATCATTCTTTCAACTGAAAGTGATCCGCACCGAGGGCGATTCGCCCGGTGAGCGCATCGAAGTCAAACTACTAAGCTACGTGGAGCAGGTTTTCAAACTGCGAACGGATGGGCAGCGTTTGGCCAGTTTGGGTCCACCCGGGGACTTACGTCCCCGGCTCGCCGGTCAAACGCCGGTCCACGTGGCGCCCGCAAGCGCCGCCGCAAGCACCAGGACCAGCATGCCGAAGCAACCGGTCCCGACGGGCGCGATCCCGTGCCGTGCGGCGAGCGCTTCGACGGCGTCTTTGGCTTCTTTCAGGCCCGCGCCGGTCTGCTCCCGGTACACCTTGATCGCGGCGATCTTCCGGTCCGCCGCCATCAGGTCCAGGACCTGCTTCTCGAGGTCGGCCGCCTTTGGCGGCACGGCGGGGCCGGGGCCCGTGCGTTCAATCTGTTCGACCGCCGCCTTCGCCTCGGCTAACCCCACTCCGGTCTGTTCCCGAAAGATCTTGATGGCCTGAATCTTCTCGCCCCGCTGCATCAGAGCGCGAACCGATTCCTCGAGAGACCCGTGGTCCACCGGCGGCGGATCTTTCAACTCCGCCCCGCACGCTGGACAGCGTTCATCCTTCTCTGCGACGGTCTGGTTACAATGTGCACACTGCCGCATGGTCTGCTCCGGAAAAAGGGGACATCCGGAAAAAGGGGACAGGTCCATTAAATACCGAGATCAATAATGGACCTGTCCCCTTTTTTGTCGGCGATCCCTAACCGTCGCCGACTCCGAGTTCGTCGAGGGCCTTATCAATTTCGGGATGAAACCGCCTCATATCCGTTCCGTCCATATCACAATCCATGAAGAACATTAGCAGATCCTTCACGAAGTCCGCTCGAAATTCAGTTTCGGGCACGTTTACCTGAATCAGAGGCCATATCTCCCGAAGCAGTTTTGCTCCAGCACGCCAGCTCACAAGTGTCTCCTCATTGAACGATTGAACGACCGGAATACGAATGCTAGCGAGAAGAAAAAAGGGGACAGGTCCATTTACGGGGTGTTTCGAGGGCGACCGCGGGGACGCAGGGTTGATTCCAGCCCCAGTTTCCCCGCGCAGCGTTCGATCCACGACTCGGGGCCAAAGGGCTGTCCGCGATTGACGCACTTTCGCAAAGCAGAAAGTTCGGCCTCGGTTTCGGGCCGGTTGACGATTTTAGACCACTGTGACGGCTCTGCCAGTGGCCAGTTGGCCAGCCACTTCCGCTGGTCGGGGGTGCCTGATTCCCTTCGCCACAGGCTGGACCAGCGCCACTGCTCGGCGCGCTCGACCAAATTGGCACGCAAGGCGTTCCGCTCGACGTAACGTACGACCTGGTGGAAGTACTCGTCGGTTGAGATCGGAAACGACTTGAATCGCCCCTGATAAACATGGCCATAGCCCACGCGCTGCCTGTGGCGCTGCCAGCGCGTGACGTGGGTCACGGTCAATCGTTGCATGAACGCGGCGAGATCCCCGTCGTCCTTCGGCCACAGCACGAAGTGCCAATGGTTCGGCATCAAGCAGTAGGAACAGACGCGCATCGGCTGGGCTTCGAGGGTCTCCTCGATAATGTTCTCGAACGCCAGGTAGTCTGAATCGGCATGAAACAACCGCATCCGTCCGACCCCACGATTCAGGACGTGGAACACCATACCTCCCGGCGTGACGCGCGATGTTCTGGGCATGCCGGGGATCGTACTCATGGCGCCACGTGCCGTCAATAATGGACCTGTCCCCTTTTTCGGCTACCACACGCCGCCGGCGTATTTCTGGAGGCGGGCGCGGAGGTCTTTGGCAACTTCGGCGTGGTCGGGGTGCGTGGCGAGGTTGGTTGATTCGGAGGGGTCGTGGTCCATGTCGAAGAGCTGTTCCCCTTCTTTGCCGTCGTTCCAGAGCGTGTAGCGCCAGCGGTCGGTGCGGACGGTGTAGCCGAGGTACTGACCGCGCTTGACCTGCGTGAATGCCGTCGATTTGACCTCTTTCGCCGGGTCGTCGAGGACGGGGCGCAGGCTGGCGCCGTCGAGTTCGTGCGGCGGAGCGAGGCCGCACAGATCGAGCAGCGTCGGATACAAATCGACCAGCTCGGCCAGGCTCTTCGATGACTTGCCGGCGCCCTTCGCGTCGGGCGCCACGATCACCAGCGGCACGTGGGCCGAGTTTTCGAACAAGCTCATCTTCTGCCACAGGCCGTGCTCGGCCATGTGATACCCGTGGTCGCTGGTCATCACGATGACGGTGTTTTTCGCCAAATCCAGCCGTTCGAGCGCGGCGACGACGCGCCCCACCTGGGCATCCATGAACGAGATCGACGCCCAGTACGCCTGCATCGCTTCCCGACGCTGTGCATCGGTCATTGTGTCCTGCTCTTTCTTCGAGCTCAGGTAGGCGGCGGCCGGTGTGCGCGACTTGTCGTCGGCCGACAGCGCAGGCAGATCAATCTGCTCGGGCGGATACAGATCGAAGTACTGGCGGGGGGCGACGTACGGCGTGTGCGGCCGATAGAAGCCCACGGCCAGAAAGAACGGCTTGTCCTTCACCTGTTCAAGCAGGCTTATCGCCTCGCTCGCGCCGATGCCGTCAGTTTGCTCTGCGTCAGTCCCCTCGGCGCTCAGCCAGCTCAACGTAGCGCCGAAGCTGCCGGGGGTGAACGTGAAGATCTTGCCTTCTTCCTTTTTGTCGCGGCCGATGGGATTGACGACGTGCTCCCACGACGGCAGATCGTCGAGGCCGCTCGTGCCGATCTGCCCCGGCACGCCGTAATGGAAGAGTTTTCCGACCCGGGCGACGTAGTAGCCGTTCTTGCGGAAGGCCTGCGGCAGGGTGACCGTGTCGGGCAGGAAATCGCGGAAATGCGGCGTGGGCCTGTAGTCCGAGGGCTTGGCGCCGGCCGTGGGATTGGTGTGGACTTTCGTCACGTTCGGCCGCCGGCCGGTCAGAAACGAGCTGCGGCTGGGGCTGCACAGGGGGAACTGGCAGTAGGCCCGCTCGAAGCGCATCCCGCGCGCCGCCAGCGCATCGATGTGAGGCGAGCGGACCTTCGCATGCCCGTAGCAGTGCAGATCGCAGTTGAGATCGTCGGCGATCAGAAACAGGACGTTGCGCTTCGGTTCGGCGGCGTCGGCATTTAATGAGGAAACGAGCAGAATCGTCCCGACAATCAACAGCATCCGCGGCATGGTATGCTCCTGTTCTCAACAACGAGCGATCCTCAACGCGTCTCATTGTGGCCGAGCGCGAGCAGGGAGGCAATCAGGGGGCGGTAGGTCAGGCTTTCCAGCCTGACGGCAATGGGCGCATGAAAGGAAACCACGATATCCAGCACCGGTTTTGGCCCGACGGTCGTCGAGCTGAGGGCCTGCAACCCGCCGATCCGACGGAGGCCCAGCGCTGTCAGGCTGGAAAGCCTGACCTACTACTAATATCAGGTCCGCCTGCACGTTAATAAAATAGCGCAAGGGCCTTGTGATCCCCGCGCTGAGCGTTAAAATATTAACGATAGGGGGCCCGGCAGCCGGGACGCCTGCCCCACAACGGAACTCATCCTCAGCAGGAATTGATGATGCCTGAACCGTCTGAGCTCAGTCGGCGCGAGCGGCAGATTATGGATGCTGTTTTTGCGCTCGGAGAGGCGACTGTGAACCAGGTCGTCGAATCGATCCCATCGCCGCCGACGGCGATGGCCGTGCGGCGGATGATGCACATCCTGGAAGAAAAGGGCCATCTCCGGCGGCGCGAGAGCGGCCGCGAGGTGGTCTATGTTCCACGCCAGGCGAAAGATAAAGCCGGCCGCCGCGCCTTCGAGCGCGTGCTCAAGACGTTTTTTGGCGGCTCTCTGGAAGATGCCCTCGCCGCGCATCTGCATTCGCGAAAGGACCAGGTCTCGGCCGACGAGCGCAAGCGGCTGATTGCCTTGATCGAGCAGGCGCAGCAGGAGGGACGTTGAAATGCATCGCATGATAATCATTCTTGCCGGAGCGTTCAGTGCGTCGGGCCTGCTGCTCGTGGATTCGGCCGTCAAAGGGACGGCGCTGCTGGCGCTGGCGGCGGTCGCGGCCATGCTGCTCAGGCGCGACTCGGCGGCAACGCGACACCTGGTCTGGCTGCTGGCGATTGTGGCGCTGCTGGCTTTGCCGCTGTTGTCGGCGGCGCTCCCCCAGTGGCGCGTGCTGCCCGACTGGGCCGGTATTCTGCGGCAAACGCCGGCGGCAATCCCGTCTACCGTCAATGGATCCGTAACGGATGCGATGGATCTGGCGTCGAATACTGAGCCCGTGGAAGTCGAACCGTCCTCCACAAACACGATCCAGCCTGCCGCCGTGCTCCCGGATTCACGGCCCGCCCCACTGACGCCGCAGGCCCGTCCCGAACCGGCCGCCTGGAGCGCAAGCTGGATCAACTTGCTGCCGCTCGTGTGGGGCGTCGGATTTCTGGCGCTTATTCTGCGGCTGATGGCTGCCCGATGGATGCTCTGGTCGACTGAGCGGCAGGGAACCGTGATTTGCTCGGCAAGGCAGCGTGCGAGAGAGCAATCTCCATCAGAGTCTTGCGACTCAATCCGTACAGCTTTCGATGCCGCGTGCTCGCAGCTTAGAATAACGCGCCCTGTGACCCTGCTCATTCACCCGGGCGACGCGATTCCGGTCGTCTGGGGGATTCTGCGCAGTCGTCTGTTGCTTCCCGCAGCGGCTCGGCACTGGAGCGGTGAGCAACTGCGATCGGTCCTGCTGCACGAGCTGGCCCACGTCAGGCGTCGCGACACGATGACTCAACTCCTGACGCAGATTGTGTGTGCATTGCAGTGGTTCAATCCCCTGGTGTGGTTCGCGGCCTGGCGTCTGGGCGTGGAACGTGAACGAGCGTGCGACGATCTCGTTCTGGCCAGCGGCGTACGGCCGTCTGCCTACGCGCGGCACCTGCTCGACGTCGCCACGGCACTCACGCCAGCCCCCTGGACGCAGGCCTGCGGCCTCGCGATGGCGCGCCCGTCGTCGCTGGAAGGCCGCCTCGTCGCCGTGCTCAGCAAAAACCTGAGCCGTCGCGGCGTCCCGGCATCCCTTGCCGCAGTGGCCCTGGCGATCGGAGCCGGTCTCGCCGTTCCGCTCGCCATGCTCGGCGCGGCGGACGAAAAGAAGCCCGATTCAACTGCTGCGACGTCGGAAGTGAAAACCGCGCCGGTCCCCGCGGACGACGCGAAACCGAAAACCACAGTCGACGATCTTCTGGAGAAGTTTTCAAACGCCGCAACGTTCTGGGAACAGGGAGAAGTCGCCCGCAAGCTGATCGACACAGGCGATACGACGATCATCGGCAGGATCGAAAAACGTCTCGATACGCCCGACAGAAGAAAACGGTGTAACGCGGCACTGGTCCTAGCCGGCCTGGCGGACAAACGGGGCCTAGCCATAATTATTGGTGAGCTGGAAGACACCAGGCCCCGTCCGACAAACCTGAAACGGTCCGACGGCAAGCCCGATCCCGAGGGCCAGATCAGGGACGATCGCTATTACGCGGCACTGCTCCTCGGGGAGCTGAAGAATAAAGAAGCCCTTCCGGCACTGATCGAGGCGACCAAAGACGAATCGGTGAGCGGCAGAGCGGCCACTTCGCTGGGAGAAATTGGCGACCACAGCGCGATCCCGGCCCTGCGTAAGATGGCCACTGACTTTCCCGCCCAGCGCTTGTGGGCTGACTACGGGCTGGCGGCACTCGGTGAACAGGAAGGCTTCGATCATCTGTCGGAGCTGGCTCGCACTGAAGAAGCCTGGACCGAGCGGAGGCATGCCGTCGAAGCCCTGGCGAAGATCGGCGATCCAAAAGCAGTGCCGGTCCTGGTGAAAGCTCTCAAGGACAAGCATGCGAATGTCCGGGTCAGCGCTGCGATTGCGCTGGGCAAGATCGGCGATCCGGCAGCGCTACCCGCTCTGACCGCGGCGCTCAGCGATACCGAAGCGACGGAGGTCAACGCGCCCACGACCGTTAAAAGCGAGGCCCAAAAGGCGATCGACGCCATCAAGAAAAACCCGCGAGCTGAAAAACCGGACGGTGCGGCCCCGGCGACCGCAGCCCCGATGCCCAAGCACGAATCCGCGCAGGGGCTCTTCAAGATCTGGCAGCAGGGCGCGCGGACAGATGGGAAAATTCCCGGCGGGGCGCTGCGGTCGCTGGCCGGCGCGGTGGAGAGCTTCATCAAACTGAATCCGACGAACGAAAAAGTGCCGCAGCTCACTGAACTGCAGAAGCGGATCGATATTTCGCACGACTGGTCACAGGCGGATGTCGTCAACCTGCTCGACGACCTGACCGCCATTCACCCCACGCTGCCGGATTGGGGCCACCCCCCCGGGCGAAGGGGG
>JACQFH010000719.1 GCA_016200145.1 Planctomycetia bacterium | reverse complement strand
GAGGCCCACCTGCTTCGGCGACGTGGTGGGCCTCGCACGGCTCGACCCACCCTACCCTTTTGCCCGAGCCTGACATTTTCCAGACATAGCAGCGCTGACCCAGGAGCGACACCGTGACGATTCATCCAACGCGTTCGTGGTCCAAGTATCCGCTCGCTCTGGCCGCGTGGGCTACAATCGCCGCCGCGTCAAACGCCCAGGACCGCACGCTCCACACGTTCGACCGTCAGCAGCTCACCGACGTCTATTATTCGGAAGGGGCGAACGCCGGCGACCTGAACCGCGACGGCAAACCCGACCTCGTCTACGGGCCCCACTGGTACGAAGGGCCGACGTTCGAGAAGAAGCATGAGATCTATCCCGTCAAACCGCAGAACCGTAAGGGATACGCCGACAATTTCTTCAACTGGATCTACGACTTCAACGGCGACGGCTGGAACGACATTCTCGTCGTCGGGCTGCCTGGCACGCCGGCATTCATTTTTGAAAATCCGAAGGGCGCCGATCTCGACAAGGCCTGGAAAAAACACAACGTCTTTCCGTCGGTGGGCAATGAAGCGCCGCACTTCATGAACATCGTGGGCGACAAACGCCCCGAGCTGATCTGCACCTTCAAGGGCAGCTATGGTTTCGTGACGGTCGACTGGGACAAGCCGTTTGAGCCGTGGACGTTCCACCGCATCTCCGAGCAGCCGGCGCCCGACCCGTTCGGACACGGGCTGGGAGTCGGCGACATCAACGGCGACGGACTCGACGACATCCTCTGCGTCGCGGGCTGGCTCGAACACCCGAAAAAAGACGCAGAGAATGCTCCCTGGCCGTTCCATCCCGTCAAGTTTGGGAATGCCTACGGCGGGGCCGAGATGTACGCCTACGACGTCGACGGCGACGGCGACAACGACGTAATCACCAGCTTGGCGGCACACGACTTCGGCCTGGCCTGGTTCGAACAGGACAAGAGCAGCGACGGCGAGCCCGTGTTCAAGCAGCACCTGATCATGGGAGACAAACCGGCGCAGAACCGCTATGGCGTCTTGTTCAGCGAACTGCATTCCGTGGCGCTGGTGGACATCGATGGCGACGGCCTGAAGGACATTGTTACGGGCAAGACCTATTATTCGCATCACGATCGCAGCCCGATGTGGGATGCTGGCGCGGTCGTGTACTGGTTCCGATTGACGCGCAGCGAAAAGGGAGTCGACTGGGTGCCGTACAAAATCGACGGAGAAGCGGGCATCGGCCGGCAGGTGAGCGTCGTCGACATCAACGGCGACAAGCTGCCCGATCTCGTGCTGGGGGGCATGGTCGGGGGGCACGTGCTCACGCACAAAAAGAAGTCGGTCAGCGAAGCCGAGTGGAAAGCGGCTCAGCCCAAGCCGATCGAAAACTATTCCGAGCAGGCGCAGCGCGGCGCGAAAGCCGGATTGTCCGCCTCGGGCCGGGTCGACGGCGCTATCGAGGGTGAAGACCTGAAAGTCGTCAGCGCCTCGGCGGGCGAGACCACGACTCAGGACATGCAGGGCTTCACCGCCGACAAATGGAGCGGATCGAAACAGCTCTTCTGGACCGGCGGAAAACCGGGCGAACGGCTGGAGCTCGAGTTCGACCTGAAGGAGGCCGGTTCGTTTGACGTGCTCGCCGCGTTCACGATGGCCCGCGACTACGCGATCATCAACGTGCTGCTCGACGGCCAGGCGCTCAAAAGCGACGTCGACCTGTACAACTCCCCCGACGTGATCACGACCGGCGAGCTGAACCTCGGCCAGCGCAAGCTGGAAGCCGGCAAGCACAAGCTGACCCTGGCCATCACCGGCTGCAACCCCGCCGCCGTCAAAGCCTACATGGTCGGCGTCGATTATCTGCAGCTTAAGTCAAAGTAGGTCCCGTCTGCCGGGCGGGACCTTGGAATCGACAGCATCCGCTTACAATGAGCAAGAACTCGTATCGCTTTGGTTGCAGTAGCGAATATAATTAAGATTCGGGTTCCTTGTTGCTCCAAGAATCGTACGAGAATCGATGACCGCGAAAGTCCGTGAATTACTGGATACGTTCGAACAGCTTCCCCACGCGGAACAACATGAGGCTGCAATCGAGATCATGCGAAGGACCGTTCCAACGGCGACGCAGCCGTTAAATGAGGACGTCCTCGTTGAGCAGGCAGAGGCATTATTCTTGAGCCTGGATGCTGAAGAGGCTGCAGCCGGTGAGCACCCCTAAGCGCGGCGATGTCTGGCTGGTCGATCTGGGGCTGGTCGCGAAAGTGCGTCCTTGTCTTGTAATCAGTATTCCTGCCGAAGACACCGATCGCGCACTCGCATGTCTTGTTCCGCACACCACCAGCCAAAGGGGAACTCGATTTGAAGTCCCTTCGAAATCACGATTCTTGAAGGATGGGGCTTTCGACGTGCAGAACATCATTACTATCCCGCACGCCAAATTGATCCGGAAACTCGGCGCTTGTAATGCGGTGGAAATGACAGCGATCGAAAATACGCTCAAGTTGTGGCTCGGACTTTCTTAATTTTAGACGAGCTGCGGAGCAGCGACATAGTCTTTCACACCAGGTCCGGTCTGCCATGCGAATCTCCGCATTCATCGCCTGCCTCGTGATGTCGGGCGTTCTGTACTTGAACGCCGGCGCGCCGCAGGCGACGTGCCGGGTGAAGTTGACGCTCACCGACGCGGCCGACGGCCGTGAATTGCCCGGCCTCGTGCGGATCGTCAACGCCGACGGGCGCGCCGTCTCGAGCGACGCGCTGCTGTCGCGCGGCCTGGGGATCGCCGGCGAGCTGCCGATCCACGAATGGCTTGTCCTCCCAAGAGCTACCGAGTTCGATTTGCCTCGCGGGAAATACACCATTTCAGCTCTGTCGGGGCTCGAAACCGAGCTGGCGCAGCGCGAGATCGAGCTGAAGGGGGCCGAGATGCAGATCTCGCTGCCGCTGACCCGGTTCTTCAGCGCGGCCCGCAACGGCCTGCAGGCGGGCAACACGCACCTGCACCTGATGAAGGTCTCGCGCGAGACAGCCGACCGCTACCTGCGCGAAGTGCCCCGTGCCGATGCGCTCGATCTGCTCTTCGTCAGCTACCTCGAACGGGCCGACGCCGACCGCGAGTACATTACGAACCGGTACACGGCCGATGATCTGGCCCGCCTCGCCCGCGAATCGCAGGTCGCGATGGGCAACGGCGAAGAGCACCGGCATAACTTCACGGCACAGGGCGAAGGATACGGGCACGTCATGTTTCTCGACCTCAAGCAGCTCGTTCAACCGGCCAGCATCGGTCCGGGGATCATGCTCACGGGCACCGACGGGCTGCCCCTCGCGCGGGGAATCGACACGGCCCGCCGCGACGCCGCCGCCATCGTCTGGTGCCACAACGAATGGGGCTACGAGGCGCTCCCCAACTGGTTTTCCGGCCGGATCGACGCCCAGAACATTTTCGACGGCAGCACGCGCAGCAGCTACAAAGACAGCTTCTACCGGTACCTCAATGCCGGACTGCGCGTTCCCTTTTCGACCGGCACCGACTGGTTCATGTACGACTTCTCGCGGGCCTACGTCCGCGTCGATGGAAAACCGGCGGCGGCCAACTGGCTCAAAGGCCTGGCAGCCGGGCGCAGCTTCATCACCAATGGCCCCCTGCTGACGTTCACCGTGCAGGAGCGCTTGCCGGGCGACACGGTGGAGCTGAATTCTCCGGGGACGGTCGAGATCGTCGGCCGGGGGGTGGGGCGCGTCGACTTTCGGCAGATCGAGCTCGTCCGCAAAGGTGAAGTGATCGCGACGGCGCAGGCCCGCCGGGTGGGCGGGCATTCCGAAGCCGAGATCAAAACAAAGCTCAACGTCACCGAACCCTGCTGGCTGGCGCTGCGCACGCCGTCGCCATCGGTCGAGAAGGATCCCGACCTGCGCGAAAAAACGCCGCCGAACGAGCTGGGGCTCGAGCTGTTCTCGCACACCAGCCCCGTGTACGTCACGCTGGCCGGCCGCAGTGTCTTCCTGCGAGACGTGGCGCAGGCCCTGCTCGAAAAGATGAAGAACAACCGCGCCCAGGTCGTCCGCCTCGGCCAGTTCGACGACGACCTGGCGAAAGCCCGCGTCCTCGACGTCTACGACGACGGAATCGCCGCGCTGGAAAAGCGACTGGCCGAGGGGAGGTAGCTTACGGCCGCGCTCCAGCAATGGCGCCTACCGCATGGAACCTCGTTCCCACGCTCTGCGTGGGAACGCGCGTATGGACGCTCCGCGTCCTGTGTGATCCAGCGTACCCGCAACGACCTCGAACGCGACGCAGAGCGTCGGTACATGCGTTCCCACGCAGAGCGTGGGAACGAGGCGCGTCACGCGGCTTTGCCGGATTGCTTTCGCGGCTCGGGGGTGTCTGCGTCGGTCTTGGTCCGCGCGGCGACTGCGGAGCGGGTGGCCTTGGCAGCCTCACCACTGCGGAACGGATAGAGCATCTGTCCCCAGAAGCCGGCGGGAACGTCGTTTTCGTCGACGCCGAAATTCTCCGGCAGGCGGTGGAGAGGCATGTAGAACGTCCCAAACATCAGATCGAGAAACGGAAACGTCGCCGCAAAATTCTTGTCGCGCCCGGCCTTCTCCATCGTGTGGTGCCAGCGATGAAACACGGGGCTGGCCAGCACGTATTTGAGGGGACCGAACGTCCAGTTCAAATTCGCATGCACCATCGCCGAATAGATGATGTTGAAGGGCGCCAGCGTCACGACGGCGGCGGCGGGAAACCCCAGCAGCACGACGAACACGTCCGCCAGTGCGAATTCCAGGAGGCTGTTGACCGGATGAAACCGCGTCATCGACAGCCAGTCGAGCGTGCGCGGGGAATGATGGATCGCGTGAAACTTCCAGGCCACCCGGCTGTGAAACGCCCGATGCACCCAGTACAGGAGCACGTCCTGGATGACGAA
This sequence comes from Planctomycetia bacterium, assembly GCA_016200145.1. GTDB lineage: Bacteria > Planctomycetota > Planctomycetia > Planctomycetales > Planctomycetaceae > JACQFH01. Next base: position 825 of record JACQFH010000719.1, on the reverse strand, counting down.
CACCGCCAGGCATTGCTGCCATACGGGCCAGCCCTTCACCGGCAGCAGGCTGGGCTCTCGGCCGCCGAACAGCAGCAGCACACCCACGACCAGCATTGCCGTCCGCCCCACGTGAAACACCATCGGCATGCAGAACCAGTACACGAGGTCGGTCGCCAGGCCGCGGAGGTCTTTCCAGAAGTGCATTCCCGGATTGCACGGCATCAGCCGCGAGAGAACCGCGAACACGACACTCAGCAGCGCCAGCCGCTCGAGCGACCCCAGCCAGCTCCTTCCGATTTCACCGATCCAGTCCATGACGTCCGGTCTCCGTGACGCACTCTCCCCTGCCATAGCGACGAGGCGGCCTTGTAGCAGATTCGCCCGTTCGCCAGAAGGTCAGCGTGCGACGCGAGGACTGGCCGTATCTGCGGACGAGGCTGAGCCTCGAAGGCATTGCGTTCCCAGGCAGAGCCTGGGAACGAGATCGCCCGCTACGACCGGTATCCCGATTTGACGGCCGGGCCGCCCGCCGGAGGTTCGCGCTTCAGGAGCTCGTTCATCGCCTTTCCGGCGTCGCGGAACCAGTTGAACAGCACGCTGACGTCGGTCCCGATGCAGAAGTGCTTGACGCCCATATCGAAGTAGCGGGCGCATTCGTCGGGATGCGAAATCTCGGCGCGGGGCGCGACACCCATTTTGAGCGCCGTTTCGATCACGTACTTCTCCGCCTCGCGAACCTTGGGATGGGTGAACTGCCCCGTCAGGCCCAGGCTCATCGAGTAGTCGGCCGGGCCGAACTGCATCATGTCGACACCTTTCACCGACAACAGCGACTCCAGGTTC
>JACQFH010000733.1 GCA_016200145.1 Planctomycetia bacterium | reverse complement strand
TTTGCTGCGCCGGCCGCGGTGATCGCGATCAGCGGGTTCGACATCGTCTACCCGCGACACTTTCTCGTGCCGATGATCTTCGGGTACGTCGCTGTCGGCAACCAGTGTGTAAGGGGGTGGCAGCGGGGGCAGGCAGGCCGCTGGGCCGTCGCGATGCTGCTGGCCGGATTCGTCGGATGCAACGCCGTTCCCGTGGCGCGGCTGATCGCCGGGGGACGAAGCCAGGATCGCGCCGCACTGTTCTGGATTGCAGAGCAGACGTCTGGCCCGGTCGTGACGTTTTCTGGAGATCATGACTTCCGTGTCGAGATGGTGATGGTGTGGTTTCACGGCGCGCGAAACGAGCCGTATTTCCGCAGCCTGGGCAAGAGTCTCAAGTACGTTCCGAAAGACGCGATGCGCCAGGAACCAGACGAGGGGCCGGCGGAAGGAACCGAATGGAGACTTCTCCATTCGTCATCGGAATGGCAGGCGCCGCCGGCCGCGCAAATCAAGGACGATCGCGGAATCCGGTATGAGCTCGTGAAGACGTTCCCGTGCAGCAGCATTTCCGGCTGGACGTGGTGGGTTTATCACAGGTCAATGTAGGTCAGGCGCTGGAGTTCAGGCTTTAGCCTGCGCAATTGGATGCCGTGCAATTAATTGCACCCGTTGTGCGCCGCAAACGACAGCCGCAGTTGCAATCGCGCTTATGGCCCGGCAAGAGCGCAGGCTGAAGCCTGAACTCCAACAGTCAGGCTGGAAAGCCTGACCTACTCGAGCACAGGCACACGCAGGTGCAGAGGAGTGCGGGCGAGGTCGGTGTGCGGCCCGCGCAAGGTTGGGGCGCGGTCAGGAGCGAGAGGCACGACTCGGCGGGCGACTTCGGCGTAGGCGCCGGCGGCGGCGAGTTCGTCGTCGCGGCGCCTCATTTCATCGAGGACGACGGTATGCCAAAGTTGGTCGCGAAAAGCGGCCGCGACGTAATGTTCCCGCGCCCAGCGGCGCAGGCGAAGTTCTTCCACCAGGTCGGTCGAGACGCGCGCCGGAATGGCCATTTGGAAAACCTTTCGGGCAATAATACGGAAAGTCGTGCCGGGGGACTTGACCCGATACATCGGCGCGCGAACGCCGCGCATCGCAATTGATTCGCTCTCCGGGGCTCGGCCCCGGGAGAACGGCGTCCAGCCCGCGGAATCTCGCGGTTTTTCCGCGCGCAACTTGCAGTTTATGGGGCGCCCTGCGACGATGGGAAACAGGTGCTCAAAGTACGGTTTTTATCAGGTGTTTGCAGGATGACGGAGACTTCGGCGACCACAGCCGCCCCCCGCTCCGGGGGGCATGACCCTCAGGAAACGGTCGCCTCGCGGTTTTCGGCAGAAGATCTGGCCCGGTTCGAGCGCGGTGGGTTTCTCGTGGCGCGGGATCTGGTCGATCCCCAGACGCGCCGCGAGATGATCGAATGCACCCGTGCCGCGCTGACGGGCGAGGCAGGTCCTGCCGAGTATGAGGCCGATCTCAATTACCCCGGCGCGCCCGATTCCCGCGCCGCGGCCGGAGGGAATACGATCCGCCGGCTGAAGGAAGCCCACGCCCGGCACCCGGTCTTCACGCGATTCGTCTCGGCGCCGCCGCTGGCCGATCGCCTGAAGCAAATGCTGGGCCCCCGGGTCGTGATGCCGCTGGCCCACCATAATTGCGTGATGACCAAACAACCGCGCTACAGCAGTGAGACCGGCTGGCACCAGGACATCCGCTACTGGTCGTTCGAGCGACCGGAGCTCGTGAGCGTGTGGCTGGCCCTGGGCCCCGAGACGCCGGAGAACGGCTGCCTGTACGTGATCCCGGGCACGCACAAGGTGCACTTCAGCCGCGACCGCTTCGACGGCGAGCTCTTCCTGCGAACCGATCTGGCCGAGAACGAGGCGCTTATCGCACAGAAAGTTGCGGTGCCTCTCGAGCCGGGAGACGTGCTATTCTTTCACTGCCGGACATTTCATGCGGCGGGGCGCAATCTCACCGGGCAGACGAAGTATTCGGTCGTGTTCACGTTCCGCCCTGCCGACAATCTCCCTCGGGCCGGCACCCGCTCGGCTTCAATGCCCGAGCTGCTGTTGCCCTGACGCTTTCCGCGATTTGTCCTCCCTCCACTGGTTTTATTGAGAACTCAACGATGCTGCGATTTGCACTGATTTCGCTCGCCGTGGGATCCGTTGCTGGGGCCGCTTTCGTCGGGACCGCGGGTGCGGGGGCGCCGGCGACGACGGCCGAGAAAATCAACGTGACGCCTTCCGACTGGCCGTGGTGGCGGGGGCCGAACCGTGACGGAATCGCCTCGGCTGACCAGAAGCCGCCGCTGCATTGGAGCGAAACGCAGAATGTGCTCTGGAAGGCGCCGCTTCCCGGGCGCGGGCACGGATCTCCGACCGTGGTGGGAGATCAGGTCTTTCTGGAAGCGGCCGACGAACAGCAGGAGATTCAATCGGTCGTGTGCTTCGACCGCCTGACGGGCAAACAGCTCTGGAAGAACGACCTGCACAAGGGGAGCCTGTCGAAGAAGGACAACAAGAAGAGCTCGCACGCTTCGTCCACCATCGCCTGTGACGGCGAGAGGCTGTTCGTGAATTTTCTGCACGATGCGGCCATTTACGCCACGGCCCTGAATCGAGACGGCAAGCAGGTCTGGCAGAAGAAGATCAGTGAATTCACCTCGCACCAGGGATTCGGCGCGTCTCCCGCTCTCTACCAGTCGCTCGTGATTTTTTCCGCCGACAACAAGGGGGGCGGTGTCATTGCCGGCCTCGATCGGGCCAGTGGCGAAACCGTCTGGCGGCACGAGCGGCCCAAGCTGCCGAATTACACTTCACCCATCATCCTGAAGGCCGCCGGGCGAGAGCAGCTTATTTTCGTCGGCTGCGACCTGATTTCGAGCTTCGAACCGCTCACGGGAAAGAGGCTCTGGGAGGTTCCGGGCGCCACGACCGAGTGCGTGACGTCGACCGTGACCGACGGCGAAATTGTCATGACGAGCGGCGGGTATCCCAAGGACCACATGTCGGCTGTGCGGGCCGACGGCTCGGGCACGGTCGTCTGGGAGAACTCCGTGCGCATGTACGTGCCGTCGCCGTTGATCCGCGATGGCTACCTGTACGGAGTGACCGACGCGGGGGTCGCCATCTGCTGGAAGAGCAACAGTGGAAAGGAACTCTGGAAATCGCGACTGGGAGGGACCTTCAGCGCGTCACCGGTGATGGTGGGCGACAGGATTTTCGCCGTGAACGAAGAAGGAAAGACTTTTGTCTTCAAGGCCTCGCCCGAGGCGTTCGAGCTGATCGCCGAGAATCAGCTTGGCGACGAAGTGTTCGCGACTCCGACCATCTGCGGCAGTCGGATTTATCTGCGCGTCGCCGTGTTACGCGATGGCCGACGTGAAGAAACGCTGTACTGCCTGGGCCAGCGGGAATAGGCTGGGTTTATGGGGACGCCTTCCGAAATTATGTCCCACGAGAGCCCGATTCCATTCGACCACAATCGAATCGGAGCCGCGGCCGTGTATTGCAGCGACGGCCGGTTCGGCGAGCAGGTCGATGATCTGTTGTTCAAGACGCTGAAGCTGCCGCGGTACGACCGGTTGGTCGTCCCGGGGGGTGCCGCGTGCCTGGCAGGGCATTTTACCGCGTATCGCGAAGAGGAAGGGGTCGCCGAGCAGCTCCGGTTTCTGCTGGCGGTGCACGAGGTGCGGCATGTGGTGCTGATCGCCCACCAGGACTGCGCGTACTATACGCAGTGGCTGCACGTCCGGCCGATTCAGCTCGAGGACCGCCAGCGCGCCGATCTGGGGAAGGCGGTGCGTCACGTGAAGCGGTTCGGAATCGACCTCGTCGTCTCGGCCTATTTCGCCCGCCGCCAGGGCGACCGCGTGTCGTTCGAGCGCGTGCACGTGTAGGTCCCGCCTGCCGGGCGGGACCTCGTTCGCAATCAGCCGATGCAGATGGCGCGGACGACCGCTTCGCAAGGTCGACCGCGGGTTTTCAACCGTTGTTCCGGTGGCAAGGTCCCCCGGCAGGCGGGACCTACTCAGGGCGCTGCGGCCGGCCGCCGCCTTCCTGTCGCGGGCTACGATCGCGACCCTGGGGCGGTCCGTTGCGGTCGCCCCCGTCGCGCGGCGGGCCGCCGAAGCCACCCGGTCCACCAGGTCCGCGCGGACGCATCTGCTCCAATTGCTGCTTCTGTTCGGCCGTGAGTATCTTATCGAGGCGGACCTTCACTTCGGCGTCGAGATCATCGATCTGCTTCTGCTGCGCGTCCGTCAGGCGCAGTTGTTCGCGGGCGAAGGGAGGCACAACCGACGGCATGCCACGACCGGGACCGCCGGGACCTGCGCCTTCGGGACCGCCGCGCTCCGGTCCGCCGGGACCACGCGGGCCCTGTCCGTCCGGACGACCCGGACCGTCGCGCCGGTCGTCTCGCCGTCCCTGGTCGCGCGCGCCTTCGCGACCGCCACGATCGGCCGGACCGCGATCACGCTCTCTCGGCCCGGCGCCTTCGGGGCGATCACCTCGTCCGAAGCCTTGCGGACCACGTTCCGGGCGCAATTCATCTTCACTGAGTTTGCCGTCTCCGTTTTTGTCGAGCTTCTTAAGCGCTTCGACGGCGCCCTGAAGCTCGTCGGCCGAAAGTTCTCCATCGCCGTTCTTGTCCAGCGCAGCAAACACAGGAGGCACAGGCGGCGGGCCATCGCCGCGGGGGCGGTCCCCATCGGTTCCGGGCCGTCCTCCCGGCGGCTGCGCCGCAGTCATCGACAATCCCGCCAGAACAATACCGGCACACACAAAAACACCAATCAGACGATTCATGATGTTCCTCCAAAACTTGAAATCAGGTTTGAAATTGTGAATCGGAAGGGGCCACGGATGAAATGACCGCTCTCAACTTACGTCAGCATTATTCCACGACTCGAAACGCATCATTCTTTTTGATCACCAGCGATCCGCCGCGCGTCGGGTGTCCGCCGAATTCGACGTGGCAATCGAGCAACACTCCCACGTTCGCATCGGCAGGAATGTCGATCTCGAACGTGATCTTGTTTCCCTTTCTTTCAACGCGGGTCGCCTCGTACGGCCCGATCTGCACCCAGGACGGCCGTGACTGCGATGAACCGCCGCGCCCGCCATGCTGCGCCGCCAGCTCGAGAGTCAGCTCGCGCTGGCCGCCGCGCGAGGCTGTTCCGGGACGAATCGCGACGATCGCGCCGTCGATCGGACTCTGGCCGCGGGCATTGTCGACGATGGCGCCGCGCTGGCCGCCGCGACTCAGCTCGCGACTGTTCGAGCGCTCGGGAACGCCCGCGTATCCGCCGATGAGGTACGGAAACCGTCCGGGGGTCACATGATAGTGGTAGCCCCGTTCCGGATCGGCGTGTCCGTTGCAGACGTCGAGCGCGCTCTCCTCTTTCAGGTCCTTCGCCATCACGCCCTCTTTTCCGTAGGGGCCATAAACGGGGAAGCCATCCCACGCGAAGCCGATGATCGGGGAGTGCTGCTTGCCGTCATCGGGAAAGGGGGACTTCACACAGCTCGGATACTTGTGATAGTGATAGACCCCCTCCTGCTGCGGGTGGCCGCAACAGGAATCGAGCCAGACTTCGGAGTATCCCTCGACGGCGTTCATGCCCCCAATTTCAAACGGGTTGAAAAACGCGACGCCGTTCAGGGCCATGCCGATCGGACCCATCGGCACGCGCGTGACGGATTCGGCCAGGCGCGGTTCGAGCGGCAGACGGAACGTGAAATCCTGGACGCGAATTGAATTGGGATTTCCGCTGTTCGGGAACAGCGCGGTGGGATGATTGGGGTAGCCCTGGCTGCGGATGATCACAAAGCTGGCATCGTGGCTGATGCGGAGATTGTCGATGCCGTCCTTGTTTGAGTCCTGCCGGTGATACGAAAAGAGATCGACATACCGCTGGCCGTCACGATACAGATACGTCGGCGGTTCGCCGTCGGTGACGTACCAGCGGCCGCCGATCGATTTCTTTGCAATTTCCGCGTCGGCGGCAGGCGTCGGCGTCTGGAATAGACCCACCACCAGTCCCGACAGCGCCAGCAGCGAAATGATTCGTGATTTCGACATGGCTGATTTTCGCAAGGACACACTCAAGTCGGATTTGCCCGGCCCGTGGATTCCATCTTATCGAGGACACCTTAAGCCAGCGTGAAGCCGGAAGAGAATTCTGATGGGGAGGCTCGGTTTTCATCCAAACCGCGTTTGCCTAAGATCATAAATCACTTGTCTTCCGATTGCCGACGGGACTACAGGATGATGATGGTTCGAATCCTTGGACGAATGGGGGTATCCGCCTGCGTTGTCGGCCTCATCGTGGGCATAGCTGCGGGCAAACTCGGGGCCGAGTCGAACTGGCCGCGGTGGCGCGGACCGCAGGGGAACGGTCATGCCGCGGCGCAGAATGTTCCCGTTCGCTGGGACGCCTCCGGCGTTTCATGGAAGACGCCCCTCAAGGGAATCGGCCAGTCGTCGCCCGTCGTCTGGAACGGGCGGATCTTTCTGACGTCGGCGGTCGACGGGGGGAGAACGCGGCTCGTGTTCTGCATCGACGCGCGCGACGGCAAAGTGCTCTGGGAGCGCACCGCCTGGACGGGCGAACCCGAGCCGATCCATCAGATGAACAGTTGGGCTTCGGCGTCGTGCGTCACCGACGGCGAAGTCGTGGTCGCGTTTTTCGGAAGGGGAGGACTGCACGCCTTTAGGCTCGACGGCAAAGTGCTCTGGGAGCGCGATCTTGGTTCGTTTGAATGCCCGTGGGGGACTGCCGCCTGCCCCGTCATCGTAGGGGACCTGGTCATTCAGAACGGAGACGCAGATAAAGACGCGTTTGTGATGGGCCTGAACAAGCAGACCGGCGAAACCGTGTGGAAGACGCCGCGCGACGATTTCCGCGGCTGGAGCACTCCGATTGTGATCGAGTCCGCTGGCAGAACGGAACTGGTCCTCAACGGCCACACGGGCGTCACCGCGTACGATCCGTCGAGCGGTAAGAAGCTGTGGTTCTGCAAGAGCTTCAACGGGCGCGGCGAGCCGACGGTCACCCCCGCAGGAAATCTGCTATGCGCCGTCAACGGCCTGTCGGGCGACATCTATGCCGTTCGTCCCGGTGGGGAGGGAGACGTGACGAAAACCCACATGGCCTGGCACACACCGCGCCGCGGAGGCCGCGACACGCCTTCGCCAATCGCCATCGACCGGTACATCGTCGTCGTCGACATGAAAGGGATCGCGACCTGTTATGATGCCGAATCGGGGGCCGAATTGTGGAAAGACCGGATCTGCGATGCGATTGCGTCGTCGCCCTTCGCCGTCGACGGACTGGCGTATTTTCAGGACGAAAAGGGAGAAACGGTCGTCCTCAAGCCGGGCCCTGCGCTCGACGTGGTGGCCCGCAATTCACTGGGCGCCGACAAAGAGATTTTTCGCGCGTCGCCTGTCCCGCTCGACGGAAGGCTGCTGTCGCGATCGCAGACGACACTGTATTGTATCGGTTCGGCTCAATCGGGCCGTTGATGGGTTCGCAAGCCCGCTGGAGTCAATCATGAAATACGCATCATTGATCGAACAATATCGCAGCGGACCGGCGGCTCTTCGCGCCGCAACCGCAGGGATGACGCGCGAGCAGCTTGCGGCGCGACCCGTGGCGGGCAAGTGGAGCACGCTGGAAGTTCTCTGTCACCTCGCCGACTTCGAGCCCATCTATGCCGACCGTATGAAGCGCGTGCTGGCTGAAGACAATCCGCACCTGCCGAGCGGCGACCCCGACCTGTTCCAGGCGCGCTTGGCCTATTCCAGCCGGGACGCCGCCGAGGAGCTGGCCGTCATCGAATCGGTGCGCTCGCAGATGGCGAGAATCCTGAAGACGCTGCCCGAGGCGGACTTCCTGCGGACCGGCAAACACAGCATGGACGGCCCCCTGGCGCTGTACGTGCTGCTGGAACGGATCACAATTCACATTCCGCATCACCTGGAGTTGATCCGCGAGAAGCTCAAGGCGCTGGGGCTGCCGGCTACTTCTTGAGGGGCAACTTCACGGCGCGGCCCGATTTCGCAGCCTGATAGATCGCCAGGATGATCTCGACGCTCTTGCGCCCCTCCTGACCGTCGACCAATGGCTTCGAACCGGATTGGATCGCCCGCACAAAGTCTTTGAGCTGCTCGTAGTGTCCCTGGTACGAGATCGCCCGGGGGTCGCTGGCCCCGCCGCCCCCGCCCACGCGACGGGCGAACTTTTTGCGGATCTCCGCATCCTTTCGCGCGCCCGGCTCGAAGTGCCATAGCAGCACGTCGTCCTGCTCGACGATGGCCGACCCCTGCGTTCCGTGGATTTCGGTTTTCTTGAGGAGACCGGGAAACGCGCACGTCGTCGCCTCGATCACGCCCATCGCACCGTTCTTGAATCGGACGGCCGCGACGCCGGCGTCTTCGACTTCGATCCGCTCGTGGGCCAGCGTGCCGGTGAAACCGGTGACTTCCGCGACGTCGCCCATGAACCACTGCAAGAGGTCGATGTTATGGATCGCCTGGTTCATGAAGGCCCCACCGCCGTCGAGCCGCCATGTGCCGCGCCATCCGCCGCTGTCGTAGTACTGCTGCGTGCGCCACCATTTGACGTACGAGTCGCCGAGCGTGAGCTTGCCGAACCGCCCCTCGTCGACCGCCTCTTTGAGGACCTGGTTGGCCGGACTGAACCGCGAAGGAAAGATCGTGCAGAGCTGCACAGAATGCTTGCGGCAGGCGGCGATCAGTTTGTCGCAGCGGGCCAGCGTGATTTCGAGGGGCTTTTCGACGACAATGTGCTTGCCCGCCGCTGCGGCCGCCGTCGCCGGCTCGAGATGCGCCCCGCTGGGGGTGCAGATGTTGACGATTTCGAGCCCCGGATGCTTCAGGAACCGGTCGTAGTCAGTGTAGATCGTTAAGTCGCCGCTAATCTCGGCAATCTTTTTCCCGTTCTCGGGCTTCGAAGTGAACACGGCCACCGTCTTCGCGCCGCGGATGTCGTTAATCGCCCGCGCATGAAACCCGGCGATCATCCCGCAGCCAACAATGCCGAAACCGATTTTGGTCATGGATGTTTCGTTCTTGAGTTGCCAATCGAATGGAGTGGAGCGAATCACAGATTGTGCAGATTCCGTTTATCGACACAAGCTCAGGAGCCCCTTTCGAATTCGGCCGGACTCTCAATCCACGTGACGGGAGACGGTGCGTCGTCACCGACCGACGCCCTGCATTACGAACGTGATGATCGCGATCACGGCGACGACAAAAAACAGCGCGACCGCATGGATCAGCAGCAAGGCGCATCCCCACCAGCCGCGAGAACGGATGATGTACAGGGGCAATGCAATGGGCCAGACGATCAGGAACGGAAAGCGGACTCCCATCGCCCATGGCCGGTTCAGCACTGCGCCGTCGAAAACGCACGTCATCGTCACCATCACCGCGAGAGCTGTCCCGAACAGGAAATCGACCGGCCGATTGTCACCCGCGAACGGGGTGCGCACGACTGCCATCAGGAACGACAGATAGCCAGCCACGAGGTATGCCAGCCGTAATCGTCTGTTCGACGCGGGCGTCATTCGCCGATTTCCAGCCGCACCACTCGCTTCTTGCCGACCCATAACAGGAGGCCGGGTTCGATTTTGATCGGCGTGTCGTGTTTCTCGATCCGGTCCTTCGCTTCGCCCAGGTAGGCGCCCCCCTGCGCGATCGCCCGGCGGGCGTCGCTGGTGGTCGTGCACAGGCCGGCGGCGACGATGAGCTTCGCCGCCGTGATCTTTCCGTCGGTCAGCTCGCTGCGCGGGATTTGCGCCGTGGCAATGTCTTCCGGCTTTTCCTTGTCGCTGATCTCCCGCTGCCAGCGGTCGGCGGCTTCGGCGGCGAGTGAGGCGCTGTGGTATTCGCCGATCACCGACTTCGCCAGCGCGATCTTCGCCTCTTTCGGGTGCCCCGCCAGCAGCCGGTTCACTTCCTTGAGCGGCATGTTTGTGAGCAGCTCGAAGTACATCGGCATTACCGAGTCGGGGATTTGCATGAACTTCTTCATCATGTC
>JACQFH010000732.1 GCA_016200145.1 Planctomycetia bacterium | reverse complement strand
GTAGCGTTGTCGTCGACCACCAGTACGCGCGCCCCGATCACATGGGCGGCACTGCGATTGCGGCCCGCGGCGCTGGAATCGGGGTCGACCCGCAGCTTTGCCGCGAAATGAAACCGGCTCCCTTTGCCGAGGTCGCTCTCGACAGCGATCTTTCCGCCCATCAGCTCGATCAGGCGCGACGAAATGGCCAGCCCCAATCCCGTGCCGCCGTACTTGCGGGTCACCGAGCTGTCGGCCTGTTCGAAGGCGGCGAAAATCGTCGAGAGCTTGTCGTGCGGGATGCCGATGCCCGTATCGCTGACGGCGACGCGCATCACGAACTCGCCGTCGGACCGTGATTCGACACTCGCCGACAGCACGACCTCTCCCGCTTCGGTGAACTTGAGCGCGTTTCCGACCAGGTTGATCACCACCTGCCGCAGGCGGCCGGCGTCGCCGATCACGGCCTGCGGCACTTCGGGCGCGATGCGGCACACGAGCTCGATCCCCTTGCGCGCGGCCCGCAGCGACAGCGACTTCATCGTGTCGCCCAGACATTCGTGGAGGTCGAAGGGGGCCGAATCGAGTTCGAGCTTGCCTGCTTCGATCTTCGAAAAGTCGAGAATGTCGTTGATCAGCTCGAGCAGCGTTTCGCCTGACTGCTGCACCATCGTCAGATAGTCTCGCTGCACGGGGGAAATGTCGGTGTCGAGCACGAGCTCGGTCATGCCGATGATGGCGTTCATCGGCGTGCGGATTTCGTGGCTGACGTTGGCCAGGAAATCCCCTTTGGCGCGATTGGCGTCTTCCGCGGCCTTTTTGGCGAGGTGCAGCGCCTCTTCGGCCCGCTTCTGGGCCGTAATGTCCTGCGAAATGCCGAACGTGCCGATCGTGCGGCCCTGGTCGTCGCGCAGCGGCAGCTTGGTGGTGGCGACCCAGGTCTTGCTGCCGTCGGGCCAGGTTTCGACTTCGTGCTTCTCGATCACTGGCTTCGCGCCGCTGAGCAGCTCCTGTTCGTCGACGAAGGCCTGCCGCGCGTGCTCTTCGGAAAAGAAATCGAAATCGGTCTTGCCGACCGCCTCGGACGAGTCGCGGAGCCCGAACTTGGCGGCGAGGGCCCGGCTCATGAGCAGAAAGCGGCTGTCGGCATCCTTGAAGTAGATGCTGTGAGGCAGGTGTTCGAGCAATGCTCGCAGCAGGTGCTGTTCGTGATCGAGCCGCTCGTTCGTTGCCACAGCCAAGCCCAGTGCCAGAGACGCCTGTAACCGACGCCCGAACCCCCCTCTCCCACATGCGTTCCCACGATACCAGTCACCCCGCGCCGCCGCCACTACGTGCCGGTAGCCGAACTCGCCAGAGGCGTAGGGCAGGTTTTCCAACCTGCCAGCATGTGCCACGATGGCAACAAACGAGCAGGTCAGAGACCTGCTCCACGTGGGGCACGTCGCTGACCCGCCAGCGTAGATCAGTGTTCGAAGCCTGTCCGTTTTTCCCGTGTTTCACCAATGATTCCGGATATTCTGCGTCACCTGACGGAACTCCTCGCCGGCCGAACACCCGCCGTTTCGATCACTCTCTACTTTCTCTACTGTGCATACTTTTCACGACTGAAAAACGCGCGGGGCAAGCCCCGCGGCTAAACGGGAGCGCAATTGTCGCCGACCCTCGCAGCCACTCCGCGCTCCGCATTCCGAACGTATTCTGGTCTACTTTCGACTCTCTCCCCACCACTCTCTCGCGCAGCGCTCCGCACTTCGAACCCTCATTATTCGACGCCTTTTCGAACCAGGTCAATGGGCCAGTTTTCTATTTTTGGTCAGAATTTTCAGGTTCTCAACGACGCGATCACGTCGCGGGCACAGTGGATGCCGCTCTCGATGGCGCCGTGAACCGAGGCGACTTTGCCGGGCTGGCCTCTGACGCCCACGGCTTCGCCGGCGAAGAACAGCGTGTCGGCGACGGGCAGGCCGAGCATCTGCCGGGTCTCCTCGCCCCTGTCGGCAGCGAACGCCGAATAGCCGCTGCGGCAGTAGGGATCTGTATGCCAGACGCGCCACTCGGCACGCACGAACAGATCGCGAATCCGCTCGTTGCCGAACATGTGGAGCACGTCCAGCGGCGGCCGCGGCAATTCCGCGTCGGGACCGAGCTTGCCGTCCCACCACGAATAAGCCGTTCCCACGTGCGGAACCATCGTCAAACCGTACTCGGCGACGAGCTTGTGGACAATGTTCTCGGTGCCATGCACGAATTCGGCGCCCAGTTCGATGGGATAACGGGCGAGCGTCCGCCGCGTGAAAATGCGTCCTCCGATGCGGTTGCGCGCCTCGAGGCCGACGGCGGTCAGTCCGGAACGCACCAGCTCGCGCAGCGCAAAGACGCCGGCCGCCCCTGCGCCGATCACGACGACATCGGCACGATCCGGCAGCCGTCGCGACTGACGCATATCCAGCACTCTGGGTTCGATGGAACGGGTGAAAGCCGTTCATTCCACCACAACGAACGCTGCTTCCGCAACGATGTGCACGCCTCTATGGGTGCCGCGTTCTTGAAGGCAGTGCCGCGTTCGATCGAACGCTTCGATCCTCCTCGTCGGAGCGGGGGCTTCGCAGGAGCCTCGCCCTCCCGAGCCGTGTTCGTTTTTCAACAGCCTTTCAGGATCCGCTTGCTCCCTCAGGGGATGATTTCCAACGAGGCAATCTTGTTGCCCTCGAGCCCCAAGAAGAATCGCAAGTTCACGGGGCTGCCCGGAAAATTCCCTGTCAGCCGGCTGGTGACCACCGTCGTTCCGTCCTGGCGTTCGCACGCCAGGGGCTCGCTCGTGCACTGGTACTTCGCCGACGTTTCCGCCTTCCACTTCCGAATCGCGGCACGGCCGTCGTAGGTTTGCCCCTCGTCCTTTACGACGGCCGATTCAGTAAAGCACTGAGCGACAGCCTCGCTGTCGCCCTTGTCTGCTGTGAAATACGCGGCCACGGGTTCTCGCAGATTGAGACCGTTGCCTGCGGTCGAGACAAAGCAGCATTAACATTGTGCAGCCATTCTTGGCTTCCTCGACCAATAGCGGCAGCTCAACTGGGACCGCTTTCGGATCGAGGCTGACGCTGCTCGTTCTCAATCGCGCCAAATCGTAGCTGCAATTATTCGCCGTTCATTCTGCATTCAATCCGCGTGCGACCAGGAATCGTCCGTCCTTGAGAGATTTTCCTACACGCCCTCCGGCTGCGTCGAATGCTTCGACTCGCCACCGAACGGTGCGTCCCGGTACCAGATACGGCTCGATCGAGCCGACTCGTTTCACACGCGAATCGCTCAAGGTGAGACTGGTCTTGGCCGTCTCGATCCTGGCGATGATCTGCTGACCGCCGAGATTGCTCTCGTCGTGCAGGAACACATGGTAGGACGCGGCGCCGGCGGCGGGCGACCAGCGAAAAGCGTCGCGAGCGAGATCGATCGCGCCTGCCTCGGCTGGGGCCAACAGGCTGATTTCGTCGGCCAGCCAGACTCGAACGGGCGGCAGTTCGACGGTATCGCCCCGGATTTCCACGTCATCCGCAATCGAACCGTAGTCGACTTCGAGCCGTTGGGCGAAGTTTGCCGACGGGGCATCCCAGGTCATGCCGAAGCCGGCGACTCGCAACCGATAGCGCCCGTTTGCGACTCCCACCCATGCGGTCTGGTCGGTCTGCACCGCGAATGTGCGAGGCAGGACCGGGTTGATCTCTCGCTCGGCGCCGGGAACCGCGGGATCGTAGAGCGTGATTTCCGGCCAGATGCAGACGTCAGATGGGATGGCCAGTCCCGCGAAATTGAACCGCAGTCCTCCGCACAGGTCCTGTGGATCGGACTGGTCTAACTTACGCAGCGAGGCGTAGACGACCTGCAACAACTGACACTCGGCCGCCTGGTCCGCGATGCGGCGATCTTCCGGTTTGGTCGAACCTGGCACACCTCTGCGCACGCCCGCGTAGGTCGGAAAGGCAGACCGCAGAAGTCGATATGCCTTTCGGCAGGTGGTGAGCGCGGCCTTCGCGTCGCCCGAATTCTGCAATGCCCGGAATGCACCGTAGGCCGCCTTCCCTCGCTCCCACGCCGGCTTCTCTTCGTCGTCGGCGATTCGCTGCAACTCTTCGACAGGACCCGTCGGAAGGGCATCGGCCCGCGGTCCCGGGAGCGTTGTGCCAGTCAGCGGATCTCCGGCCAGCCGCGAGCGCAAGATCGATCGCAGCTCTTGGGCCTCGCGGCGCTGCGATTCGTCCAGCGTCGAATGGTCCAGACAATCGGTCAGCCGTTTGTGCAAGAGCGTCATCAGCGGACGGACCTTCTGGCTCGGGACGGTCCAGCTCCAGTGTTCGTTCTCGGAGCGCAATCGCGTGAGCAACGCTTGGATGATCAGGTAATCGTGCTTGCCAAACGACGCCTCCGGGGCAGATTCGATGATTTTCAACGCGATCGGGAGGACCTGACGGCTGTCGTTCACCTCACGGCAGCAACGGATCAGGCGCTGAAGCGCAGACGCCCGGTCAGCGCCCGTTGACTTGCTGAACGCCCGTTGATACGCCCGCACGGCGTCTTCATGCCTGCCCGCAAGATGCTCCTCGTCACCCCAGGCGATCAGCTCTTCGACAGATTTGTCGAAGACCATGGGCGCGACTGTCAGACCGACGGCCAGCACAGTCGCCGCGGTGAAAAGCGCCGCAGCGGCCGGCTTGCCATGCCGCCGGAACCAGCACCACGCGCGGTGAAGAGCTCGCGGTCGCCGCGCCATCAGCGGCTCGCCCGCCTCATAACGTCGAAGGTCCTCGAGAAAGGCGCGAACGGTCGGGTAGCGAGCCGCGGGCTGCTTGGCAAGCGCCTTGAGACAGATCGTTTCCAGGTCGCGGGGAATTCTGGGTTCGTACCGGCGGAGCGGGGCGGGATCTTCGTGGGTCAGCCGGACGAGAACGTTCATCGCTCCATCGCGACCGTAGGCCGCATGGCCAGTCAGCGTTTCGTACAAAATGGCGCCCAGCGCGTGCACGTCGGTCGCCTCACCCACCAGGTGCGACTGGCCTTGGGCCTGCTCCGGGGCCATGTACTGTGGCGTTCCCAGCACAATGCCGGAATGCGTCAGGTCGGATTCCTGCGCCGTATTCCGCGCCAGGCCAAAGTCGCTGACATACGCCCGGCCTGAGTCGTCGACCAGGATGTTGCTCGGCTTGAGGTCGCGATGGATGATTCCGAATTGATGTGCATGGGCCACGCCTTCGGCGGCCTGTTTGACAATAGCCAGCGCCTGGCTGGGAGACAGCCGCTCACGCGCGAGCATTTCCGAAAGCGACTTTCCATCGATATAGTCCATCGAGAAAAAGGGCTCGACGCCGGCCTCGCCAATTTCGTGAACCGAAACCACATTGGGATGGCGCAGTCGCGCCAGGTGCCTGGCCTCCTCGAGAAATCGCCGGACCAGCGGACCGAAGGTCAATTCGCCAGGCCGCAGCACCTTGACGGCCACCAGACGGTCCAGCGACTTTTGTCGCACCAGGTACACCACGCCCATGCCGCCCCGGCCCAATTCGCGCTGGATTTCATAGTCGTCAGGCAACACCGGAGGAGGCCGCTCAGGGCCTGTGGATTCAGGCAACAGGATCGTCTCGCCCAGCGCAAACTGCAAAGCCTTGTACCCGGCGATGGCACGTGCGAAATCGTCTCGCAATTCGTCGGGGATCGCAGGCTCGTCACCAGCGATCCCGGCATCAACCAGGTCTTCGAGGTTCATAGCTGTTTCCCCAATTCGGCCAATGCGCGCGCGGCCAGCTTGCGGACGGCTCCCGCGGAACGGTTCATGCGCCGACCGGTGTCCTCGGCCGACAGCCCTTCAAAGAATCGCAGCAGCAACACCTGACGATGGTCCTCTTCGAGCGCGTCGATGGCAGTGCAGACCTTAGCCCGATGCTCCGCGCGATCGGCAGCCGTCACCGGCCCGGTCGGGTCGGAGTGGGGCAGCTCGACGGCCTGACGTTTCAGGGCGCCAAAATGATCGCCTAAATCGCGAATGCGATTATCGATGATGCGGCAGATCCAGCGGGTAAAGGCGCCTTCATCGGCATACTCGAAGGTCGCAAAGGCTTGGTGTGCCGCGAGATAGGCATCCTGGAGCACATCCTGGCTTTCGACTTTTTCCCTCAACCGGGTCCCCAATCGAGCCCGGATAAACATGAGCGCCCGGTCGGCATGCAGTCCAAATAAGCGATCGTATGCCGCCCGGTCGCCTGCTCGTGCCTGCCGCCAGAGGGTATGAGTTACAGAGTCCATCAAAAGTATCAGCGGAAACTCGCGGCGGACGTCCCGCGCTTTGTCAGAAAATCGTGGTCAGGAACCATTCTACTCACTGGACATGTAACGCGGCCACGAGAGCCCCGCAGAGTCGCATGGCGGACAGAGGATCTCCTTGACGATCGCTGTCGGCGGTGGTGGAATCTGGGGAAAGGAAATTTCCCATGGGCAGACACCGCGGATTGGCGATCGGGGCAATCTGGGCGTTTGTGCTGGGGGGCCTCTTCCAGCGAGTCCTGCTGGCCGCCGAGCCACCCCCGCGCCAGCCACTATTTCGGGTTGTCGATTTGAATGTTGACGAATCGCAGGAGGTCGAGCTGGCCGACGGGTCGCGGGCAAATGTCACGCTGCTGGGGGTCGAAGAAGGGGCCGGCTACTACGCGCACCTGCACTTCGACATCAAGAGCAAGAAGCCCTCGGGTAAATGGGGAGTCGAGGACGCGTATGCCTTCCTGTGGGACCGTCGTCAACATGAAGCAGGGCTGGAAGCAGATCTTCACGCCGGAAAAATAACGCCGGCAACGGCCAGCGGTTCTGAGCCGGAAGGCAGAACTGAGTCGTGCGTTGCCCATCGTTTTCTGGTAGAAATCCGATGAGGCAATTCAACTGCTTCGGCCCGCCCATTCTCTCTGTGAAGGCGCTCTACCGATGAAGGTTCTGGCGATTGATGTCGGCGGGACAGGCGTCAAGCTTCTCGCGACGGGAGAAACGGAACGTCGCCGATTTGAATCGGGCCCAGCCATGACGCCAGAGCTGATGGTGTCGGGCGTCAAAAAACTGGCTGCCGACTGGAAATATGACGTGGTCTCGATTGGCTATCCCGGCATCGTGCGCGGCAATCGGCCCGTCACGGAACCGCATAACCTGGCTCCCGGTTGGGTGGGATTCGATTTTGACGCCGCGTTTGATTGCCCGCTGAAGATGATCAACGACGCGGCGATGCAGGCCCTCGGAAGCTACAAGGGAGGCAGCATGCTCTTCCTCGGTCTCGGAACGGGGTTGGGCAGTGCGATGGTCGTCCATGGCACCGTCGTGCCGTTGGAATTGGCCCATCTCTCGGTCAAGAAGAAGACCTTCGAGGATGATCTCGGGATGCGCGGTTTCGAAAGGCTGGGCCCCAAGAAATGGGAAAAACGCGTGCACGCGATTGTGGAGCGATTCATCGCTGCGTTCCTGCTCGACGAAGTCGTTCTCGGCGGAGGCAACGCGAAGAAGCTGAAGACGCTGCCGGAAGGATGCCGGCTGGGAGACAACGCCAACGCGCTCCTCGGCGGATTTCTGCTGTGGGAGAAGGCGAAGAAATGAACACGTCCGTCAACCCATTTGCCGGCCGTGCGGCATAAGAGGAACTCGAAACACGTGCCCGCACAACGCGAGACATGCACCTCCCGACGCTCTTCGCGGACCCTGATCCGGCGGCAGGTGTTGCAGGACAGACCTGCCGCATCTCATTTCATCGGCGAATCGGAGTGTTTCTCACCCCGTTCGAACACGACGTGTGCCCGGCCCACAATCAGAGGATCCAGTTCCCCGACCATTTTCAGTTTTTTGTTCGTGTACGGCAGACGGTGCAGAACGTACCGCATCGCGTTGGAAGTACCATTGCCCAAGTTCAACTTCGCTGGGCTTTTCCAGAGCGACAACTCTAGCGCCGCGCGGATTGAGGTGCTCCATAAACCGCTTGATCGTGCCTCCTTTGCCTGCGGCGTCACGCCCTTCGAACAGAATCACGACCTTCTGTCCGGTCGCCTTGATCCAGGCCTGCAGTTTCAAGAGCTCCACCTGGAGCTGGTATTTCTGCTTTTCGTAGTATTTTCGCGACAGCAGGTTCTCGTAAGGATAGTCGCCGTTTCGCCAGCCGGCCGAGAGTTCTTCATCCGCGTGGTGGTCAACTGGGGTTCCGGTTCCGTCAGCGTCCTGCTGCAGGATGCTGCGGAGGAGGGCGGCATCTTCCGGAGAGGCCTGGCCGAGGATCGCCTTGAGTGATTGAGCGAGCGCGGGGATGTCGTGCTCGGGGGCGCTGGAGATGATGTCGCGAACGGCAGCGGCTTGTGCTTCCTGGGCGGCAACAGCCGATTCATGGACCACGTAAGACTCGATCGCCTGCGGAGTCATGCGCGGAGATGTGTCCCCCAGTCGGACCCGCCGGGGTTTGGGAAGGCTGAGCCGTTCGGCCGACCGTGGCGTGGCCTTGCGGGACAGTTTGCCGTCGGAATGATTACTTTTTTGGGTCATGACTGTTCCCGAAAATCGACACCAATTGACCGCCAATACTTTGGTTACTGTTCGGTGCTCGTCAATTCATCAACGACCCTCATGACGCCGGGCACATGGCGGCAGCATTCGAGACACAGCCGCCTGTCGTGCAATGACCGAACTTTCCCTCGCAGAACGGCGGTGTTCCCGAACACGGTCACGTGGATGCCTTGCACTTCAGGAATTCGGCATCTGAAACAGGCCATGATTCTCCATTTGATATCGTGTCCCTCGGCCACATCTCCGGCGGCGAATTGATTCGGCGCAGGCACGAGTTCTGGATCGTCTGAGATTCTCATCGGAAAGTCCTTCCGTTCAGCCATAAAAAAAGCCCCTCGGAATGCGAAGTTCGCACAGCGAGGGGCCGTCATAACCCAGTGGAAGCTGCCCGCCTTGAGCAGCGATTCAGAAGACCATTATGCGGTAAATAGATTAAATAGATTAATCTGTCAAATGAACATTTTGCGGTGGGCGCATTGGCCAACAGCCTGCCATTCCGGGAGCTGCAATCCCGCAGCGCCATTCGCGAACTGGCCCTGGCCGCCGGCGACGGAGAGGATTTCTCGCAGCGCATCCGCGCCCAGATGGTTCTACCAGGGCCTTGACGTCGGCCATCCCGTTTACGGAGTCGGCGCCGGTTTCTTCGGTGCAGCCTTTTTGTAGTCGTCGCTGTTGATTTTGACAGGGGTGCGGCGGGCGGGGGGAGTCACGCCGGCGGCGAGCATGGCGCGGCGGATTGCCGCGATCGTCGACGGCGAAGGTTTGAAATTTGTGCCGGGCCGCTCCCCTTCGGCGATCGCCAGCGGCGTCCAGCCGTATTTGTTCTTTTGATTCCAGACTTCGATCGTCGCCCCGCGTGACGCCAGCAGTTCGACCACCTTCGGGGCATTGTTGTAGGCAGCCCCGTGCATGGCTGTTTCGCCGTGGTCGTCGACTGCGTCGATGTCGGCCCCGAGATCGAGCAGATAGGTGACCGCTTCGACCATTTCCTCTTCGGTGCCGGCTTCTTCGCTGGGTGCAAGCGTTCCGAATCCGCTGGCAGCCACGAGCGGCGGGGTGTGATCGACATTGGGAATCGTCGGATCGGCCCCCAACTCGACGAGCAACCGCATCAGCGGAACATCGGCGGTGTCGCATGCCATCAGGAACGGCGTCGCTCCGGTCTGGCTGAGATGGCCACGACCCGACGAGCCCTGCTTCAAGCGCGCGTTGACGTCGGCCCGGTGAGCCACCAGTTCGCGAACAAATTGCAGGCTGGTCATGTTGCCGGAACCAATCGGCGGGGGCTGGCCGTCGAGCCCGTCGCCGCGGTTCGGCTTACGGACCCAGGTGATCACGTGCAGCGCCGTGAAACCGGATCGCTGGTCATTCGGATCGGCGCCGGAGTCGAGCAGAGCGGCAGCGAGATCAAAGTGACCATTCTCGACCGCCATGAGCAGCGGACTGGTCCCCTTGCGCGGGGCGCGGCCGCCGATCCGCTCGGGCTGCATCGCTTCGTTCACGTCGGCGCCTGCCTCCAGCAGCACCTGAACCGCCTTGCGACGGCCTTCCCGCACGGCAAACATCAGCGGCGTGAAGCCCGATCTCAGAGGTGTCCGAAAGTCGGCGCCGGCTTCGATCAGGGCCCGGACCACATCGGCGTGACCTTCGGCCGCGGCCCACATAATGGCGGTCTGTCCTTTGTGTTCTTTCGCGTTGACCGCAGCTTTGTGAGCCAGCAGCGCTCGGACCGCGCCCAGCTTTCCAGTGCGCGCGGCGATCATCAGCGCCGTCTCGCCTCCGGCGAGCGGCGTATTTGCCTCAGCTCCCGTTTTCAGCAGCAGTTCGACCAGCTCGGTGTCGCCATTGACGCACGCCAGCGACAGCGGCCGAATTCCGTAGCGGTTGGCCACGTTGACGTCGGCTCCCGCCTGGACCAGCCGGCGGGCCGTCTCCCGATCGTCGCGCCAGATCGCCCAATGCAGCGCCGTCATGCCGTCGACTTGCGCAGCATTCAGGTTTGCGCCCCCGCTGAGCAGCGCCTCGATCCGATCGCGCTCCTGGTTCTCGACGGCGTCGGCCAGCGGCGCAGAGGCGTCGCCGGCCGGCGCCCGGGCCGCCAGGAGGATCGTCAGAAATACTGCGAGGAACAAAGCTTTCATCTGAGCAGTTACACCGGAAGAGGTTCGAACAGGTCGTCGACATGTCCGGTGCTGTCCGCGAACTTGTCGAGGCGGACACC
The DNA here is from genome assembly GCA_016200145.1 of Planctomycetia bacterium. GTDB lineage: Bacteria > Planctomycetota > Planctomycetia > Planctomycetales > Planctomycetaceae > JACQFH01. The sequence continues at coordinate 2,814 of JACQFH010000732.1, read as the reverse complement.
CACTTTGTCGAGCAACGTCAGGTGCAGATTCGCCAGCGGAGTCGGTTCCTTAAACATGATGTGCCTGCCGCCGCGCATCTTTCCCGCCGCGCCGCCCGCGACGAGGATCGGCAGATTCTGGTGGTCGTGCATGTTCGGGTTCCCCATGCCGCTGCCATACAGATAGAGCACGTGGTCGAGCAGTGTCCCGTTCCCTTCAGGCGTTTCGCGCAGCCGTTTCAGGAAGTCGGCGAACAGCGAGACGTGGAAGCGGTTGATCTTTGCCACATTGGCGATCTTTTCCGGATCGTTGCCGTGATGCGTAAGCGGATGGTGCGGGTCGGAGACGTCGATCTCCGGATACGTCCGGTTGCTGGTTTCCCGCGCGAGCTGAAACGTGATCACCCGCGTGATATCCCCCTGCAGGGCGAGCAACTGCAAGTCGAACATCAGCTTCGCATGGTCGGCATACGCGCTCGGCACACCGACGGGGCGATCGACATCGGGAAGCGGGTTCTCCCTGGAATTCGCCTCGGCCTTCTGGATCCGCCGCTCAACTTCGCGAATGCTTTCGAGAAACTGGCTGACCTTCGCCCGGTCGGCCGGCCCGAGTTGCCGTCCCAGCCGGTTGAAGTCGTCGGTCACCGTATCCAGCAGGCTGGCGCGCTGTTTGCGATCGTTACGGCGTTCCTGCAGGCTGCCGCCGTCGCCGAACAACCGCTCGAAGATGATCCGCGGGTGAGCCTCTGCGGGAAGCGGCGTCGTTGGCGACGACCACGACAGGTTGTTCTGGTAGACACAGGCGTAGCCGTTGTCGCACTGCCCGACTGTCGAGAGCAGATCCATCGACATCTCGAGCGAGGGGAGCTGCGTCTCCTGGCCAATCTGCTTGGCTGCGATCTGATCGACCGTCGTGCCGAGGTAGTAATCGGTGCTCTCGGTGAGCTTGGCGCGGGCGGCGCTCAGGAACGCCGAGTTGGAAGTCGCGTGGGTGCCGGGATACGCGTTGGCCAATTCCAGGTTGGTGATCACCGAGACGTGCTGCTTGACCGGCGCCAGCGGTTCGAGAGTGGGCGAGAGGTCTTCGAGCCGCTCGTTGGCCGCCGGCAGCCAGCGGGTGTTGTCGCAACCCATGGGAATATAAATGAAGCCCAGTCGCCGCAACCGGGCCGGCCCGGCCGGCGAATCGGCAAGGGCCGTCATCGGCGGAACCATCGCATCCAGCAGGGGGAGCGCCAGCGACGCCCCGACACCGCGTAAAAACGTCCGCCGCGGCAACGCCTTCCGGGTGATGAACATCATCGTGTACCTCGAAAACTATTCGACTGGCGGCACGGCAACTTCCGTGCTTCGCATTTGAAACGGGACGCTTTGGACGATACCCACCACGAGGGACGAGAACCGATCGTGACCGGTGCGCGCCTGGTGCACAATCTTCCGCACAGCGGGTGCATCGTAATATTCGACGCCGCGCCCCAGCGCAAACGTCAGCAGTTTTTCCGTCAGGGTGGTTTCGAACCATTCGGGATGTTTCAGCAGCGCGGCTTCGAGACCGTCGACACCAACCAGCTCGGTGCCGTCCGGCAAGCCGCCGGTGGCGTCAACGGGCTTGTCGTCTTCGTACTCGCGCCACCGGCCGACGGCGTCAAAATTCTCCAGCGCAAAACCGGGGGGATCGAGCCGCTGGTGGCAAACGGCGCATGCGGCATTTTCCCGATGCGCACTCAGCCTCTCGCGGATCGACAGGTTGGCCGCCACCGTGTTGTCTTTGAGTGCCGGCACATCGGCCGGCGGGGGCGGAGTCGGCATGCCGATGATGTTCTCGAGAATCCACTTGCCGCGTATGACCGGTGAAGTGCGATTGGCATACGACGTGACCGCCAGCACGCTGCCGTGGCGCAACAGGCCGCCGCGATGGCTGCTAGCGTCGAGCGCGACGCGGCGGAACCGGCTGCCGTAAATGTGCGGAATGCCGTAGTGCTTTGCCAGCCGTTCGTTCAGGTACGTGTCATCGGACTTGATCAAATCGAGCACGCTGCGGTCTTCGCGAATCACGCTGGCGACCAGCAGCTCGGTCTCACGGCGGAACGCCTGCCGCAGGTTGTCGTCGAAGTCGGGAAAGAGGCGCAGGTCGGGCGTGTACGATTCCAGGTTGCGCAGATGCAGCCACTGCCCGGCGAAATTCGTGGCCAGCGCCTGCGACCGTTCGTCGGCCAGCATCCGCCGCACCTGTTGTTCGAGGACCTCGGCGCGCTTCAGCTCGCCGCGCTCTGCCAGATCGAGCAGCGGGTCATCCGGAATGCTGCTCCAGAGGAAGAACGACAGCCGTGATGCCAGTTCGACGTCGCCGATCCGGTAAGCCGTGGCCGGCGCCGCGCCCGGCGGATCGCGCTCGACGCGAAACAGAAACTGCGGACTGACGAGGATCGCAGCCAGGCCCAGTTCGATGCCGGCGTCGAAACCGCTCTCGTCACGGGCCTCGTTGAACAGCCGCAGCGGGCGCTGGAGATCTTCGTCTGTGACCGGCCGGCGATAGGCGCGGCGGGCCAGGCTCGCCAGAATGCGGCGGGCATCGGCCTCGGTCTCCGACTTCTCGGGCAGGCTGCCGAAGATGCGGCGCCGGCTGGGGGTGTCGTTCGCGCCGGCAACACCGGCAGGCACGAACGGCCCCGTGATCGACACCTGAAACACCGCCGGCGTGATTCGCGGATGGCGGTGCATATTAAAGTGGGCCTGATATGGCTGCCGCAGCGTCTCGAGCAGCGCCGAACCGTTCTGAAGAAAGGTGGCCCCCAACTGGTGTAGTCCGGACGTCACCGTAATGCGCTGCTTCAG
>JACQFH010000731.1 GCA_016200145.1 Planctomycetia bacterium | reverse complement strand
GAGCACATAGGGCCGCCCGCCCCGTACTTCCTTGGCGAACTCGATGTACGGAATGATGAACCGGAACTTGTCTTTCGTCTGCAGCAGCATCGTGACGCACAGGTAGGGAAAGATCAGATTCATCACCATCAGCGAGATGCCCTTGTATTCCTGGAACATCACCGGCTGCAACGCTGTGTAGGTCAGATAACTGAGCAGGAACCCGATCAGCAGGCCGAAATACACCGCCGATATCACGTCGATCCGCTTCTTGGGAATCAGGATGTCGACAAAAATCACCGAGGACGAAACGATCATTAATACGGAAAAGGCCAGCAGCGGGTGCGGCGCGAGGAATGAGGGAAGCGACGACTCGGTGCTGACGTAGGCGGCGATCGCGCCCCCACAGACCACGAGATAGATCGCGCGTATGATATTCAGCAGCATATTTCAGCAAAGGCGAAAAGAATGACTACAGTGTGCGGTCGGAACTCGTTCCCGCGACACAGACTGCGTGAGCTCCAGCGGCGACTACCGGTGGCCCGATTGATCCGGATTTGTTCCAACGTGGTCGTAACAGCCGAAGCGTCAAGAGGCCGGCAGTTCGATCGCGGCAGCGATCAAACCCGGGGACGAAAATGGAAACACCCGACGTCGTTCGGGCCGTTTCCCGTCACGGAAGACTCACAACAGGCATAAAAAAAATAATCGACAATTGGGCTATTGTTCTGTGTTTGAGCCGCAGAATCAAGTCTCGTTGCGGCCAAATCAAAGGCAGTTCACGCGTCGGCGTCCGCCAGCAGCTCGCGCAGTGCGGCCAGAGACTGCGGGATCACGTTCACATCCACGAGCACCGGCATGAAGTTCGTGTCGCCGCTCCAGCGCGGGACGAGGTGCCAGTGCAGATGGCCCGGCACGCCAGCCCCGGCGATGCGGCCCAGGTTGACCCCGATGTTGAAGCCCTCGGCCGACATCCGCTGCCGGATCAGCCTGGTCATCCGCTGCAGGGCCTGCATGCATTCGAGCAGCTCAGCATCCTCGAGATCTTCGAGGTTTGCCTTGTGGGCCAGAGGGGCCACCAGCAGATGGCCATTGTTGTACGGATATCGGTTGAGCACTGTCAGCGTCCGCTCGCCGCGCGCGACGATCAGGTTCTCTACATCGGCGGCGGGATCGGCGGCGATCCGGCACAGGAAACAGCCTTCGGGCTGGTGGTCTTTGGTGGTGACAATGTACGACAGCCGCCACGGAGCCCAGATCTGTTCGTGTGCCACGATGCCATCCCGCAAGTGCTCGGGTTTCAGCGGCTGTACCACGCCGCCAGTTTCGAAATGTCGTCCAGCCGGGCCAGAAGCCGCACGCGGCCGCGAAAACCGCCGTGCCCGAAAGCCGGCGAATAGCCATGGTGATGGTCGGCGATGTTCAGAGCCCGCAGCGCGTCGTCGACGACGAGCTGTTTGCGCCCCTGCCCGGCCGCCAGCCAGCGAGCCAGCCACATCACAACCGGAACCACCAGCGCCAGGCTCTGAAACCCCTCGATCAGCGGCACATTATAGTAGGCGCGACCGCAAAAATGCAGCCCCTGAAGTTTGACCCGCAGATAACGGATGAGCATCTCGTCGATTTCGGGCGTGAGCGGACCGAAGGGCTGTTCAAGGTCGGCGAAGGGAACCTCGGTGAATGCCGGCTGCAGCGCAGGAACGTTTCCCGTGCCGCGCGTGAATCGCAGCGCGGCCCGAAACAGCGTCCACCGGTTGCGCCAGCCGGCGTTCTGCTCAGCAAACGTGTCGCGGCGTGCATATTGCGCGCACAGCAGACGAAACTGCATGCGGCCAACGCGGCCGGGCTCGGGGATGTCGGCCAGATCAGCAGGGGCCTCTCCGAGGGCGGCGGTCGACACGATTTCCAGGAATTCGTCGAGCCGTGGCCCGCGGATTTTCTCGAACCGCGCCTGTCCGATCAGCTCGACCAGTTTCAGGGCGCGAATCAAGCGCAACGCAACGCCCCCGGCGCCGGTCGCAATCAGGTTGTCCAGCCGACCGACGATGCTGAGCGTGTCGTTCCAGTCGAGCCGCTGGCCGGCTGAAATCTCCGGGGGCGGGATCTTTTCCGCTCCGTCGGGCACCACCAGCCGCTCGAGAAGCTTCAGCTCGTCTCGCTGCTGGGCCACGCTGCGCCCTCGATTTGCGGCCACCGACGGGCAACTGAACCGCAGACTGACGGTGATTTTCTTGCCGGCCGGGTGGAAGGCGTAGGGATAGATCCGGCAGGCCAGTGGCTTGGCGGGCTCACCGAACTTTGCGTGGATCCGGCACAGCCCCCGTTCGTCGAGAAACACGCACGCGCCGTCGGGCTGGTGCCCGAGCCGGTAGCGTTTCGACCAGGGGAAAACGCCGGCCCTTACGACGAGCGGCAAATCGCGGGGTATGTTTGCGTCGGTGCCCCAGTCCTGGCTCAGGATCCGCGAGCGCTCTTCCGCCGTGATTTCAATGGCGTGCTGCCGGCAACATCCACCGCAATTGTGGCAGCTCCAGTTCTGAATCGTCGGCAGTTCAAGCGGCGGAGGCATCTGGCTGTATGATAGCAAGTCGTTTGGCATGACTACGAGAACAGAGTCGAGTGGCCCCGCGTCACGGATGCACCTGGCGCTTACCGCACGGCTGCGACAATCGCGGCCAGTCGGGCAGCAAGCTGGTCTTCTCCAACGACGATTTGCGCCGCGATCTCCACGGCCCAGAGGGGGCGCTCGCCCAATGTCTCGTGCGGAATCTTGACGAGGTCTTTCTGTGTGCAGACGACAGCGTCAACCGCCAGTTCGCGGACCCACTTCTCCAGTTCCGCGAGATCTGCCGGCGCGAAATTGTGGTGGTCGCCGAACGCTCGAAAATTGGCGATCGTGCAGCCCAGCCCCTCGAGTGTCGCCCGGAACCCTTGCGGATTGCCGATGCCGCAGAATGCCGCCACCCGGCGGCCACGCAGCGTCGCTAAATCGGCGACTGCGCCTGCCGAATTGACGAGCCGTGCGGAGGGAAACGCCGCCTCGGCAACAGGGCAATCGGGATTGGCCCGGTTGATTTCCTGGCGGACCGAATCGACCAGCTCGCGCGGCGCCTGGTCGACTCGCGTGATGATGACCAGCCCCGCACGCCGCAGCGAAGAAACCGGTTCCCGCAACAGTCCGCGAGGAAGCAGATATCCGTAACCCCACGGATTGGTCGCGTCGATCAGGACGATGTCGAGCTCCCGCGCCAATCGGCGATGCTGAAATCCGTCGTCGAGGATGATGACCTGGCTGCTGTGTTGCTCCACGGCAGCCCGCGCACCTGCTACCCGGTCCGGATTCTGCACGTGCGGCACACCCGGACACTGCGCGCCGAGCACGAGAAATTCGTCGTTGGGAGCATTCGTCGCAGCTCCATACCCACGGCTGACGAAGCACACACGCACGCCGCGCTCGCCAAACCAGCGGGCCAGATACGCCGCCACGGGGGTCTTGCCCGTGCCGCCTGCCGTCAGATTGCCGATGCTGACGACAGGAACCGTTGCGCGGTGGACGCGCCTCATTCCGCGATCGAACGCGGTGTTGCGCACACTCGCAGCCCAGCCGTAAATGATCGACGGAATCGTCAGCACGTTTCGTATGACGAACGCGGTCGGGCCCCGCGATCGTCCCGACGCGATTTCATCAAACCGCAGACCCACCTGAGTGAATGCACACCAAACTGCGTATGCCAGGCACCCGGAAGCCAGCACTCCTCCCGCGATCAGCAGTACTTCGTATTTGGCAGTCACGAACAGAAAGATCCACCCGGCCAGCGCCACCAGGCTGGGGAGCGGATACAGCCACATGCGAAACGGCAGTCGCACATCCGGCCGCGTCGTCCGCAAGAAGTGCAGCCCGATGATTTGCCCGATGAATTGCACGAGAATCCGCACGATGACGGCCGCGTCGATGACTTCCTGCAGCGGCAGGTAGCAGAACGCTGCCGTCAGCGCCCCCAGGCAGGCCAGCGAGACGATCGGATAACGGTGAACCGGATGGACGATTGCAAACACGCCGAAGAAACTGCCGTTCCGCGCCGCTGCATACGGAATTCGCGAATACCCCAGCGTCATTGCAAACACGCAGGCGACCACCGTCCACAGGATGAGCGCCGTAAACAACTCGGCCGTACCGCGGCCGAACAGAATTTCCATGAATTCTGAGGCAACGAATTTGGAATTCATCGCCTGCTCCCACGGGACAACGCCGATGATCGCCAGGTTCATGGCCAGATACAGGGCGGCGACGACGACGACCGACAGCATGACGGCGCGGGGAATCGTCCGCCCCGGGTCGACCACTTCATCTCCCAGATGGCAGATGTTGTAGTAGCCGAGATAGTCGTAGATGGCGATCGTCATGGCCCCCCCCAGGCCGCCGAAGAACGCCTGATTCCCCGTCAGCTTGAAGGCGTCGTCCGGAAACTGAACGAGCTTGGAATCGAAGTGGGCGTAGCCCGCGATAATGACAGTCAGCACGGTGATTAATGTTCCGGCGCAGAGCACCAGCCCCAGTCCGCCCAGGGACCGGATGTGCCGACAGAGCGACGCGGCCACCAGAATCGCCCCAGCGGCAGCCAGCGAACGTGTGCCTCCGGGCAGGCCCCAGTTTTCCAGCACGGCACCCAGGCCCGGAAACGGATACGCCAGATAATCGACGGCGCCGATGTAGCCCGAGGCCAGCTCGAGCGTGCCGCTCACCAGAAACTGCCAAATGAACAGGAACGGAATGATGCGGCCGAAGCGCGTCCGGCCGTAGATTTCGGTAAGAAAGTGGTACGATCCGCCACTGCCGGGAAGGGCCGCCCCCAGTTCGCTCCAGATCAGGCCGTCGCACAGCACGAGTACGGCGGCGATGACCCACGCCACAAGTGCCTGTGGGCCATGCATCGCCGCGAGGAAGCCGGGGATCGTGATGAATGGCCCGATTCCCACCATGTTGGCGACGTTGAGCGCCGTCGCCTGCCAGAGCCCGAGCCCCCGGTGCAGTTCGGCAGGCTTCGTCGTCGTAGGGGTGTTCACCAGTAGGTCCCGCCCCGGCCACCCATGCCTGACATATTGCGATCGAGGAACCACCAGCAAGATTTAGAATAAGGGCTTCTTCCCAAGCTTGCGGCGGATGACGGCCCATTGGCCGGCGTGCATGATCCAGTGCGACCCCTGCATGCTGAACAGGTCACCCAGGGTCCCCAGAAAACTGCGGAATTTCTCCGGAGCGGGCTTGTCGAGATCGGCGTCGGTGATTTTGTCGAGGGCCTTGAGCATGCCGGCCCGCATCTGTTCATACACGCTCATGTACACCGATTTCGGATGAAACGCGCTGGCTGAATCGAGCTTCGACGCGTCGTTCGAATATTTTTCGGCGAACCCGACGGGAAGCGGCGGCATCGTCCCGGGAACCGCCGCATCGACCATGCCGTGTTCGGCGACGAGCAGGTGCCCTAACTGCCAGGCGATGTGGTTGGCGCCGGGCACCGGCCGCACGAGCAGGTCGGCATCAGTCAGATCGCCCAGGTACGACTGGCAGATCATGTTGGCCATGTTGATATTAATCTTGATCGCGTCACGGGCGTTCATGGGGCAGGTCCTGTTGGAAAGTCAGAGGTCGAACTGTCGGTTCACCTGGCGGCCGGTTGCCGGCGGCCCACGGGGACGGATTCTATTGCAAATTCGAGGGGAACATCAACGATCAGGGTGGGGGCCAGATACACGAAGGTCAACTCGGAGAGCGGCTCGGGGAGGTCGATGAAACGGTATTCGATTCCCACGCCGCCATCTCCCTGCTGAACCGTTTCGCTCCCCCCGTTGAGGCGCACGCGCCGGCCCGCGGGATCTTCGAGATACACATCGTTGTGCAGAAACCATGTTCGATGCGATTCGAATGCGGGCCCGCCGGTTTCATAGGCGACGGCGATTCGAACGCGCAGTTCGTTTTGGTTCTGTACGACGCGGTTGAGGCCGACCGTCACCCCGCCGCGCCGGCGCACGATGCCGCCGCGCTCGAGATCGCGTGCAGCGGCAATGCCCGTAAAGCGAAACGCTTCAATACCTGCGGCCGTCGTACAGCGCATCTTTCCATTGAGCGCCACGGCGGAGACGTCAGCGCCTGGCGGCACAACATAATCCAACTGGATCGGTGACTGATTGGCGCCCTCTGCCAGAGACAGGTCGTAGCTCGCGTCAGGAGAAAGCGGACTCAGGTCATGTTTGTCGATGGCACGCACGGCGACGTCTCGCGTGGCGAATTGCAGAAACAGGGGCCGCAACCGCGGTTCTGGCCGCACGCGCAATGTCAGACGCAGCAGGTCGCCGGGCGCTGCAATAAAGTTGCCCGCGCCGCGACGCACCGTGCGCTGCAACCGCGAGGCCGACGAGACTTCAATTCGAAATGCACCAGACGATGTCGCGACCGGCTCCTGAAATCCACGCTCACCCGCAACCGGCAGCAACTTGAGCCCTCGCAAAGCCGCATCGTACTCAAAACGAACTTTCAACTGATCAGAAATCCGGTCGACGACCTGCCAGAAGGGAAGCTCGTCCGTCTCGAGGGCGATGGGTCGCGCGAGCACATCGGCAGGCAGTCCGCGGCCATCGACGACGTTTCCGGTCTGCCGCGTAATTTCCGCGAGGGCAGCCGAGAGCGGCAGTTCGCGATCCAGAGTCACTCGCGACGAAAGCACCGATTCGCGCGCCTGGCGTCGTCCGAGCTCGAGGCGGATCCGCCGCACGGCCTCGCGCACCGAATTCGAGGGGAGCAATTCGGGGGCCGGCAGGTGGGCGAGCACTTTGGGGCCGAGTTCCAGCAGCCGCTTTTCGGCCGCCGACCGTCGCTGGCGTGTTTCCCCCGCCAGGTCTTCGAGCAGCCCCTGCAACTCCCGCTCGAATTCGGGCGATTGATTTGCCGGTTCGGCCGCCGCGGCCCGGGGCACAATGGGCCACGACACAGTGGGCCACGTCGCAGCGAGCACCCCGAGGCCTGCGAGCACCGCTATCGCCGGCAAGATCCGCATGACCGCTCCCGAAAGAAACGCTCCGAAATTGGCCCAGCCGTCAGTGTACGTCGATTTCGACCTATATTTCAAATGCGGTCTGCCGTTGCGGAATTGCCCTTCATTGCCGGTCGCCGGCGCGCCGCGTTGCCGCTTTCCAGGCAGCCACGTCGCAACCACACGCCGGCTCATTTCACGATTGATGTGCACCATGATTCGAATCTCGGCCATTGCGTCGCTGCTGCTGAACATCGCCCTCGCAGCGCCTGTGCACGGGGCTACCCCGGCGCTGGTGGAAATCCATGTGGGGAGCGAGAAGCTCCAGGGCAAGGTTGTGGCGCGCAGTGATCACCAGTTGTGGCTCGTCGGGCAGGACGGCCGGATGCGATTGCTTACCGCGCAGGAAACCGCAAAGCAACAGCAGGTTTCGCCGCAGTTCCACGGCTGGACCGTTTCGGTGCTGCGTGACAGCCTGCGGCGCGAATTCGGGAAAGAGTTCGACGTCGCCGGCACCCGGCATTACGCGGTCTGCGCGCACGGCGACCAGAAAGCCCGTGCCTACGCCGAAACCTTCGAAGACCTGTTCCGCACGTTCCAGATGTACTTCTCGGTGCGAGGATTCAAGATCAACGAGCCCGAGTTCCCGCTGGTCGCGGTGATCTTTCCCGATTACGACGCGTTCGCGCGGTACGCCCAGGCCGACAAGGTCCAACCGTCGCGAACTTTGCGTGGATATTATCATCCCGCCTCGAACCGGGTCGCACTGTACGAAACGCGGGAAGGGTCGCAGCAGTCGTTTTTGGCTCCGGGGGTCGATCTTCGAAGCCGGCAATTCCGAATGAACCTCGAGACCGGCGACTTTTCTCTCCCGCCGGCCGAGGTCGGGGGTGGGGGTCGTATCCCGGGTCAGACGTTCCCTCACCCTTTCCAGTTCGCCGATCATACGGCCTGGGGCGCGGTCGAAGGGACTCTGAAAGACACGATGATCCACGAGGCGACTCACCAGGTGGCCTTCAACACGGGACTTCATTCACGGATCGGGGAGTGCCCCAAGTGGGTCGTGGAGGGGCTGGCGACCGTGTTCGAAGCGCCGGGCATTCGCAGTTCGAATGCAGGGCCGGCCGTCAAGAATCGAATCAATCGCGAACGGTTCTTATGGTTTGGAAATTACGCCAAGGCCCGCCGGAAACCGAAATCACTCGAAGCGTTTCTGTCGAATGACGACCTGTTCAAGTCCGCCGTTCTCGATGGTTACAGCGAAGCCTGGGCGTTTTCGTTCTTTCTGATTGAAACGCGGCCCCGGCCCTACGCCGATTACCTGCGAACGGTGGCCTCGCGAGATCCGTTACAGGCGTATCCTCCCGCCGAACGAGTCGCCGATTTCAAGAAGACGGTCAGCAGCGATTTGCCCCTGCTCGAGGCCGATTTTCTGCGGTTCATCGCCGGCATCAAATAGCCGGCGTTCGAGCGCAAACGGTTACGTCGCGGTGTCACAACACCAGCCCGAAGCGCGAGCGAGAGAGTGCGTTGACGCGTCCTCGCTGACGTATCGGGCTGCCTTGCGTGCGTGAACGATCTGGGTCAGACGCCCGTTGCGGCTGGCTGTTGCCGGAACAGGGGATTCGCCGCAGATTGCGCTGCGTGCGAAGCCACCGACTCTTCAACCGTGGCTCGAATCAGGCAGCCGCGGGCGATCGTGAATTCCGAATCAGGCACAACCCACGGCGCTTCCAGGTCGACCGCCGGATTGCAGCGATCGAGCTCGCGCTCGAGCTGTTCGGCGAAACCGGCGATTTGTGTCGGGCCTCCACAGCAGACAACCGGCAGAGGCTGCGGCAAGAGAGCCAGGCGCGGGTCGGAAGCCAGCATGCCCGCGAGCGCTTCGGCAATTTCGGCGATATTCTGCCGGCAGATCTCACCCACGGCCAGGGCCTTTGGGCTCATCGAGCTCATGAACGAAGTGTCTTCCTTCTGTGCCCGGGCCCCGTCGAGATCGAGCACAATCTCTTCAGCCGAATCGCGGCGGACCAGTTCCTGACGGCGGGCGATCTGCTCGTCGATCCAACGGCCGCCGCGGGCCAGGCGCGCACAGGTGAGCTGTTGTCCGCGATGGACGACCGCCAGCTCGCATCCCGATGCGCCCGGAGAAATCCCAATCCCCGTAAAGCCGTGAGAGCCCAGTTCGGCCAGCACGAGGGCCGTGGCCGGATTGACTGGAAGCGCCCTGTAGCCGCGCAGGTGAATCAGCCGAGTGAAGAATTCCAGCCGCTGATCGCCGCTCTCGGGGTCGGCAACGAGTGACTCGTGATAACCGGGCTGCGTGAAGCAACACACGACGCCGCGGCTCATCGGTCGAGGAAGGAGGCCGTCAACGAGCGCGGCGAGCACCTGACGTGTCACCGGGTCGCCCGCAGGCAGTTCTGCGTTCGGCAGCAGATCGATCGGCAGCGCTTCGCACAGTCCTTCGGCCTCGATCGCCGCGTCGCCGGGAATCACCAGGCACTCTTCCGCGACAAGATGGGGAATTTTCGACGCGGCGAGCCAGCGACGGCGGGCCTCGTTGTCGGCTACGCAGGCGGCGATCGAACGGCAGCGGCGGGCAACCAGGCCGTCTCCCCGCCGGCGCAGCGACCTTAGCGCGTGGCCGCCGAGATCGAGTGCGATTGTCACGAGTGTTCTCCTTCAAACGTCGCCAGAGCACGATCGAGGACGCCCTTGTCGCTCTTCGGGTGGGCCTTGTCGACTCTGACCCTGCGCTCGCGTGGAATTTCGATGGGCGGCGTCAGCGGTTGCTCTGGCGCGGCTGCAGTCGCCGGCGCCTCGACGAGCTCGCGCAGCTCGTAGTGCGGCCCGGCGAGATCGTGGGCCCGGTCGAAGACGAGTGATGGCCGCTTGGCCGGCCGGCCGAAAATCTTGGATTCGAGCGGCAGCTCCAATGGCTCTTCGACGATTGTCATCGAGCCGGAAATCAGAGTTTCCAGTGGGATTTCTGCGGAGGCCGGCGCAGAATTCCCGCTCGGGCTGCCGGGAGCGGCTTCAGGTGCCGTAGCGGGCCGGCGAACCGGCGATTTCCGCCGCAGCCAGGCGAGCGGCGCCAGCCCGCAGAGGATCATCGCCGCCAAGGCAGTCCAAGTCGTCGAAGAAAGTTTCCATGCCGATCCGCCAGTTTTCGCATCCCCCGCCGCATCCGGTTCGCCGATGACTTCGGGCAACGGGTCGTCTTCGGCATCGGCAGTCGAATCGGCAACCGGTGCGTCACCGGCGGCCGAAAGATCGACGACTCGTGGGGTCGCGCCGTCCGCCGCGCTGTGCGTCGATTCATCGAACGACGAGGCCGACAGCGACCTTGTTGGCCCTCCTGAGGCGGCCTGCGTCAGCAGCATTGGACGATCGCCGGTCGGTTCAGACGGCACGTGAAGCGCCGCATCTCCGAGCCTGGTTTGCGATTCAGCCGGAAGCGGGATTGACTTCGCCGCATCGGCGGAGCCTGGATTGGGCTTCACTGTATTCGGCAGCCGCGGCAGAGCACCGACGTTGACTGCGGACGAATTGAAGACCAGAACGGTCCCGGACGTGAGCGTCATCTGCGAAGATTTTTCGAGAGGGATTTCCTGCATCCCCGAGCCTGGCTTGATCAGCGTCATGCTGCCCGCGCCTGACGCGGCCTGATGCAATTGCAGCAGGACCTGGTTAAGCTGCGACTGCCCGGGGCTGACATCAAGCACCACGGGCCGGCCGATCAGATTGACCAGCCCCAATTGGACGATGGATGGCTCAGAGGGACGCGAGGATTGGTCCCGAGCGCGCAACGAACCGCTGTCGGCGAAATCCCGGACCGTCGAGAACTGTTTCGATTCCACGATCACCAGATCGTTGGGCAGCAGCGAGTACCGCAAGCGGGGGGACAGGAACAACTGCATCATGCGGCCGGCGCGCAGAATTCGCACCGATCCCGAGGCGGTTGGAGATGTCCCGCCGGCAAGCTGTAAGAACTCGGCCAATTCCGGCAGGGGGCCGGAAAGCTCGAAAACTCCCGGCCTAGCCACTTCGCCCATGATGGCGATGAATTGCGCTGCCCCCGGTTCGGCCCGGCGCCACTGATCGACTCGCATCTGTCCGGCAGACGCAACGATTCCGCAACACCAGGAACCGCAGAGGATCCCGGCGATCAACAACAGCTTGCGGCTGGGAACGGCATGCCTCATGGAGAACATCAGCTCTTGGGTGCAGGCCCGGACGGAAAATCCGTCACAATCCATAAAATCGGCAAAGCTTGCCCAGCTTCATTATGAAATTGCCGCCCGCTGCCAATTCCCGCCAAATTGACGCGAAGTGTCTGGATTCAAACGAGTCTGGTATGCTGGGAATTGTAATTCTTACAATTCTCTGCGGCCGTGATCTTCGACGGAGGCCGTTGTCATGTCCGACGCCTACCTGCTGGCTGGGGCCAGAACGCCCATTGGGAAGTACCTGGGAGCCTTTAAGGGAATCCCGGCGACCGAGCTGGGTTCGATCGCGATTCGTGCCGCGCTGCGGCGCGCCGGGCTGCACCTGCGCGAAGTCGACGAAGTCATCATGGGCATGGTCCTTCCCGCCGGCGCCGGCCAGGCGCCGGCCCGCCAGGCGGCGCTGAAGGCGGGCCTGCCCCCCGGAGTCTCCGCGCTGACGATCAACAAGGTCTGCGGTTCGGGCCTGAAGGCCGTGATGCTGGCGTCCCAGGCGGTGCGGCTGGGGGACGCGCGCATCATCGTCGCCGGGGGGATGGAAAACATGTCGCGGGCCCCGTTCCTGCTGCCGGGCGCTCGCGAAGGGCTGAAGCCGGGCGACGCGAAACTGCACGACGCCATGCTGCTCGACGGCCTGTGGTGCGCCTTTGAAAATTGCCACATGGGCAATCACGCCGAGTTTACGGCGCGCCAATGCGAAATCCTGCGTACCGACCAGGACCGTTACGCCGAAGTGAGCCAGATGCGTGCTGCGCGGGCGGTCGAATCCGGTGCTTTCAAAGACGAGACCGTTCCCGTTCCAGTCTCGGCCAAGGGGAGGGAGACCTCGATCGCGGCAGACGAGTGTCCGCGGCCTGATACCACGCTGGATGTGCTCGGGGGACTCAAACCGGCATTTCAGCCGGATGGCACCGTGACGGCGGGGAATTCATCGCTGCTCAGCGACGGCGCCGCGGCGGTCGTCGTGGCCTCGCGCGAAGTGGCCGACCGCACGCCGGCACCGTGGAAGGCGCGCATCGTCGCCAGCCACACCAGCGGCGTCGAGCCGCAGAAAGTCTTTCTGGCGCCGATCGACGCGATTCAGGGGGCCGTCCGCAAGGCAGAACTGTCGATGGACCAGATCGACCTGTTCGAAATCAACGAGGCCTTCGCCGCGCAGATGATCGCGTGCATGAGCGCCCTGCACCTCGATTCTGCAAAGGTGAACGTCCACGGCGGCGCCATCGCGCTGGGGCACCCGATCGGCGCCAGCGGCGCACGAATCCTGGTAACACTGCTTTCCGCGCTCAATCAACGGCAATTGCGCTACGGCGTCGCCAGCCTGTGCCTGGGAGGTGGGAATGCCGTCGCGATGGTGGTCGAGCGCGTCTGAAAATCGGAGAGCGAAGAGCGAAAAGAGAAGAGCGAGAATTACGAAAGACGAGCACTTTGCTCCCAAGCCCACGGGCGGGCACCGACCGGTAGGTTGGTCCCCGTGGGTCCGCGCTTCATCGATTCGCGACTGCAATAGAACATACGGAAGAAACTCGTGCCCCTGAATCACTTAACAATCATCGGCGCCGGCACGATGGGGCGCGGGATCGCGGAAACGGCCGCCGTCCGCGGGATGCAAACGTGCGTGATCGAAATCAATGCGGCGCAGCGCGACGCCGCGGGGGCCTTCATCCGTGCGTCGGTCGAGAAAGCGATCAAGCGGGGCAAGGTCGCCGCATCCAGCGCCGACGAAGTTCTTGGCAGGATCCGTTTCGAAAGCGACCTCGCGACTGCCGCGTCCGCCGAGTTCGTGATCGAGGCGGTCTCGGAAAATGAATCAATCAAAATCGGTGTGCTCAAAGAGCTCGATCGCCTGTGCGCCCCGCACGTGATTCTGGCGACGAACACGTCAAGCATCTCCATCACACGCCTGGCCGCGGCCACGACGCGCCCGAATCTCGTGATCGGCATGCACTTTTTCAACCCGGTCCCGGTCATGGCGCCGGTGGAGATCGTGCGCGGACTGAAGACCACGGAAGACACTGTCGTCGCTACGCGCAGCCTGGCCGAACAACTTGGGAAGCAGGCGTTCGTCGTCAGCGACAGTCCCGGATTCGTCGTCAACCGCGTGATGATGCCACTCATCAACGAGGCAGTCTTCGCATTGCAGGAAGGCGTCGCCGATGCGGCGACAATCGATTCACTGACGAAGCTGGGGCTCAATCATCCGATGGGCCCGCTGCAACTGGCCGATCTGGTCGGGCTCGACGTGTGCCTGTCGATCCTGCGCGTCCTGCACGCCGAACTGGGCGACCCGAAATTCCGCCCCTGCCCGCTGCTCGTCAAAATGGTCGACGCCGGCCAGCTCGGGCGCAAAAGCGGCAAGGGATTCTACACCTACTGAATCACGTAATCGGCAGGCGGGCCATGCGGGCGCGGCGTTCGGCGCGGCGGCGTGCGCGGCGGCGTTTGTCGCTCGGCTTTTCGTAGAATTCGCGGCGTCGCATTTCCTTCTTGATGCCACTGTGCTCCACCAGTTTCCGAAACCGACGCACCGCTTCTTGAATCGACTCGCGTTCACGCAACCGCAGCTTAACCACAAAGACCTCCGTCGCAGGAAATTCTCGTACAGCGGCCAAAATGCCGCCCGCAATGTCTCACAGTCGCTCCCGCGGGTCCGGACCCGCGTGGCGGATCGATAAGCATACCAAAATTGCCCGCCACGTCAAATCGGAAGGGCCCGATGGTAGTGTCAGGCTGTGTGGGTTGCATCTGCCAGGCAGGAGTGCGAATCGCGGAAGTGCCCCGGCCACCGAAAAAACGGCCGGGGAACTATCTCTCTTTTCACTCGGCCGTAAAGCCGTACCAGCTTGTTCCACTCGCATCGACGGGCACGATCACCCGACCCCCTCTCGCGTTTCGTTGACAGTTGCCACGGAATGCCGTTACTGTAAAAGTCTCTCGCAATCTGGCCCCCATCGTCTAGAGGCCCAGGACTCCGGGTTCTCAGTCCGGAAACAGGGGTTCGAATCCCCTTGGGGGTACTTATG
>JACQFH010000022.1 GCA_016200145.1 Planctomycetia bacterium | reverse complement strand
GTGGATGGCCGGCGGCGGCGCGAGCGGCGGCCTCGCCCACGGCCAGACCGACGACCACGGCTTCGAAGCCGTCGAAGGCAAAGTCCACGTCCACGACTGGCACGCGACCATCCTGCACCTGCTCGGCCTCGATCACGAGAACTTAACCTACCGCTACGCCGGCCGCGACATGCGCCTGACCGACGTCAAAGGCCACGTCATCGACGCAATCGTAGACTAAACACATCCCCCTCTCCCTCCCGTAGCCGAACTCGCCAGAGTTCGGGCCGTCGCACTGCCTGAACTTAAAATTTCGAAGCCGCCACGCGGGGAGCCAGAAAGGTCCCGACACCTTTTTCAGCCTAAAAAATCGGCAGGCCACGCCCGCAGCGACTGTTCCCCGGCCCGTTCCTCCAGCAACCGGCGCTCCGCGTCGAATGCTACACCAATGGTCGCTGGCAGAGAGCAGCCCCTGCATGCTTCGATACAAAGTCCTGATGCTCAGCACGACCTGGACGTAGGCCAGTCCGCGATTCGAGGTCAATGAGCATTGTGCCAGCACAGCACATTCGTTGTTGACGACCTTCTGCGTAAATCGGCAATAAATGATCCGGGTCAACCGCGGGCACACTCCGCGAGCAGTTCTCGGAAAGTTGCGTGCAAGCAATCCTAGCGTTTTTCACTCTGCGTCGTACTGCGTCAACCACTTCAGGCCGGGGCGTTCCAAACTTTCCTCGGCCAATTGAAAAGATAACCGTCTCAGGCTCAAATAGTTCACAGACGTGCGTCGCGAATTCAGCGGAGGCACCACCACTGTGGCCGCCATGATGCGGAAACACCAAGATCGGTGCGCGTATGCTCTTTCCATTAAGCCTACGGGTCGCCGTCGCGACGGAATTTTTTTCACTGGCTCCTCTCTGGCCGAAAGCGTCTCGGCAAGTCTGGGCGGACGGCTGTCTAGAACGTCGGTGATTACAGATCCAGCATGTGGTAGCGGGGATCTTTTGATTGCCTGTGCGCGACATTTGCCCAAGAAACGTGGCTTATGGGAGACGTTGACGGTATGGGAGAGGTGCCTCCAAGGTGCCGACATTCACCAAGAATTTGTGGATTCGACAAAACTCAGGCTTGTGCTTCAAGCTGTGGCTCTTGGAGCTGACAGAACGCGAATTCGTCGAGACGAGATCACTCGCCTCTTTCCGAAGATTAACGTCGGTAATGGCCTGACAGCGATCGACAAACTGAAGAACTCAACTCATGTCGTTACAAATCCACCCTTCGCGATGGTGTCCGTCTCGTCGGAGTGTGAATGGACGTCCGGGATTGTCAATTCTGCGGCAGTATTCCTAGACGTAACAACACGAAGCATCGAACCTGGAACGCGTGTCCTGGCAATCTTGCCGGACGTACTTCGGAGTGGTTCACGTTACCTCAAGTGGCGTGAATTAATTGCATCTCGCCTGACTGACGTCAGTCTGAGCATGATCGGACAGTTTTCTCGGTATGCCGACGTCGATGTTTTTGTGCTTAGAGGAAAGAAACGCGCGTCGGTGACTGCTCCCAGTAGCTCCGCCAGCCTTCAAAAACAAGCCAGACACGCGGTGGCCAGGTCGACGGTTGGCGATAGATACATTGTTCATGTCGGCCCAGTGGTTCCTCACCGCCACAAGCGAGCGGGGAAGTCGTTTCCTTATCTAACTCCTCAGAATTCCCCTCCGTGGGAGACTGTCACTAAGATTGACACACATCGCCGGTTTTCTGGAAGTGTGTTTCGCCCCCCATTCGTCGTTGTCCGAAGAACTTCTCGACCGGGCGATCGCCATCGTGCCGTTTGTACAATAATTACTGGCCACGCAAATGTGGCCGTTGAGAATCATCTCATTCTTTTGATTCCTCATGCGAGGACTCTTCACGCATGCCAGGAATTGCTTCGCCTTATGAAATCACCACAAACAAATCGGTGGCTTAACCACCGGATGTGTTGCCGTCATTTGACGGTCTCCGCTGTCAAGTCGATCCCTTGGACTCTGGAGAGTGCATGAAGACGTCGCGGATTCGTTTCGCTCCAGACATCCTGCGTCGCTTGGGTGAGGAACTAAATCCACACCCGTCGTATGGAATTATCGAACTCGTAAAGAACGCGTACGATGCCGATGCTAAGAATTGCGTGGTATCTCTTTCGAACGTAGACACTACCGGCGGAACTGTCGAAGTCTCCGACGATGGCGACGGCATGACCATAGACCAGATCGAGCAGGGCTGGTTGGTGTTGGGGCATTCGCAAAAACTGAAAAAGCGTTGCACGAAACTTGGGAGAATTCCCGCCGGGAGCAAGGGCTTGGGGCGGCTTGCCGCCCTGCGACTTGGTCGATTTGCCCGACTTGAGACGCAACCTCGCTCAAATGCATCCGATGCGTACAGGCTATCGATCGATTGGAAAATGTTCGATGACGCATCGCTGATTGATGATGTGGATCTTGAAATTGAACACGTTGACCGTCGGCCGAAAGATGGCCACGGAACGACAATTGCTTTGGACCGACTTCGAGATCGCGTTGGGCGCGTTGAAGTGAAGCAGCTTGCGCGGGCGATGCTGCTCTTAGCGGACCCGTTCGGCGACGATAAACTTGGCTTTCAACCACGACTAGTCGCCCCAGAGTTCGCAGATCTTGAGAAACTCGTAGCGAAAAGGTATTTCGATCAAGCGTCATTCCACTTGGTGGCCTCATATGACGGCGACCCGCGTCACGCTCGCGTTCTATCGGACCAGGCTGAAGAAATTCCGTGACACCTACAACTCCCGTGACCTCGCGTCGCTCACGCCGCTGGAAATCGATGAGCACCTGGCGGTCGCCGGCGCTGGCCTGTCCGACAGCACGCGGCATCACGATGCCGTCGCTCTGGAGCGGCTCCAGAAGTTCGCGATCCAGCACAAGGTGCTCGATAAGCCCGTGTTCGGGATATTGGAGAGGCCGCGTGTCGGTCGACGGGATCGCGTGCCCACGCCTCATGAGACGGCGGCGCTCCTGGCGCAGGCGTCCCCCGAATTCCGGCTGATCTACTCGGCGCTCCGGCAGTGCGGCGCCCAACCGGACAGTTACTGGCAACGAACCATTTGTTACCTGAATGTTTGACACTCCCTTCTCCGTGAGATAGGGTTTGATACTCCCTTCTCCGTGAGAAAAAGAATGATAGCCGCTTCGGCTTTTTCCCTTCCCGTCAAGATACCCGCGTCGCGTGGAAACTTGCCCCCACGGACCAGAGGAATTAGCGCGGTAATACCACGTCCCGACGCCCAGAAGCGTTCGGGAACTCGGTTCGTGATACGAGGGCTCGCAACCTCACACTGAAACGCGTTCCTGAAGATAGTCTCGATCGCAGCCGCCGGGCCCAACCGGTTGTCGCGCGGGGGGCCGAACCGTTCGGTGTAGAGAAGGGCCGGCTCTTATGATTCCGTTTCTCGCGTCCTTTCGCAGTTCGGTCAAGATTCTCCTGACCCGGATGTTCGCGAAACCGAAACCCTGCCGACGAGGAACTTCGGCGTTCCGTTTTTATTCGGAGCAGTTGGAGGTTCGTGAGTTGCTGAGCGCGACCGCGCTGACGGCGGTGACGGGGTCTGGATCGGAAGTGAGCCTGATGTGGTCGCTGACGGGCACAACGGACACGTCGGTGGTGGTTGAGCGTGCGCCCGGGACCGGGGGAACGTATCAGGTGCTGACAACCCTTCCGGCCGAATCGAACACGTACACAGACGTGAGCTGTTGGGCGGGGAAGACGTACTCTTACAAAGTATTCACGGTGGCGTCCGACGGGACTAACACCACCCCCACGTCGCCGGTCAGCGCGACGACGGATGCAGTGCAGTCCGGGGCGCTAAATGTGGTGAGCAATTTGCACGTGGTGGCCAACTCGCCGAGTACCGCGACGGTGACGTTCACCGACACCAACGCCAGCCAGACCGATTTGATGTACCTGGTCGAGCGGTCGTCCAATGGGATGACGTACCAGTTGGTCGGCTCGATCGAGAACGCCACCACGTTCTCGGACGTTGGCCTGACGCCGGGCGCGACGTACGAGTACCGGGTGCGCGCGGGGCGCAACGGCCTCCCGGACTCCGACTACAGCGCTGCGGTGTCGGTCACCATGCCCACACCGGCCGCGAACTTGCCGAAAGCCCCTTCGGGCCTGACGGGGACCGACCTGTCGGCCACCTCGGTCCAGGTGAGCTGGACCAACAACGATTCGAACAATCCGCAGTTCCAGGTGTACCGGGCCCCGTACGTCGGCAACGGCCAGTACAGCTTCTCCCTGATCGCCACCACCGCGGCCGGGGCCACCTCGTACACCGACACCGGCCTGACCGCGGAGAACCCGTACGTGTACGAGGTGCGGGCGATCAACGGGTCCGGCGTCTCGGACTTCGCCACCCCGGCCAGCGACGTGATGCAGGCCCTGTTCGGGGACGCTGTGGGGGTGGTCACCTCCAGCGCTGGCACCGGTTCGCCCAAGACCTACGACATTGGGCCGGGGTACCAGTACACGACCCTCGGGTCGTTCAACTGGTCCCAGCTCGGGCCGGGGGATACGGTCAACATCCACTACAAGCCGGGTGGGTACAACGAGCAACTTCTGATCGACACACGCGGCACGCCAGCGGCGTGGATCACGATCAACGGGGTGCCGGACCCGACCACGGGAGCATTGCCCATTCTTAACGGGGCCGGTGCGGTTCAGGCCGCGCAGTTCCAGAGCCACTCCTCCTGGTTAACCGGGGCGGGCGAGCTCATTATCGGCCTCTCGCCAGGGTACGTGTACGGGTACACGCCCGGGTACCTCAAGATCGAGAACCTGGTGATCACCGGAGCGTACTCCCAGAACACGTTCACCGACTACACAGGGACGGTCCAGAATTACAATGTCGGGGCCGCCGGCGTGTACCTCGAGGGCGGCACCGACATTACCCTCGACAACCTGACCGTATACAACAACGGCGAAGGGATCTTCGGGGCCGGGCAGGCCGGCCTCTATCGGCTCTTGAGCAACGTCACCCTCGAGTCGAACTACATCTACAACAACGGCGAGATCGGCGACGCCCTTTACCACAACTCGTATCTCGAGGGGATCAACACCCTCTACGAGTACAACCACTATGGCCCGACCCGTACCGGGGCGCTCGGCGCCGGGATCAAGGACCGCGGCCCCGGGACGGTGATCAAGTACAACACCATCGACGGCGGCGCCCACCAGATCGACCTGCCCGAGACCGAGAACGAGCAGGATCTGGCGATGGTCCTCCCGGAGTACAACGAGACCTATGTGTTCGGGAACGTGATCATCTCGACCGACGGCTCGTCACCGATCCATTACGGCGGCGACCAGGGGCTGGATGAGTTCGAACGCAAGGGTGTCCTCTATCTGTACGACAACACCATTGTGATCGAATCAGATCAGTCGTCGACTTACCACATGGCCGTGGTTGACTTGGTCGATGGCGGCCAGGCGCTCGACGCCCGGAATAACATCATCGCCGTGTTCCCAGCGACCCCTGGCGCGACCCCCACCCAAGTTGGGCTCATCAGGTCAACCAACAACGCCTACTTCGGAACCAACTGGGTCAGCAACGGCGTGACCCTCACGGACAACGGCCTGACGTTGACGGGCAACGTGGGCGGCCTGAGTAACCTGATCACCGGCTCGGGTGCGGATCCAGGCTTCGTGGACGCGGCGGCGGGTGACTTCCACCTGCTGGCCAGCTCGGCGGTGCTGGGGTTGGGTGGTGTGCTGGCCGGTTCGACGGCGGCGTACCCGGTCGCCGAAGAGTACCAGGCCCCGCAGAGCGGGCAGACCCGCAGCAGCATCGCGGACCTGGGTGCTTTCGAGACAGCTCAGTTTCCGTTTGCTGGCAAATATGCCGTCTTCACCGGCAACGGTTCCCCGACGCTGGCTTCGATTACGCAGAACGGTGGCACGCTCACGCTTAATGGATCATCGATTACCAGCGCCACGATCACCGACGGCACGAAGATTCTGGTCAATGGTACTGATCCGGCGCTTTATGGAAACGGCAGCATCACGTTCCTGTCGGGGACGTTTGCCGGCCAGACCTGGACGAAGCTCACTCTACCCACCGATTTCACGAATCCGGCCGGCGCGCGGGTTCATATCTTTCAGAACGGCAGCGCATTGACGTTCTCTGATAGAAACGGAAAAACCTCGCCCGGCACCTGGGTCAGTCCCACGCAATTGTTTGGATATGGTGAAACGGTCACGATCGGGAGCGGCCCGTTCAGCGGCCAGTTGATCTGGGATGACGGCACGATCTGGAGCGCCGTCGTCCACCTGACGGGTACGAACAACGGCTCCGGAGTAACGACGATAGCGGCCGTCCCCAGCAAGGTCCTCGTGACTGATTACCTGACAGGTAGTGGCCTGACGGTTCACACCGTTCAGACGGGAACGACGAATATTGTGTTCGTCGGTAGCACCGGAGTCATGGTCCTGGGAACCTATTCGAACCCAAACACCAACGTCCCTCAGGCGACGGCGCCCAATTACCCTGGCTATACGGCGTCGATTGTCGGAAACACAATTACCTGGACGAACGGGAAACCAGCCGACACGGTCGTTTGGACAAAAACGACAGTGCCGGCGGCCTCGATCAGCGTCACCGACTACACTAACCAAAATGGCGTGCCGGTGCATCTCGTCACAAACGGTACGAATATGTTTGTCATCGTCGATGGCTTGGGGAACACGTCCTTAGGGCATTTCCTGACCGCCACGACCGGTGTTGCTGATGCCTATCCAACGGACATCGCCACATTCAGCGGAAGCAAGGTATTCTGGTCCGATGGGATCTTCGTCTGGACTCAAACGGCCAATCCGCCGCTCTTGATCACGGCCACCGACCAGAACAATGCGATCTCGCACCTGGCGTTCCAGAGCGCCACGATTCTCATCGGACTGGACGGCCCGCTGAAAGGGGTGACCGGCACGCGGGTGAACGACGAAATCGAATGGACGAACGGAGCAGTCTGGGTGAATCTCGGCTACGACCTGCTCAGCGCCTTATTCGAGCTGGGAACCGGTTTCCCTTAATCGGCCGGCGCAGCACTGGGACAGTGTTCTAAAGGATTCTATCCCGTCCGCTCCCGCGAGTGATGCTCGCTTGTGATATCAGGTGACCGGGAGCGGGCGGGATAGAATCTGAATGAACTGAACCGCGGAGCGGACGCCGACTATGGCGCCTGGATCGGCGAGCCCATCAGGAGCAGAAGCGTTCCGTGCGTTCTGGTGCGGACTCGGCGGCTCAGTGGTGGGTGTTCATGGGGGATCACGTCGCAGTCAACCTCTGTTGCCGGCCTGCAAGAAATGCGGCGCCGAAAAAGTCGTGACGTGAAACGGAACATCGTGGTGCCGAATCGTTGTAGGTGGCCACGCGTGTCGCCCTTTTCCTAAATTCTGCCGCTCGTGCTTCGTCGGGCCGGACACCATGTCCGGAAGCGTCGCTCGGGCGTTGCCAGTTCTTCGAAAAGTCGGTCAGCGGTGTCGGCAGAGCACGAGATCACGATCTCCGTTGGGCCGGATCGGCCCCACGGAGACTTGCAGGGGCCGGCCACTGCGCTATCGGGGCGGTGTTTGCATTTCATTGCAAACCGTAGCAAACACACGCAGCCAAGCGGCCGATCCTGGATTCTTGTCGTCGATTCCCCTGCCAGAACCTCGTCGGAGGCCCTTCTTATCGCGTCTGGCTGAGCGGCGCCTCGAAGGCGATCCGCAAGGCGCCTACTGCCCGCGGCGCTCTTTGGCGGGGCGCTGATGCAGCGTGGCGCTGAGCCCCTGTTCGCAATGTACGTTGATTGCCGGCGACAGTCGTGATCACTTCGCGAACCAGTACGAGTAGAGGCTCGCCTTTTGCAGCGTGAACCGCAACGCGACTGGTTGGCCGACGATGTTCGCCAGGTTGCCCGTTTCCCATTCGATCGCACCACGCGGCTGATCGCCTGTCAGCGATTTCGAAGTCGCAATCACGTGGTCGGCGGCGTCCAGCAGTTCGACGCGCAGCGTCCCGTTCCGGGCAGTCACGTTCACGAACAGGTTGTCTGCAGGCAGCTTGAACTGCCTGGTCGTCAGCTCACCCGGCTCGCCACCGGCGTCGAGCGACAGAAAACCGTCGCGGCGCAATGTCGCCAGGCAGACTGCGCCTGTGTCGCGGTCGCGCCCGGGTACGAGAATTGTTCGGCCGTTAGGGTACGTTCCCTCGTAATCAAAATTGCTGCGGTACTTGAGGCCGGTGTAGTAAAACCACAACTCATCGTTACGCACGATCGGGGCCGACGGGCTGATGATCTGCGTGAGGTCGTAGGCCCCCGAGCCGGTGCGCGATGGGCCGATGAATGTCTGGCGGTCGCCCAGCCGCTGCCAGACCTTCAGATCGCGGCTGGCCGCCAGTTGAATGAGATGAAAGCCGTCGGTGTTGGGGTAGTTGGGCACCTTGCCGGTCGCATGAAACATCGAGGGCGTCCCCAAGTACAGCCCCTCGTACCAGAAGACCCCCATGTTGTACACATCGACGTTGTACGTCTCCGGGCTGTGGTACCGCATCGGTTCGAGCAGCGGTTCGGCAAGTCGGGTCGCGATCTGCTGCCGGCCCAGTTCCTGATCGCGATCGTCGGCGTGGAATACCAGGCCCAAGTCGTTCCACTCACGAAAATCCCGGCTCGTGGCCAGGGCGACTGCCCGACCGTATGGCCCGCCGCGCTTGACGGTGTGAATGAAGAGTCCCTCCTCGGGACTGTAGCTGAAGTTCCCTTCGTCGGAACTCGTGATTGCCGGCAGGTCGAGCTTGTGCCAGTGCAGCCCATCGGCCGAGACCGCAAAGCCCTCGTTGAGCAGCGGCGCCTTGAACCGTCGCGCCGGGTCGGGGTCGTTGATGTCGATCACCGCCATGTCGATCCGCCGGTCGGGCATCGCCGCCGGCTGCCAGTTTAACCCGTCGGCGCTTTCCCACAGGTTCTGTTCGATGCCAAGCACATACAGCAGATAACGCCGGCGTGTTTCATCCCAGATCGGTGCGGTTCGGGTCTGCAGCGTGCGTTTCGGATCGGGACTGCGGATGACGGCCCCGCGTTTTTCAGGCGCGTGGAAGACACGTCGCAATGCCCTCTGCTGCGCAATTCCCTCGTCGTCGAGAAATAATTGCCGTCGTCCGGCAACGACTTCCAGACTGCGCCGTGACGCGGGTCGGTCGGCGTCGCCGGCGAGCAGGCTTAACGGGCAGGGCAGGCTGACAGCGCTGACCACACAAATCAGCATTCGAACCTTGGAGATGCGCATTTCTCTGGTTCCAGGGCGAACACGGCTAGGAAGCTTTGAGCGATCGTCTTGCCGCGCGTGCCGGGATTCTAACCGGGGCGGCGTTCGACCTGGAAGGCGAAGATCTCCCCGCTCCGCTCCGCTCAGGCTCGCGGTTGAACGTCCCCGTTGCACGGAAAAAGGGGAGCGGGGGCGATGTCGCGGGACCCGCACCGGAATCCCCGTGGCGCCGATCCGGCGCGACGGAGAATTGCAGGCCTGCGGTTTGATCCCTCAGGCGACCCACGACCCGCGTTGCAATCCATTGCAAACCATTGCAAACATGCGCAGCCGGACAACCAATCCTGGATTCTTGTCGTCGATTCGCCTGCCAGAACCTCGTCGGAGGCCCTTCGTGGCGCGTCTGGCTGAGCCGAAGCCAGCAAGACGACCCAACGGGCGACCTGGGCCACCGACGCTCTTTGGCGGGGCGGCAAAGACGTCTGGCGCTGAGCAGACAGGATAGCTTCTGGCGGATGGGAACCAATTTGCAACTGCAAAATGGTTCCCCTCCGCCTGCGCGACCTGGCCGTGCTGCCGAAAGACCTCGTGCTGTACCTGGCCCGCCACGAGTGCGGGACGAAGATCTGCCGAGAAAAAGGGATCGAATACGCCCGCAGGCTGCTGGGCCTCACGAACATCACGACGACCCAGCGGTACATGCAACTGGAAGAGAAAGAGTTGGCGGATGCGCAGGATCTGGTCGAGTGATCGCTGGCGGAATGTCTGAGATGGCGACGTAAGTTTGACGAAGTTTCCACTGGTGCATAGGTGGACGTCTGACAGGGCTATCGCGACCCTCGAAAGTGGACTTTCCGCATGCTCGGCCGCACTGTTTCGTGCCGATGAATGAAGGCCAAGCGATTCGGGCCAGGCAGTTCAGGTCGGGCCATACGCGGGGGGATTGTCGGAATTTCCGTTTCGGCAGTCCCCCCGTTTTACTCGCCGTAGTCAGGCGATCGGCTTGGCGTCCACGTCCCCGTCGCCAGACTTCTCCGGCGGCGCTTCCCAGACAAACCAGTGACCATTGCCGTGTCTGGCGACGTAGGCCTGCATCACGTCGCCCTTAGACATTGGTAGCGGTTCAGACACGGCCCGCAGCGCAGCGTAGGAGGCGAACCCGTAGCGGTGAGCGATGGCTTCCCTGTCAGTCATGCGCGTGGCCCTGCTGTCTGAGCTGGCCATCAGCGCTGCGATCGTGGCAGTATGCTGGCGGCGAGGCGCGCCGCTCATCGTGAGCGTGACGGAGAAAGAGTATGGGAGAGCGGGCGGCCGGTCAAGATGTTTGAGGCAGGGAGTGGGCGCGAGGGCGAATGTGCGGCGGCAATCTCCGCTCGCCTCCGGCGACTGTTGTCGCGTGGCAGCAGCCGTCGTGATAAAATCCCTGGCACCTGACGGAATGAGTCTTATGCTACCTGACGGATCCACGTCTCTAACTCACGATCAGCATTTGGGCCATGCCAGATCAGTCAGAACCGAGCGCGACACCGCGCAATAAGCACACGACCGCCGCCGAGAACCTGCTCTTTGGCGTCGTCGCACTGCAGAACGACTTCATCACGCGCAAGCAATTGCTGGCCGGGTTCGACGCTTGGGAACATGACCAGTCTCAGAATTTTGCCGAGATTCTGGAACAGCAGCAGTCGCTGCCGGCGAAAGATCGCGAGTTCCTGGACGGGCTCGTCGGCAGGTTTCTCAATCGACACGACGGGAATGCAGATCAGTGCCTGGCGGCGTTGAGTACAATATCGATGGTACGCTCCGAATTGGAGCGGCTCGGCAATGCCGATCTACAGGCTAGCCTTGGCCACATCGGCCGGAATCACACGCCGGACAACGGCGACGGTGCACCGTTCAATCAGCAGGATCAGTCGACGCTGCTGGTTCCCGGCGGCGGAAGCGCCTCACTGGTCGCCAGCGACCGGGCGCTGAACCGGTTCCGAATCCTGCGGCCGCATGCCAAGGGAGGTTTGGGACAGGTGTCGCTGGCCCTCGATCAGGATTTGAACCGCGAGGTAGCGCTCAAGCAAATTCAGCCGCAGTACGCCGATGATCAAAGTTGCCGTGAACGGTTTGTTCTGGAGGCGGAGATCACCGGCGGTTTGGAGCATCCTGGAATTGTGCCTGTATACGCTCTGGGGCAGGCATCCGATGGCCGACCGTTCTACGCGATGAGGTTTGTGAAAGGCGACAGTTTGAAGGAGGCGATCGAAGACTTCCACGCCCCCAATCGGAAACACGCCAGAATTCGCGAATTGGAGCTGCGCCAGTTGTTGGGTCGATTCATTGACGTCTGCAATGCTGTAGAATTCGCGCACAGCCGCGGCGTGCTCCACCGGGACCTGAAACCCGGTAACATCATGGTCGGGAAATACGGCGAAACTCTGGTGGTGGACTGGGGACTTGCCAAGGTGCTGGGAAAGAAAGACGTCGTCTCGGAGGAAGCCACGCTGCACCCAAGTTCCGCCAGCAGCGGCGCGGGTCAGACGGAACCTGGTTCGGCAATCGGCACTCCTGCGTACATGAGTCCTGAACAGGCCGCAGGCAAGCTGGAGGAGGTCGGCCCAGCCAGTGACGTCTACAGTCTTGGGGCGACACTCTATCACGTTTTGTGCGGCAGCCCGCCATTTGGCACGGCAGATCGGGGATGGATCATCGCAAAACTCGAAGGGAAGTATCCGAAACCAAGGTCCGTCCTGCCGGATGTTCCGAGGGCGCTGGAAGCAATCTGCCTTAAGGCAATGGCTCGTTCTCCGGCAGACCGTTACCAGTCGCCCCGTGCTTTAGCAAACGAGTTGGAGCTTTGGCTGGCGGACAAACCGGTGTCTGCGATGACTGCGACCCTTGGCGAACAGGTTGCACGATGGGTGCGCGATCGGAATTCGCTGCTGAACGCCGCACGCGGCTTGCTGGCCTTGGTTGCAGCGGGCTTATTTGTGATTTTCGCGCTGGGCGCCGGCATCGCAAGAATCTATTTTTCTCATCACCCGGAACAGAAATTCAAGTCGCAAATGGAAACTCAATCGCGTTTGCGCGATTTCGAAGCGGCCCGTCTCAACAATCACGCGTGGCTGCTAGCCACCGCGCCGAATCAAAAAGCTCGAAACGGCAAGCAGGCAATTGTCGATGCGATTCGGGCATGTGAGCTGACGCGATGGAGTAATGCCGGATACATCTCCACACTGGCTGCCGCATACGCAGAATCGGGCGATTTCGATGAAGCAGAAAAATGGCAATCGAAAGCCATCGAATTGGCGACAGACCGTGACGCGCAGAATTTCGCAACGCGACTGGACTTTTTCAAATCGAGCCGACCATTGCGGATCGAGCCGGATAAATAATCGCTCGACGGCCGGCTCGGGCCGGCCGAGCGGCTCTTTTCGGAGAGATGCCCATGAGAAGGAGTTGCTTTATGATAGCCCTGATGGCCCTGACACTCTGTAACAGCAGCTTCGCCGATGATGGCAGCAACCTTGATGCCCTGATCGACGCGCTCGAAAACCACAATCCGCCGCCGAAGATCGACGACCGCGGAGCCGAGGGCGCTGTTCTCTTCGACGAGAATTACAACTGGGACGAACAGGATCGAGTCAAGGATGCACTGAGCACGCTGATCGCGGCAGAAGGGAACGAGCTTTGGGCTCGGCTTATCGAGCACATGGACGACAAGCGGTACTCGCTGACCTACGAATTTGACGGGCATATCGTTAATGCGACGATCGGCCAATTCTGTCGTGAAATCGCCATGCGCGACATCATCTTCCCCTATCGGCGGCATCTGCCGTACTCGATGAAGGGGGCTTCACCTCGTCACTACCGAGAGATTTTCAACCCTCTCAATGACCTTCGTGAAGGACTGGAGGCTTGGGCGTGGTATCGCAGCCGAAAAGGAGACAGCCTGCGAAAATTGCAAATCGAGGTTTGCAGTTGGGCGCTCGATAAATCACCTGCCTTGCACGAGCTTCCAGCACACCTGCACCGGGTAGTCCCGCTTTCCGAGGACGAGAAGGCGGAGGCCGCGGCGAAGATTAGAGATGACCGCCAAAAGTTGATAAATGGGACTGAACCAATCGTGAGTGATCGCGGGCTCTTTCATGCGGACGGGAAAACTCTATTCACGCCGATTCGAGCAGAGAGGTCGAAGAACAAATTTCTTCAAAAGGCCGAGAAGCTCGGGGAGCAGAAATGAAAAATGAACGCCCTGCTGGAATTCCGGCAGGGCGTTCTTCGAGGGAAATAAAGTGGAGGCGGTGCTTGCGCCGCGCGGCCTGCGGTGCGATGTGCTGGGGACGGCGTGGCGGGTGGTCAAGTAAGAATTCCAAGTCGCCAGTACCCGCAGCCACGCCTGACTCGCTTTTCGAAAATCCCGTCTCCCTCGCTGCGCCAGGGCCGGACACCGTGTCCGAACGCGGCACCGGGAGTGGCCTGTTCTTCGATAAGTCGGTCACCGGTGTCGGCGTGAGCGTTTCGGGAGGGCTGGGGTGCGTCAGGGTGACTCGGGCGGGGAGTCTGACGTCTGGGCGGGAGTGTTGACTTCGGACTCCGGCCAGAAGTCCCCGACGAACAGAAGTGCGAAGTAGAGAAGCGTGCCCACGATGATGGCGACCATCGGAACCAGCGGATTAACGTCCGCGAGCGCGAAGCCTACGGCGGTAATCAGCATCGCCCCGGTGCTGGCGAATCGAAACTTCTGCCGTGTGGTCATGCCCGCAATTCTACCCCGCCCGGCCGACGCCGCGAAAGCATCGTGACAGCCGATGAGCCGGCTGTGGGGCGTTGGGGCGTCGGCGGTCAGGGAGCGTCGGACGGGCGCTTGGCGTAGCGCGGGTCGTGACGGCGATTCGTCCATGAGACGACGAAGGTGATCGCATACGCTGCGACTATTGCACCAGGCACACAGAGCGCAGGCGATGGATCACCGGAAATCCAGAATTCGCAGACGAGCGGCACGTTGCCGAGACAGACCAGCAAAGCGACGACGTGCGCCATTGCGGAAATGTCGGAGGATACGCCGTGATTCCGTTCGTCCATGCTCTCGATCATACCCCGCCGTCTCGGCCCGCGGAACCGGCGTGCGTCAGGGAGCGATACCTTGGAGGTCAGAGTCGTCATCGGTTGAGCCAAATCGAAAACGAACCTGGTCCGGGTGGTGCTGGTAGACCGTGTAGCAGCCGAGTTTCATGCCTGCATAGAACATTAGCGCGGCGACGACGACCAGCGTTGCCAGCGTCCAGGGAACGATCGGATGCTTGATCTTTATGCCCTCAATGATAACCGGGCCGGAGGCGGGAGGGGAGCGATGCTTTCGCGACGCCGGCCGGGCGCGGTAGAATTCCGGGTCTCCGAGTCTCGTTCCATGCAAGAAGGAGAGCCATTATGCATCGACACGTCGCGTTCGCGTTGTCAATGGTTGTCTTTGGCTGGCTGTTCGAAGGGCATGCTCAGGCACAAGACGGGCGAGGGTTAACGGATGGCATCATCTGGAATCATGGCGCTGGCTTGATAGGGTACTGGCAGGTCAGGGAAGAATTGAAACTCACGCCCGATCAAGTAGTGAAAATTAAGGTGAT
>JACQFH010000090.1 GCA_016200145.1 Planctomycetia bacterium | reverse complement strand
GTTATGCGGGAATTCTTCCGGGTTGCCGCACTGTCGGCCGGCAGAACCGCTGCAGGTGACCCGTTCGGGGCGGGCTCAACCAGTGCGGCATGGTGTGCAACGAGAACGTGCGTATAACGGAGTCCGGGCGTTCGGGAGCTCCGTGATCGGAGATCGAACATGAAATACGCCTTCCGGATGGTGTGTTCCGTCGGCGCTTCGTTCCTCACTCGCGAAGAGCGGAACGAAATCGTCCGCGAAGCAGTCGTAGCCGTCGAGAAGATGCCGCTCTTTCAGGAAAGTGTCATCTTCTTCGATCAATTCGAACGCGGGCTGAAGATCGTCGTGCGATTTCAGAAGCGTGAAATTCATATCATGACGGCGCAGGAAGCCAAAGACTCGGGCCTCGCGCAAAAGCCGGACCATCTCTTGCCGTCTGATAACTGAGTCGAGGCTCCCGCGTATCGGCTAGAAGCGGTGGGGTGAAGCCATGATTTCCGACCCCCGGCATCGCGCGCAGTATCGCCAGCTCTGGATCGACAAAGTTCGCGACGAGATGGACAAATGCTTCTCGCCTGCCGACTTCGAACGCATGGTTAAGATAGAAACTCTCGCCCGCCTGTCCGGGCCAAATGCCTCCCTCGAAAGAATCAGGGCGCTGTCCCTGGAACGGTTGGGGATCGAGTTCATGACGCACGACCTGGTGGACCCACTCCCCGCCGTCGTCCTGCGAACGCTCAAGGCCCGGGGATATCCACAACGGGAACTCGGAATTCCCGAGGACTGGCCCGCGTGCGAGGCGAAAGTCTGTGGGGCCCTGAACTGGTGCGCATTTGACATCCTCCGCAACCCCGCATCGAAAGAAGGAGCATTTGTTTGCGGCACAAATGCTCCGAAAAGCCACGACACCCGAGGACGGTGACCGTCAGCCCGCGAAACAAGCCACAGCAGCCCGCTCGCGCGGCCGCGAACTGTCGCGGCGCGACTACATTCCTCTTGTCACCCCGCCAATCCATACTGCCACTCATCCCAAAACCAAAAAGCGGCCACCGCCGTGTGCAAGGCACACGACGAGTGTCCGCCGTCAATGCGCCGCCAAAAGAGAGGAACTCTTCCGAGTCCCTCTCCCCTGGCCGCTTACTCCCTCTCACAGATCGCCGGCTGAAAATCAGCCGGCGATACGCGACCTTGACAGCCTCTTCAAACTGCCCGTCGGCCCTTTCGTTGTTGCCCTTGTGCCCGGCACCACCCGTCAGCACGCAAACGAGGCGGCCACTGCCTTGCAGTCGCCTCGCCGAGCTTCCGCTCGCTCTCTACTCAGGCCACTCTCCCCCGCTACGGCATTTGAAACACCTGACCGACCAAGTCAGGCACCGGGGACCAGCCCGGCAGCCGCAGTGGTTCCTGCGTTAGCAAAAGCCTTCGTCACATGGGTCACGTCGCTATCGGGTGTTACCCCGAAGACACCGCCGCCGTATGTCTGCGCCTTCCGACGCGGCATAGTTTCCGATCCGCCCAGGGCGGACCGATTTCTGGGGGCAGAACGTAGAAGCTCCCCCTTACCCGTCGGCGACGGGGTTTTGCAGTTCGGCATCGTCTCCCATGCAACTCACTGGCAAGCCCTTCTCACAAGTGATCGGGCCTTTCGTGGTTGAGCTCTTCGCGGCTCCCGGATTTGCCGGGAGTCCCCGGGGTGGTCAGACCCCGGTTTCGCCCGTCGCCAGGCTGAAAGCTCCCCACGCCAGCCAGGTTGAACGGACCATTTTCGAAAATGGCCCGGACCCCCTGGGCAGGATTTGAGACCCTCGCCTTTGTCTCGCACCTGCTTTGGGCTTTGGCGGCCTCAGCACACGCGTGCTGAGGGATTTCCGCATCGCCCCCGCTTCCCATCACACCAATCGGATAGAATGCCGGGATTACTCGAAAGAACAGCGTGCTTCTGCAGTACAAATGCAGCCTGCACGCGATCTTGCGGATTTACTCCGACAAGCCTCCGTCGAACCGGACGAACACCTCTCGGCGTATCCGGCTCTACGGGCGATCACGCGACGGTTGGTGAGACCGTCCCCTTAGCCTGATTGGTGAGATCAGGTTTACCGGGTGTGATCATCTGGCAAAGCCCCGTCAGTTACGCCCTTCGTCGAGCATTTGATTTGCCCGACTTCGCGGAACGCGCGGTTAGCGTCAGTTGACAGCCGCAGCTGGGCATCCGACCCCAAGCTGCTGCAGGCTGCCTACCGTACTGGGCGGCGCACGTCACCGTTTGAGATCCACGAGCGCTCAGCAGCCGTGGTTCTCCTCATATAAGGGCAGCAATCCCTCGAGACACCCACGGGCGAATCTGTGCGTTCCCCTGCAGGTCGAGCTCCAACGGGTCCCCGCTGACTGGCACGACAAGGACCAACGAAAATGTCGCGATCACGGAACAGGGCGACGTGTCTCTGGCGTCACATTTATGGACCGTGAGGCGTGTCGGTCGCGTCACATTTTGGCCCTGGCACGTGTCTCCCGCGTCACGTTTTTCGCGGTCGCGGAGCCGCATCGCGACTGTCATGCTCCCGAAGTTCCTGACGATTCTTGCTTCCGCCGCCGGCAGAACGGCCGGCGCCAAAGTACTGTATACAAAGTACTACTGAAGCAAAGGGGGGAGACTTGCTCAGGAGGAGTGGACCGAGAGGAGGGAGCGAATGCTTTCCAATCGCCGTTGTTTCCGTCGCTGTGGTTGACCGAGTTTGTTCGGTGAGGATGCGACGGGACCAGCAGGGACCTTCCCCCGCACTTCTTCCCGGATTCGATCGAGGATTTCGCCACGATCATCGGGCTCCCGTTCCGCCTTGCGTAGGGCCTGCCACCAATCGGGTGGTGTACGGTCTCCCAGGGCCGCGTGTTGCACGTTGTCGATAAAGAAGGCCTGCGGCGAGCGTTTGAAAAAGGTCGCCCCAAAGCGTTCCCTGGCCGCCAGAGTGATATCGCTCCATTCCTGCAGCAGCCGAGTCGGATACTTGCGGAGCAGCCGCCGAATGGTCCCCTCGTCCAGGCCGATGGCGTGTAACGGTTCGAACAGCGGCGAATCCTGCAACTGCTTCGCCGGATGGCGGCCACGGCGCCGGTCAAAGTACTTCCCCCGCGACAATGTCAGCGAGTATTCCCCCGGTCCTTGTTTGCGAAACAGTTTCGGCGAGACTTCGACGATTCGGGAGTCGGCCAGCCGGGAGACGCAACGGGCCACCTTGGCCTTGAGATCGCGGGTGACGAGCGACGGGGAGAACCCGAGGATGTTTTCACCGAGGTGCCGCACACACATCGAGGGAGTGGTGTGACGCCTGGCATAAATCTTGCATAAGAACAGGAACAGCCGCCGGCTGGCGCCGTCGAGCTCCCGGTAGGTGGCCAAGTCAAACCACAGATGGCCTCCCAGCGGCTTAGTGAATTCAAAGAAGACCGGATCCCAGACGACCCGCCAGGCCCGGTCCGACTGGTCGTCGAGCGGCAGGCTGTAGCTCAGAAAACCGAAGCTCACCCGCCGGTGCTCCCTGCGGATCGGGTCAAAGAATTTGTCGCTCTGGTATTTGACCACCGACAGCCGCTCGATGGCCGCGGCAAACTGGCCGTATTGCCGGCCCCCGCGCCGGGCGTGCTGGTCGATCAGTCCCAACTGCCGCAAGACGTAATGCGGTGTGGCCATCAATGTCCCCTCCGCTTCCGGTTGCGCCAGGGTCAGGGCCAGGAGGCCCCACAAAAAGAATTCATCCCCGGTACTGAGTCCCAGTGGGCAGAACACCTTCACCTCGGCCGTCTGAGCATGCCGGTTGGCGTCGGTGAAAACGAACTGCGTATTGAACACCAGGTTCTTGACCAGGGCAGCCCGCGCATCGAGGGGGCAAAGCGCGTGCTCAACCAACGTGAGCTGCCCCAGTCCGGGACCATTCCGGGGTATGTGGACTTGGCGGGTGCCCAGCGGCCGTTTTTTCGCCGCCGAGTTATTCAGGGTCGTGCTCACGTGTGGATGCCTGCCAGCAAGGGTTTTCCTCGATTCCCGGCATATCACGGAATTTCTCGACGTGAAAGGGGCAAAACAACGCACTTCCCGACGTGCCGGATGTGGTTGGTTCTTGACAACCTGCGGCCGATCGTGCGACGGTTACCTCAATGATTTCGCCAGCTCAGCCGGAATTGCCAATGGCAATTCTCGCAATGCCCGAGAGCGTGAGAACTTGAAGGAGCTAGCCCGCCAAGATGCCCGCGACCGTCATCTGCCTGATCAACCAGAAGGGGGGCTGTGGAAAAAGCTCCACCTGCTTTCACCTCTCGGGGGCCCTCGCCCAAACCGGGCGCAACGTGCTCCTCGTCGACGCCGATCCCCAGGGCTCCCTGAGTCAAGGTTTTTTCGGCTCGGCCCAGGTCGAGATGCTCCGGCCGGAAGAGACCCTGGCGGGACTGTTTGAGGACCAACGATTCCTTTCCGAATTTCACGCGCTCTCCGTCCCGACGGCCTTCGAGCGCATTTCCATGGTCCGTGCCAACCAGACGCTGGCGCGGCACAACGTCCCCGCTCCGGAACAAGCCGGGCTCAATCAGTACGTCCTCCGTGACTTCCTGTCCCAGTTGGCGGGCTACGATCTGGTGCTCATCGACTGTCCCCCGAATCTGTACCAGGCGAGCTGGAATGCTCTTTTGGCAGCGGATTTTGTCGCCATCCCTGTCCCTCCCGAAGATTTTGGCACGCAGGGGCTGCGCGTCGTCCACCAGGCCATTCAGCATGCCCGAGTCCTCAATCCCTCCCTGGAACTGCTCGGCCACGTCATTACCCGCGCCGACCGGCGGCTCCTCGTGCACCGTTCTTATGAAAGCCGGCTCCGACAGCACTACCAGGAAACCGTCTTCACCACGGTCGTTCCCGAGGCCTCAGCCTTCAAAGTGGCGCTGACGTGCCGGCAACCGGTGACGTATCACGCCCCCCGGTCGCGCGCGGCCGAAGTCACCAGCCAGCTTGCGGCGGAACTCTTGTCGCGGGTCGCCGCCAAAACCAGCAAACGCGAGGCGGCGTAAGTGGCCAACACGCAGAGCATTCTGGATACCGTGGCCGGGCACCTCGACGAATCGCTGGGGGTGCGCGACCGCGATTCGGTTCCCCCGTTGAGTCCGGTCCCCCGGCCCCGGGATGCCGGCCGACGGCCGGTCCGGAATGTGGGTCAGGTGACCATCGACCACGTCATGGCCGATCCCGACCAGCCCCGCGTCGAATTCTCCGAAGAGTCGCTCGACCGCCTGGCCCAGAGCATTCGCGACAAGGGGCAATTGAGTCCCATCCGCGTTCGCTGGTCGGACGAATTGACCCGCTGGATCATCGTTTCCGGGGAACGGCGCTGGCGGGCGACGAAACGGGCCGGACTTTCGACGATCGAGTGCTATTTCCATGAAGAGGAGCTGGACCGGTCGGAGATTCTGGAGCAGCAGCTCATTGAGAATCTGTTGCGCGAAGATCTCCAGCCACTGGAAGAGGCCAAAGCCTTCGCGTCCCTGATGGAAATGAACGGCTGGACGGGAAAGCAGGTCGCTGAAGCCTTGCGCATCGCTCCCTCCCAGGTCAGCCGGGGACTGGCCCTCTTAAAACTCCACCCGGACGTGCAGGCGCAGGTTGCGGCCGGGGAGATTTCGGCTCGGTCGGCCTATGAGATTTCGAAGCTCCCCGACCCGGAACAGCAGCGGCGGCTCGCGGAACAGACCGCCGCCAAGAAATATACCCATGCCGACGCCGCCCGGGCGGTCCGGCAGCGGAAGGGGCAGCGCGCCCCAATGGGACGGGGAACGAAGCAGACCTTTCTGACCCACGATGGCTGGAAGGTCATTGTCTCCGCCAAGCGCAAAGGCAACTATTACGAGGTCGAGCAGGCGCTTGTCGGCGCCCTGGACGAGGTCCGGATCCGCATCCAGAACAATGTCATCCTCTTCTGACCTGCACCGCTCCGATTCAGCGGTGCGACAAGATTCCCCGGTTCGCACGGTTGCTTGGAGGTCCGTCTCCGGCTACGAAAGAGGCTCTCTATACCTTTCCCCTTGGCGTCAGCGCGAGAAGCACGATCGGCATGAGTCCGTGGGCCTGGTCTCCGATCGAACTTGACATCCTCCGGACGGTCACCACCCGCATCCGGCTGATGACCAGTGCACAGATTGCACAGGGGTGGTTTCACAGCGCGGAAAACCCCACACGGTGCGCCGAGCAGGCGATCGCCCGCTTGGAACGTGCCGAGTTGATCACCCGCCGCACACTCGAAGCCCATCCGATCCAGGACCTGACCCGGCCCCTGTTTGCCTGGAAGCCCGGAATGCCGGATCCCTCCGAACGCCGGCTCGCAGGACTCGCCAAATCAACGCGCGGGCGGTGGAGCCAGAACCATCTTCCGGCCGAGGTCCTGTTCGCGACCAGGCGGGCCTCTGCGCTGTTCGGCGCATTCACGGATGCGCGGAACCCACAGCATTTTGAAGCCACGCACGACCTGCACCTGACCGAGGTCTATCTCCGATACCGCCGCAAACACCCCCAGCTTGCCGCCTGCTGGCTGGGAGAGGCCGCCTTCCCCAAGCTGGGGTTCGTGATTCCCCGCATGAAAGATCCGGATGTGTTCCTGATCGACCGGCAGGGGAGAGCCAAGCGCATCATCGAATTTGCTGGGAGCTACGACGCCGAGCACTTGCGCGCCTTTCATGAGCACTGTGCGGGCGGTGCCGCAGCCCGC
This sequence comes from Planctomycetia bacterium, assembly GCA_016200145.1. Taxonomy (GTDB): domain Bacteria; phylum Planctomycetota; class Planctomycetia; order Planctomycetales; family Planctomycetaceae; genus JACQFH01. The sequence goes on along the minus strand of JACQFH010000090.1, from coordinate 16,296 downwards.
CTGGCCGACAACGGCTGGAATGAGTCCGACAACCCTTTTGCGCGCCTGTACCAACCCGCGGGGACGAGCTACGAGCTATGGTAAAACGCCTTTCCGAAAACGACCGAGTGGTTCTCGAACACGTGCATCGTTACCGCCTGACGTTGCCGAAGATTCTGGCTGGGACCGAGATTGTCCCCAAAGCGGGGGATGTCGCCGCACGTCTCACGTTGGACCGGCTCTCCGGTGACGGCTGGTTGTGCACGGCCGACCTCTATCCCGGCCACGGCGGTGAGCAGTACTACCACTTGAGCGAAAAAGGAGCGCAGGCCCTGGGGCAGGACGGGGATATTGCCCAGCCCCTCAAGTCCGAAATGCGGATCGAGTCGTTTGCAATCGCCACGTTCTGCTGTTGTGGCGACCAGTTTCGGGAGCTCTTGACCAAAGAGGAATTCAAACGCCAATTTGCCAATCTCTGGTTTGCCGGCCAGCCCGTCCGATACTACCTCGACAAGGGGGCGGACGGCATCGTCCGGCTGGCGTACATCAAGGTCGACAAGGTGGGACCGGGCGACTGGGACCGGCTGATCGAATCGTGCAGCCGCTTTCTGCGGCAGCGAGTCGATGCGGCACGGGTGGCCCCCGAGCAGCGACCGCGCGTGGAAGCATTTGCCCGTTTGGCCAAACGCGGGGAGTTCCAGTTCACCGTTCTGACGGCCGTGCCGGAGAAGAAACGGGCGATCGAATTGGAGCTGCAGCGACGGAAACTGAACCACGATTTCGCGCCACCGATCACGGTTCACGTTGTGCCGGGACTGTTCGAGGTTCTATTTCCCGGGCCCTGATCACAGCGATTTCGCTCCAGCGCAACGAAAAAGGGCAAGGAGAGAAAACTCTCCTTGCCCAGTCGGTTCGAAACAACCAGGTGCGTTACGGAATCTCATCCTCCGTCATCATCACATCCAACCACGAGTCGACGACCCAAAAGGCCGACGCCAAAGGTTGACGGTGATATGAATGACTGCAGACGAAGCACTGAAACGCCGGATCCTGAAACAAGTAGTTGCGGACTTGTAAAAGGGCTTCCCAGAACTCATCTGGAAGCTCGCGGTGTCGATACTTTCGGTCGTTCTGCTTTTCCATGTGTCGTTCTCCTTCATGTGCCGGACGCCCCGACCGAGGGGCGGCGTCCGGCGGGTCGTATGCCCCTCCGCGACGGTTGACCGTCGCGGCGAAACACACGCAGGGAGAGGCGGCTGCCTTCACAGCCCCAGGGAAGAGCATGGAATTGGGGAAGTGAAATGGTCTCGAAAGTGAAAGTCGAGTGAATAGGAGGGCTGTCTGGAGACAGCCCCGAAAACCCGTCTGAAATAAACCTTGGTAAAACCGGCCGAAACCTAGTACTCTTCTGGCAGCAGGATGGTCGTGATCGAACGATCGTGTTCTGTAATGACGTACAACTTCGTTCCCTGGCGCGTCCGGTATCGGGAGAACAAACGACCGCCATGCTCCAGCGCGGCTTCGTTTTGCCTCCAGTCCTGTTCGTCCAAGTCACCCCAATCGCCCGATCCGTGGCGAAGGAGGCACGTAAATAACTCCTCCGGAGACACTTTGGACATCGCTCCGGGAGTAATCACGACTCGTCCTAATGCGAATTTCCCGATGATCCTGGGCATCTTCATGGCTGTTCCTCTGTGAAGCGCCGAACGGATTGCATCCGTTCGGCAGCAGTCATCCCTTACTCTTCAACTGGATTTGGATCGGCGGGCATTTTCTGCCTCCAAATCCACTCGTAAGCCATGTTGATCGCCAGGGCGACAATCGGCAGATCGTCGTGACCAAACGTCGTCGCGTCGTGCCATTTGTCCCCCTCCTTGTAGCGACGCGTCGGCTCGACGTTGAACCACACCTTGCCGTCTTCGGTTCGGTTGGCCCAGATCGCCGCTTTGATGCGTCCCAAGCGGAACGTCTTGTCCGGTTCTTTCTTTTGTGCCATAGCACTCCTGTTGTGTTGCGGGTACGGGTCGCCGCATCTGCGTGCCGACCCGTACCGGTTTTGTCCAGGCGGTGATCCTCATGATCACTGCCACATGAGAGACAAGGGCCAATATCGGTCCCTGGGAACCGCTGCTGATTCCAGCTTCCAGCCCAAGGCTGCAGCTAGGACCACGGCGACGAATAGAAACAGAATCAAGCCCCGAAGGGTTTGCATTGCCCGTTCCGCTTCGTAATTCCGCCAGCGCCGCCGGTTCCAATCGGCGTTGTATCCTCGCCTGAACCACCTGAGAATCGTGATGCTCACGATAATCGTGGTAATCAATCTGACCATGGTGACCTCCATAAAGGTTGTTACGAACAATTCATTTTTCCTCGACGAACAGGTCTGAAACCTGTTTGGCAAAGTCGTGAGCCGTTCGTCCACGTTCGATTGATCCAGAGCGAAAACACACCTTCCGCATGCCCGTTGTTTTTCCGTGCTCCCGGGGCCAGGAGCGAAGTAAACCCTCAAAGGGGTTTGTAGGCAGATTGTTAAAGAACATGCTTCCGCGTCAGAACAGCCTGTGTTCGACGCGGTTTCCGTAGACGGTCCAGCCAGAATCCGGGATCTCGGCCCGACCGTACAATTCCAGATAGGGGCCCGGGCTCACCTGTTCGATGAGCAGCCGCACGCGGCCTGGCTTGCGGCTGTGCTCCATCCGCGGCGCGCTGATCCAGCTCCGCTGGGAGCGGTCGCGAAACGGCAGGCTTCCGCGCACACCGAGCAGCAAGAATTCGTGCGACACGCGCCAGTAGTTCCCGCAACCCAAGTCCGGCTTGACCCACACGAAGCACGATTTGAAGGCAAAGCCCCAAACGTCGATCAGGTCGATTGCTTCGCCGAGAAATCCATTCGTCGTCCACAGATGCAGGTGCGCATTCTCCGCCGCCAGTTGCGGGACCGGCTCGCGCGCGATGTCCTCAAGGGCCATCACGGGATAATGATTCACTGCGGCGCCGCGCGCCGCTTCGTTGTCGTAGGGCCACGGCGGATCGGCATAGATCGTCGAGAATCTCCTCCCCGCTTCGACGAGGGCCGCCAGGCTGGACACGACATCGCCGCTGGGGCGCATACGACTCTCAGGCGCGGGAGCTCCGGGGTTTTCCTGGCCAAACAGCCCCCCTTGCCGGAAACGGCTGGCGCTCGTCCGCCGGCTCAAGAATCCGATGAGGGCCGCCAGCGCCGCGGAGCACTCGTTAACTGTTTCGCTTTCAGCCACGTTCCAAAGCTCAGTCCGAAGGCCGACATCCAGCGGCTCCCCCGAGAGCTCCTTGATTGCAGCCATCGGCACTGCCGTCTGGACAAGACTTTCCCAGGCACCTGCCACCAGTGCCCGCACGTTGCCGACCGACACACTCGCTTGCCAACTCGCACCCGGACAGAAATTGAACGACTCCCAGAGCACTCGGTAGCGCTCGATCGGAGTCGATGATTCCATCAGGCCCCAAAGCTCCAGGGCATGATTGCGGAACGAAGCATTCATTCGCCACGCCTCCCCGCAGTGTCGGCCAGGGAAGCGTCGATCAACGTCAGGATGGCCTCTTTGACGTGCGGCGGGAGCCGGGGCCATGCGTCGGCAATGACGTCCACGGGGCAATTCGTCCTGCGAAGTTTCCGCGATGCGAGAAATGAAAGTCGCGGCATGCACGCTTGGCAGATCGGCTCGACCCGCTCTCTCCGTGTCAGCCCGGCGACCGAGTCCGAAGTTCGCGCCGGCCGCAGCGGCAAGTAATCAACCAGCCCTCGAAGCCACCAATTCATCGTCATCGCACCTTGAAGAAACAGTTGGCGCGTTACGCGTGGAACGCGCGGTTTTCAAGAAGCGTAGCGACGCCACGGGAAGATCCCAAGAAAATGACATCTGGCCCGGCACGTCGGGGGACGGCTTTTCGCCAGATGTCATCGGTGGACAAGAACTTGCGGATTGACGGGTCAGGGGCGAGGGTGGTTTGCTCTCACCGTTCGGACAATTCGCCGAAATTGGCCCCACGGATCGCTCGAGGTCCGGCAAAAAGAATCGTAGCGGCGCTGTTGCCCGGTAATCCGGCGGCTGCGACGGACCTCGCTCAGTCCTAGGGCTTCGGCGCCGCGCCGTCCACCTGACCTGCGTTTGAGAGGGCATCTTTCACGGATGCCCAGTGCAACGTCCCCTCCACAAAGAAAGCCACCCACTTTCCGTCGCGGCTTAACGTCGTGAAATGTACCTGGTGATACTCGCGCGTTTTCTCGCCGAGGGCACCCAAGCAGACATGCCGCTCGGTCGACCAGAAGAGACACTCGCCGTGCTGCGTCCCAACCGCAACCAATTTACTATCCGGCATGATGTCGAAGGAGACCACCAACCCTTCGGGGGCCTGCTTCGTCGACTGGCCGAACGCAGCCGGTGCCGCCATTCGTACGCCGAGCACGCCGGGATCCTCGTTGTTCTCCGGGGTCTCCGAACGAGGATCAAAACCGATCAGGATTTGACTTACGAAGGCTTCTTTCTCCAGGTCGTACACGAGGATCGTGTCGTGTCCGCCAACAAGCACGTGATGGCCGTCCGCTGTAAATCGCAATTTGTTGACGCGTCCGGTTTCAAACGGAGCGAAGTGCGTCCGCTGTTGACGCTTCACGTCGAACACCTCCAACGCGAGTTCGGATTCACCGGCCGGGGTCTTCACCCGACGGGCCGCAAATGCGAAACGGCGTCCATCAGGAGAGACCGCAGATTGGCCCGCCTGCTCCAGTTCAATGCACCGCAGGGCGGATACGGGATTCCCTGTATTAGCATCCAGGAGCACGAGGCTGCCGGAGGAAACGACCAGGCCCGCCTGCGCAGAGAAACTGGCTTGAAACTCCTGGAACTTCAGATTATCACGCTCCATTGTTGCCGGCTTGCGGCGCAGGGACACGTCGAGGGGCTTGGTTGTCCCCTTCGGGACGATCTGCAGGATCACCTCGGTCCCCGCCGGACCGGTAAGGAGCTTATTGGCCTCGACCGCGCGCTTTCCCAACAACAGAGTCTGTCGGCCACCCTCGATCATTCCCGTCAGCTCGTCCCCGACGTGGATTTGTCCCGACTCAGAGGCCGGGCCTCGATCCACCAATCCCTCGATGACAAGTTTCCCGTTCTTCTCCTGGAACCGGCAGCCAACGTACCCGGTGGGCAGACGCCAGGTGACGTGGGACTCCTTACCGGTCCGCACATTTAAGAGTCGCGTGCCCAGTTCGCCGGCAGCCAAGACTTGCTTCCCATCGGCAGAGTAGACCATCGTGAACGGATCACACTTGAATTCATGCACCGTGTCGCCGGTCGCCGTGTTCAAGACGACCACGGGGCCTCCGTCAGGAGCCACGGCGAGTTGTTCCCCTTGTGGAGAAAAGGCCAAGGCCATGAGCTTCCGCGGCCTGCCGAAGTTCGTGAAGAAACGAGCGGTGTGGTGCTGGCCCAGTGCGACACCACTGGCCAACCAGGCGACGACGATGCCCGACAGCAATAGACGATGCATTCCAAGATATCCTGTTGCCAGACGAGGAATTGGACAACTCGGCGCTCGTCATGATCTTCGTTTCGCGGACGTGCGTCAACAATCCGTGTTGCAAGGGTCCGATTCGGGCGATTGAAGTGCCCTCCCCACCACGTGTTTCAGACTGACCCATTACGGCAATCACGCTGACAAATCAGCGTCATGTGACGCCAAATCGAGACCCGAAGTGATCTCCGGTCTGCAGCGCCGCCACAGCGCGGCATTCCTCGAGATTGACGCAACCGGGAACCGCTGCGTTCGTTCCGATGAACTGCGCCGCGGGTTTGCTAGCCCTCCCCCTGCTGACGCAACGCGCTATCGATCAGCAGGAGAATCGATTCACGAATGTGTGCCGGAAGACGCGGCCACGCACCCGCAATGCGATCAACGGTGGAGTGGATGAGTGTGTCTTCCTGGGACGCGTCGCGACAAGAACTGTCGCTCGCGCACTCCCAGGATGCTGCGCTGTCCCCGCCTTGTTGCCCCAAGTCATTCGTATTACAATCGTTGCAGCTTTCGGCAATCTGGCTCCGGAGCCGAAGGTTACAAGTTCGAATCTTGTCGGGAATACTCAGATCGAGGCGAACAGGCCAGGATGGCTCGTTCGAGTAATTCTGCATCGCTATCCCAGCGGCCGCGAAGGGCCAGGAGTGCAGAATGCAATTGCGGCTCGGCAAGCGACTCGGCCGCTTCTACGACTCCAAAGTCGACAGAATCGGCAGCAAGCTCATTCAAGAGAGCCGCAGGCACCCGGGCGTCTCTGCGTCGGGCCAAGCCGATGAGGGCTTCGCTGCGGACGACTGCGTCCGGGTCGGAAAGGCGCCGCACAAGGGCCTCACGCAGGGCCTCACGCAGGGCCGGCGTGTCTACCTCGGTTTGCGCTCCCAATCCGAACGTCGCCCAATCCCGCACGTCTGAATCTTCGTCACTGGTCAGCTCGATGAGCGCATTCAGGGCCGCCGGATCGTCGTACCCCGATAAGGCGTGGACCGTGGCATAACGAACGGCAGAATCGGGATGGGAACGAAATCGCGCCGCCGGGCCGATGGCATCGGCTTCTCCGAGGTGGCCCAAAGCGATCAGCACGGAATGCAGAACATCTGAGTCTCGTTCCTGCCGCAAAATCTTGAGCAGCACGTTGAGGCGCTGTCTGATGAATTTGTGATCCGAAATTCCGAGTTGCCCGAGAATGGCTGCCCCGACTCGCCGCTCGTCTGCGCAGAAGCTCTCGCACAATCGGGCGGCTCGCTGGAACACTTCCTCTGTGCCTCGCCAGTGCAGAGCGACGACGGCATCCCAGCCGCCATTCACATAAGTATCCGCATCGCTCAATGCAGCGGCAATCAATTCATCGATGGTTCGGGGGTCGCTCCGGCGCGCATCGACGTACTCTGCAGAGAGACCGGTCATTGTGCTGCCCCTGAATGTGAGTGACGCCGGGGAGACACGTCGGAGCAGGGGGAGGTTCACCGGTTGCAGGTCAGGTTTTCTAACCTGACCCAATTCCGCTGGCGTTCAATACGCGAATCAATTCTTCACCGCACCGAATGCAGCAAAGCACACGTTCTTGTGAAGAATCTCGACCTGGTTGAATCCGACCTCGCGCAGCTTATCCAGTTGAAATATCAGCGGCTTCGGCGAGTCTTCTTTCTGCACGTAGGCAAATACGTGGTCCCGATAGTTTTCGTCTTTGAATCCAGTCAGATACTCACCGTATTTTTGCTGCATCAGCTTCTGAACGGCGGGAATCGAACTCTCGACAAGATCGAAGATCCACAGCGAGCCACCGGGATGCAAAGCTCTGTGAAATGCAGTGAAAACTTCCTGCCACTCTGAGTCGGTTCGCAGATGGTGGAGAACTGCAGCCGCCAGAATGATGTCGAAGTTCTGGTCCGGGAGTTTGATTTCCCGGATATCTCCCTGACTGCTCGTGATTCGGCCAGTCGTTGCGCGGCTCAAGCGTTCGGTCGCCCGGTCGAGCATCGGTCGGCTGAGGTCGATCAGCGTCACATCGAGGTTCGGAAGTCGCTCGAGCAGTTTGAGCGTGTAATTCCCTGCTCCACAGCCAACGTCGAGAACATGCCGGGCCAGGGGCGTCGTCACTGCCGCTGCTTCGGCAACCAGCGCCATTGCCAGGGGCGCATCGACCGTGGCTGACTGGCCAGTCTCTAAATTCGAAAACCGTTCGACGTCGGCATCGAACCGCCGGCGGATCTCATCGACTGACGATTTCATCGTTTCCTGACCTTGAAACCTGCGTTGGATGGCCAGCGAATTCGCAATGCAATCAGGTCGCCGGCAGGCTTCAAATTACGCCGGCCCAGCGAATTCACTTCTACGGGGCGACAATTCGAAAGGCATTCACGCTGGTGCCGGTGGCGACGAGGAGCAGTGGACTTTCAGAGCCTTTGATCCTGGCCCAAGGGCGACGCGAAATGGATTCTCTGAAGGCATCTCGTTACTCGTAGAAAATCGCCAGCCGGAGTGGTGGCAATTTGTCAGACATGCACCTTGGCTACGATCTTATCCATCTCGGCGGCGGTAAATGCCCGCACGGTCGTCGTGTGGACGTTGCCCAGCGCAGCCAGGTGCAGGAGTACGGTCATCGCGGTCTCGTCGTCGGGGGCGTCCAGGATCAGTAGCCCGTCGTACTCGCCCAAGGTCCAGAAAATATTCGTGATCTTGACGCCCAGCTTCTTGGCGGCTGATTTGAGGGCCGCCGCCCGCTTCGTGCTTTCGTCAATCCCCTTGATGCCCTGCTGAGTGAACTTGATGGTGCTGATGAAAGTTGCCACGTCGAATCTCCAGCGTATGGGAAACGGTTGCCTTAAATGGGCTCATTCTATCGAGTTCAGCAGAGAGCAGGTAGAATTCGCGAGGAGACCAGGTTCAAAAAAAATCATTCGAATCAGGAACCCCTGGCCATGAGACGCCGGACCTTCCTCAAAACCACCGCGGCGGCGATCGCCGTGCCGAATTTCGTGTCACGTTCCGTATTCGGAGCCAGTGCCCCGAGTAACCGGATCAACATCGGCCTGATCGGTTGCGGCAATCAGAGTACCCTCGACTTGCCAGCCTTCCTGGCCAATGACGATGTGCAGGTGTTGGCTGTCTGCGATGTGAATACCGCAAGCCACGGCTACCGTGATGAGAAGCAATTCCTGGGTCGCAAGCTGCAGCAGGACTTTGTCAACGCCCACTACGCCGCCAGACGCACTCGGGGCGAATACCGTGGGTGCGATGCCTACAGCGACTTCCGCGAACTCCTGGCCCGCGGGGATATCGACGCCGTGGCCATCGTCGTGCCCGATCACTGGCACGCCCTGATTACTGTGGCGGCTGCTCGCGCCGGCAAAGATATTTATTGTGAAAAACCGCTCTCCCTGTGCGTTCGTGAAGGGCAGGCGATGGTTAAGGCCGTTCGCGAGAACAATCGCATCTTGCAAACCGGCAGCCAGCATCGATCCGGTCCCGCCGCACGCCTGTGTTGCGAACTGGTCCGCAACGGCCACGTCGGCAAGTTCGTGAGAATCGAAACTTTCGTGCCCGAGAACAACGCAGTCGACCCTGGTCCCGGATGGCAACCGACGCCGGTACCGAAGGGATTTGATTATGATTTCTGGCTGGGACCGGCTCCGCAGGTGCCGTACCACAAAGACCGCTGCTTTTACCGCTTCCGCTTCAATCTCGACTACTCGGGTGGGCAGGTGACCAACTTCGGCGCTCACGCGCTGGACGTCGCCCAATGGGGCCACGGAACAGACGTGACCGGTCCGGTCGAGTATGAAGACCTCGGTTCCGAATTTCCGCCGCAGGGCAGCCTCTTCAACACGGCCACGAAAGTCGCCTTCCGTGCTCGCTACGCCGACGGCGTCGAGCTGTCGTGCCTGACGAAGCCCAAAAGTTCGGCCACGCGGTTCATCGGTACCGAGGGTTGGGTGCAGTACGAATCGGGCAAGTTCACCCACAGCGACGGGCTCGACATCGCGCTTGGCCCGAACGACAAACACCTGCCGGTGAGCAACGAAAGCCGAGTGGAGAATAGTTACAGTCTGTACTTACCCGACCATGTGCGGAATTTTCTCGACTGTATCAAGTCGCGCCGCGACCCGATCGGACCGGTCGAAGTCGGCCACCGCACGGCATCGGTCTGCCATCTGGGCAACATTGCGATGCAGCTCAAGCGCAAGATCACGTGGAACCCCGAGACGGAGGAAATCGTGGGCGACACCGAAGCGACGGCGCTTTTGACGAAACCGATGCGCGGGCCCTGGCGCCTGTAAAGGAATTCCTGGAAGAAGCGAGTCCCGAAATGATCGATGTCGCGTTGCTGAGCGAGCTCTCGTTCGCCAAAGGATTGCCCCCCCGCGCTTTGGAATCGCTGGCGACGATGGCCGGGTTGCAGACCGTAGCCGGGGGAGAAGTACTGTTCCGCGAGGGGGCGCTGTGTCAGGACTTGTATCTCGTACAAACGGGCCTGTTTACACTTGACTCACAAATCTCCGCTGAAGGGCGTGTCACGATTTTGGAAGTCGGGCCTGGAGAACTCCTGGCCTGGTCGGCATTGCTCGGGGAAGGCTCGATGACGGCTACGGCGACGGCGATTGAAGAATCGCGAATCATCGTCTTGCCGGGAGACAAGCTCCGCACACTTTGTCACGTCGACCACGATTTCGGCTATAGCCTGATGCGGCACCTGGCGATCGCTCTCTCGAAACGGCTCTTGGCGACGCGGCTGCACTTGCTCGGTTCATTTGCACCAACCGATCACAACAAGGGTGGTGCCAGCCGCTAGTGCTGCCATTTTGACGTGAAGTGGCCTCAAAATGGCTCCCGCCCGGATGGCTTCGAACTCGGAATTTCACTTCGACGAGGCAGCGACCCGGAAGGCGTTCAGGCTGGCGCCGGTGGCGACGAGGAGCAGCGGATTTTCAGAGCCTTTGATCCTGGCCCAGCCGATTTCCGGAATCGGGCCCTGAGCGTTCACTGTCGCGATTTTCGCGCCTTGCTCCGCGTCAATCACATGCACCTGGCCGCCTCGCATTGCAACGGCCAGCCACGGCTTTCCCGGCGCCAGACTGGCGGAGTCGACGTGCGGCCGGCCGTCGGTAGCAATTTCCAGCGACCATTTGCGGTCTCCGGCGCCCGAGAGCGCCGTGATGATTTCGATTTTCGAGTCGGCGACAAGCGCCGAGCCGGCGACAAAAACCGTGGCCGTTTTGTCCGATTCCGCCAACTTCCCCACGCGAACCATGTTGGCATAACATCCCGCGTCGAGATCGCTGCGTTCCTTGAAATCACTTGCGAAGACGTGAACCTTTCCCAGGGCCGAAGTCGTCACGACTTGCGGCGACCCCTCACCCGACACGTCGCCGGCACAGACGTGCCAGACGTTGCCAAGGGCTGTCGTTTTCCAGAGAACCTGCCCCTTGCTGTCGTGGACGTGCAAACCGGTCCCCCGTTGAAACCGACGATGACGCCTCCGGCTTTACCCCCCTGGACCCGAGTTGCCCAGACGTCGTCGATGCCGCTGCTGCGCGGATAAGTCCACAACGCTTTGCCCTGCAGGTCGTACGCCTGCAGGTCAGACGCCCACACGCCAAACGTCAACAGCGCGCGTCCTTCTTCCCCCGGCCAGTCAGCCAGGCGCAAGACGTTGCCGCTGGCTCCCGGCAGATTGAATTCTCGCCGGGTCTTGCCCGCCGCATCCAGCTCGACACACTTTCCGCCCCTGGCGAGCACATAGATCACCCCTTCCCGCTCATCCCCGGCAACGCCCGACCAGGCGCCTTTCACCGACCAGGCCAGCTCCATCCCCTTGTCCCCTTTATCTGACGCGGTTTCCTCTTCTCCAGTGCTGATCTCCGGCATCATTGCTGCAACGACCGCAAACAAACAACCGATTCGCAATGAACGATTTGCAACCACGATCGGGGCCCTCCGGAAATGATGCGGCGAGAACAAGACGAGCAGACTTGAACGAAAGAGCCGTTGTCGGTAGCCGGTGTGACGGCGTGTAACCTGAAATTCTACTGCGGCACGACTTGAGCAACAATGAGCGACTGCTGTGTTCGTTGCTTCAGAAGTTCGTTCAACTCGTCGGATTTGTAGTTGTAGTGTCGCTTGTCCATGGTTCCGACGTATTGGAACGACCAGCGATTCACGACCGCACGATTGGCAGCAGGGAATTGCACATGACCCAGATTCAAGGGCCGGGGATTTTTCTGGCGCAGTTCATGCGAGATGCGGCCCCGTATGACAGTCTCAGCAACATCAGCCGCTGGGCTGCGGATCTGGGGTACAAAGGGGTGCAGATTCCCGCGTGGGATCCGCGCACGATCGACCTCGACCAGGCCGCGTCGTCATCGGCGTACTGCGACGACTATAAAGCCCGGCTGGCAGAACTGGGGCTGGTTCCGACCGAGCTGGCCGGTTATCTGCAGGGGCAGGTCCTCGCCGTGCATCCGGCGTACGAGACCGGGTTCGCGGCGTTTCATCCACCGGGGCTGCGCGGGTCGGCACGCACTGATTGGGCGGCCGGCGAACTCAGAAAATGTATCATCGCGTCCGAACGGATGGGGCTGCGAAATGTTCCCGTCCTGTCGGGCGGTTTCGCCTGGCACATGATGTACCCCTGGCCGCAGCGCCCGCCGGGGTTGATCGACGAGGCGTTCGCCGAGCTGGCCAGGCGCTGGCGGCCCTTGCTCGACCTGGCCCGCGACAAGGGGTGCGTCCTCGGCTACGAGCTGCATCCCGGGTCTGATCTATTCGATGGAGCCACGTTCGAGCTGTTTCTGGAACACACGCGGCAGCACCCCGCCGCCGGCATCAATTACGATCCCAGCCATCTGCTGCTGCAGCAGCTCGACTACCTGGAGTTCATCCAGATTTACGGCGACCGGATTTCGGGGTTTCACGTGAAGGACGCCGAGTTCCGTCCCAGCGGGCGCGTCGGAGTGTATGGCGGCTACCAGCCATGGTCGAAACGGGCGGGGCGCTTCCGGTCTTTGGGGGACGGCCAGGTTGATTTCCGCCGGGTGTTCACGCTGCTGACGGAAGCGGGCTACAAGGGGTGGGCCGTCCTGGAATGGGAATGCTGCGTGAAGAGCCCCGAACAGGGGGCCGCCGAGGGAGCGCCGTTCATCGCGCGGCACCTGATCGAGACGGCCAAAGTGGCGTTCGACGATTTTGCCGGCGGCGCCGCCAGCCGGGACCTGAACCGGAAGATGCTGGGCCTGGAATAGCAACTATGGAATCCTGGAAACGCAGACTGCGGATGGGGATGGTGGGCGGGGGCGAAGGAGCGTTCATCGGCGGCGTGCACCGCATGGCGGCGGCGCTCGGCCAGCAGATCGAGCTGGTCGCCGGCTGTTTCTCCCGCGATCCGGAAAATACCCGGCGAACTGGCCAGTCGCTGTATCTCGATCCGGCCCGCTGCTACGCGAGCTACGAAGAGATGGCCGCGCGCGAGGCCCAGCTTCCTCCCGAGAGGCGAATCGACTTCGTCACGATCGTGACGCCGAACCACCTGCATTTTCCGATCTCCCGTACGTTTCTGACTGCGGGCTTTCACGTCGTTTGCGACAAGCCGATGACGTTCACCGTCGACGAAGCCGAGCGGCTGGTCAAAATCGTCGAAGAACGCAAACTGGTCTTCGCGCTGACGCACAACTACACGGGGCATCCACTGGTCCGTCACGCCCGACACCTGTTCCGGTCGGGGGCGATGGGAACCGTCCGTAAAGTGATCGTCGAGTACCTGCAGGATTTTCTGATGGTCCCGCACGAGAAGCTCGGACAGAAGCAGGCCGCCTGGCGCGTCGACCCGGCCCAGTCGGGCGAAGGGGGAACGCTGGGAGATGTGGGGACGCACTGCGTCAACCTGCTGGAGTACGTCACCGGCGACCCGATTGTGCAATTGTGCGCCGACAAGAGCACGTTTCTGCCCGGTCGCAAGCTGGAAGAAGATGTAAACGCGCTATTGCGGTTCCGAGGTGGCGGGAAAGGCGTGCTGACGATCAGCCAGGTCGCGACCGGTGAAGAAAACGGACTCAAGCTTCGCGTGTACGCAACCGAAGGGGCGATTCTGTGGGAGCAGGAGAACCCGAACGCGATGCAGCTTTACAAATACGGCGAGCCGCGCCAGACGCTGACTCGCGGGCAGGGATATTTGTCGGACGCCGCGAAGGGCTGCACGCGCGTTCCAACCGGCCATCCCGAAGGCTATCTGGATGCGTTCGCTACGATTTACGACGGTGTCGTGCGGGCGATCCGCCGGCACGCCGACGGCCGGCCGCTGGCGACGGAGGAGTATGACTTTCCCACCGTTTACGACGGCCTGCGGGGGATGAGATTCATCCACGCCGCCGTGAAGTCGGCGAACGCGGGGAGCACATGGGTGGATCTTGTTTAACCCTGAGCCATCGGCGACGGCGCGTAACGGATCGTTCCCGAAAACGCCGTCGCCGATGGCTCCGGGTTAAACGACCGCCTGAAGGCGGTACTACATACGGGGACCAATGACCGAATCACCCGCAGTTTATGACGTTCGCAATCAGGTTGCGCTTGTGACCGGGGGTGCGCAGGGTCTCGGGCTGGGGATTGCCGAGCTGCTGGCGCGATGCGGAGCTACGGTCACGATTGGCGATTTGCAGGAGGAAAAGGCAAACGCGGCCGCCGCGGCGCTTCGCGGACGGAAACTGGCGGTGACGGCGATGAAGCTGGACGTCGGCGACAGCCGGTCGGTGGACGCCGTCTTCGAAGCGATCGCGTCACAGGCGGGCCGCCTCGACATCCTGGTGACGAGTGCCGGGCTGGGGCAGACCGTCACACCGATCGTCGAGCTTTCGGACGCCGAGTGGAATCGCGTACTGGGAGTGACGCTGACCGGCACGTTCTATTGTTGCCGGGCGGCCGGCCGGATCATGTTGCGGCAGGAAAGTGGCTCGATCGTGAATCTGGCGTCGGTGAACGGGCAGAATCCGGCGGTGCTCGTCGCCGCGTACAACGCGGCCAAGGCAGGCGTGATCTCGCTGACCCGTGCGCTGGCGCTGGAGTTGGCCGCGTACCGGGTGCGCGTCAACGCCGTCAGCCCCGGCCCGGTGTACACCGATTTCAATCGCACGGTGATGGCGCAGCGGAGCCAGCGGCTGCAGATCAGCGAGGCCGAAATGATCGAGCGGGTGCGCGGAGCGATTTCGCTGGGACGGTGGGGAGAGCCGTCGGACATCGCCAATGCCGTCGCTTTTCTGTGCAGCCCGCAGGCCGGCTGGATCACTGGTGAAGTGCTGCGCGTCAGCGGCGGCCTCGAAGGCGTCTCTGCTCCGCTGCCAAAGGCGAAATCGTAACTCTTGCACCGAGCTTACTGCAAGAACCCTGCTCGTTTTCCCGGGCTCTGCCTGGAAACGCACTGCCTCCAAGGCTCTGTCTCGAATCCAATCACAGACGATTCGCGGGATCTCTGCTTGACTTCCCGACAGCGGCCGACTACAACGTAATACATAGTAGCTGCCCGGAGACGCGCTGTGAACCAGTGGATCACTCAATTCCGTAAGGGACTCGTCGAACTATGCATCATGGCCGTGCTGCGCGATGACGAGGCGTACGGTTACCAGATCGTCGAGAAACTCGGCAGCGTCGCGGGGCTCGAAGTCACAGAAAGCACAGTCTACCCCGTACTCGCGCGGTTGGCGCGCGACCGTTGCGTGACGATTCGCACGGCCCCCTCTCCGGCTGGCCCACCGCGCCGCTATTACCGGCTTTCGGAAACGGGCCGCCGTCGCCTCGCGGAAATGATCGATCACTGGCAGTCGCTGCAAAACTCGGTCAATCAACTCACTCAAGGAGCGTTCCCATGACGGCCGCCGATTTTGGCCCTGAATTTCGCAACCTGATCGACGCGCGGCTCGACGCCATCGACCAGGCCCTGCTGCACGCCCACGTCGCCTATTCTGAGCGCCGCAGCATCGTCAGCGAAGTCGAAACGCAGATTTACGAGCTGCTTTCGCGCCGCAGCGAAAACCCCGCGCACGACGACGTCGTGGCGGTGCTCGATTCGCTCGATCCGCCCGAATCGTACATCCCCGAGGAACTTCGCGACCGTGTTGCGGGTGCGATACCGACGCCTGTCCACCCGAAGACAGCCTGGCCACAGCTCCCGCTGCATGTCGTCCGCATTGTGAGCAAATTTGCAGTCGCGGCTGGGTGCGTGCTGGTGCTGGTGGTGCTCAACGTCGTGATCGTTCTGATCGTCGCGTCGACCAACGGAGTAATACCGTGGGTCGTGACGGCGGCCGGAATCGCCTGGTTGAATTACGCCGGCCTCGGCTGGCTGCGGTCCAAAACCGGCAAGGCACCGGGGACGATCATCCGCGATCTTCGCAACGGATTGGCCGCCCTCATCGCGCCCAAGAATGGTACGACCGCGACCGAGCCCTGAGCGTCTTGCCCGATGGACTCACGTCCACAGACGAATCCGAAGCGCAAGCCAGAATGTGTAAACGCACTCCCTCGCTGGCGCTTCGGATTAGTATTTGATTTTCACGCGAACAGTTCGTGCACGATTTCGCCGTGCACGTCGGTGAGGCGGAAGTTTCGCCCCGCGTAGCGATACGTGAGCCGCGTGTGGTCGAGCCCCAACAGGTGCAGCATCGTCGCGTGCAGGTCGTGCAGGTGGACCTTGTTCTCGACGGCGTAGTATCCATAGTCGTCGGTCTTGCCGTACACCAGGCCCCCTTTGACGCCGCCGCCGGCCAGCCACATCGTGTAGCG
>JACQFH010000718.1 GCA_016200145.1 Planctomycetia bacterium | reverse complement strand
TACAACCTGGTCGTCGCTGATTTCCACACGTACTTTGTTGGCCCGGCCGGCCTCCTCTGTCAGGATCTGCTGCCGCCGCAGAAGACCGACCCGGTCGTCCCGGGCCTGGCGCGAACTCTCGCGGCAGTGAAGTCGAATTGAACGCAGCCCTGTAGGTCAGGCTTTCCAGCCTGACAGCGCTGCGCCTGCGACCGGAATCCACGCCTCCTGGCCCCAATCTTCGCCCCCGCGCCGCCGCGATCGGATCGGTTGAGGCTGCGGTGATGGGCTACTTGGACGTCCGTTTCTTCTTCTCGATTCTGACCGACGCCGGCGGGGACGTTGCTTTCAGCTCCTTGAGCCGCCGGGCTTCGGCTCGGGCCTCGTCGGCGACGGGCGCATCGGAATGGTTGCGGGCCAGTGTTTCCCAGACTTCGATCGCTTTGGGGTAATTCCCCATCCGCTCGAAGCCGCGAGCCTGAGCTTTGAACGACTTGCTGTGGTCCTCCAGGCGCTGTTGTGCGACCGTCGTTGCGAATTCCGGGTTGGCCAGCATCGTCATTAAGTCCGTTCGCGATTCACCGGCCGCGGGAGAATTGGGCCAGCGCCGCGCGATGCCCTGGAAAATGGCGACGCCGCGCCACAGACGCTCTTGATGACGGATCTCTTCGCGGCCGGCAGCCAGGAGTCGCTCGGCCTGTGAATCCCCTCGAAGGGCCTCGTCGAATTGCAGATTGAGCTGGGGCCTGAGCCGGGCGTCGTCCTGCCGCCGCTGGAGGTCGTCCTGCAGCCAGGCGAGAACCTCGTTCATCACCTCCGGCCCGGGAATGTCGTGCCCCATCCCTGGCACGACCCACAAGCGCGTCCGCACATCGACGTCCTGCAACCAGGGGGTCATCCAGACTTCGGTCTCTCTGCGGTTCTTGTCTCGCTCGCCGGTCACGAACGCGACCGAAGTGCGGTCGACCAGTCGATGCAGCAACCAGGGCTCGGTTCTGATCGGATTGGTGCCGCACACCGGGATGACCCCCGCAAAGATGTCCGGCAACGCAAAACCGATCGAGCACGACATCCTCCCGCCCCCCGAGAAGCCACCGATGAAAGTCTGGTTGGGGTCGATCCGGAATTTCCGGCGGACATCGTCGACCATGTCGAGGACAATCCGGGTGCGCAAGACGCCTCGCGTTTCGTTGCCCGCCTTGTGGGGTGAACAGAAGAAGAGGCCTTGTGCTTCGCACGTCGGCTGAAACGACGCCCACCCGAGAGGGCCCGGGCCGGGCGAGATGAAAACGATCAGCGGCCAGGCCCGGGATTTGTCGTACCCCGCGGGGATGTAGAGCTGATACTTCTGACGCTTCGAATCGTAGTCGGCAGGCAGGGCCGAATCCGGATCGCGACCGAAGGCACTCGCGGCGAATTCCCAGTCGAGCCGGGTCGGCTGTGAAACCGTAACCGTTCTCGTCTGAGCGCAGACAGAGGACGTCAGAGCATGCCAGATTGCGACAGCGGCCAGAAGGCGGACGGGCATTTCCGCATTTTCGGGTCTCCGTCGCATTCCAGCAACTGAGATCATTCCGACCAGCCACCTCACATTCTGTTCCATTGTTCAGAATTGACGGGTGGCACGGCCCTGACTGAGGCCAAGAAGGAACGGCGTGGTGGACGTCGCACAGCCATTGATTGCGTGTCGACCGGCGTATGGAATGCCACGAGCGACCCGATGATGGGTTGCACGACCAGACGCGCCGTTTGAGCAGGCGACGACCAGAGACGCTCGCCACGCTCTTCCCTTTCGGTCAGAGCGTGCCACCCGGTTCGCCATTTTCCGGCGTTTTGATTTGCCAAACGCGCGGTGCGAATGAGAAAATGGGAACAACGAAGTCCGATTCGTGCCCGCCCTAGGATTGAAGCCCCCCTCACCCCCATTGGCTGAAAGCCAATAGAGCAGGAGAGCGTAGAAAGTTGAGAGTAGAATTTACCACGAGAAGCGTTCCGTCACGAACTTCAGTTCTCTCCGGCGGTCTACTCTCCACTGTCTACTTTCATATTACGAACGGAGGCCAGAGGGGAGAGGGGAACAGTTTTGTCGGAACGGGGCGAGCTTCAGAAAGCCTTACGATTTCCGTGGAGACAAAGATACCCGTGCCACGTTGTAAACCGATTCCCAATTCTCCTCCGTCCATTCGATGTTCATCGTTCAACGTTCGATGTTCGACGTTTATATTTTCGTTCGCAGCCATCCTCTTCATCGCGCGCACAGCCGCCGCGGAGCCGGCCGCGATCAACTTCAGCCGCGACATCCTCCCGATCCTTTCCGACACCTGTTTCGCCTGTCACGGCCCCGACCAGAACCAGCGCAAGGCCGACCTGCGTCTCGATACGAAAGATGGGGCGCTCCGCACCGACAGCCCTGTGATCCTCCCCGGCAAGAGCGGCGAGAGCGAGCTCGTGGCACGGATCACCAGCACCGACCCCAACGAGGTCATGCCGCCCCCCAAGTCAAACCGCAAGTTGACCGCCGCGCAAATCGAGCTGCTCAAACGCTGGATCGACGAAGGAGCGGCGTGGGGCAGGCATTGGGCCTATGAAGCGCCGCGCCGGCCCGAGCTGCCGGCGGTCAAAACCACGGCCTGGGCCAGGAACTCGATCGACCGGTTCATTCTGGCGCGGCTCGAACGAGAAGGGCTGGCCCCCTCGCCCGAAGCGCCGCGCGAGACCCTCATCCGCCGTCTGTCGCTCGACCTGACCGGTCTCTCGCCGACGCCCGATGAAGTCGACGCGTTTCTTCGTGACGGCTCCGACCAGGCTTACGAAACAGTCGTCGATCGGCTGCTCAACTCGCCGCGCTACGGCGAACGCATGGCCTGGGACTGGCTCGACGCCGCCCGTTACGCCGATACGAACGGCTATCAGGGAGACCCCACGCGGTCGATGTGGCACTGGCGCGACTGGGTGATCGACGCCCTCAACCGCAATATGCCGTTCGATCAGTTCACGGTCGAGCAGCTTGCCGGCGACCTGCTTCCCAATCCAACGCGGGCCCAGCTCATCGCCACCGGGTTCCATCGCAATCACATGATCAACGGCGAAGGGGGCCGGATCGCCGAGGAATCTCGCGTCGACTACGTGCAGGACCGCGTCGAGACAACCGGCACCGTCTGGATGGGGCTGACGCTCAACTGCTGCCGCTGCCACGATCACAAGTTCGACCCGCTCGCCCAGCGCGAATACTACCAGCTCTCGGCGTATTTCAACTCGATCGACGAGAGCGGCGGGACCGACGCGTTCCCGCAGGCGCGGCCCGTGCTGCCGCTGCCAACTCCCGAGCAGGAATCGCGAATCGCCGAACTGCGAACGCGCGAAGAAACAACCGGAAAGGAGCGTGCAGAGCTCGAACAAAAGCTCTTGGCAGCGCAGACGGACTGGGAGCAGGCGCTGGCGGGAGCCGAAGGCAAAGCACCACAGACTGAATGGGTGGCGCTCGTCCCCGACGGAACGCGCTCGACCGGCGGGGCCACGCTGGCGAAGAATTCCGATGGCGACGTCCTCGTCAGCGGTCAAAACCCGGAGAAGGACACCTTCGTCCTGACACTGCGAACCCGGGCCAATCCGGTCACCGGATTCAAGCTCGAAGCGCTCCCCGATCCGTCGCTCGTCAACTCCGGCCCGGGGCGGGCCGATAACGGGAACTTCGTGCTCACCGAATTCAAAGTCGAGCGGGAAGGCAAACCTTTGAAGCTCACCGCCGTCGCCGCGGATTACGAACAGGGAGGCTTTCCGCTTTCCAATGCCATCGACGGGAAAAACGACACCGGCTGGGCGGTCGCCTCAGAATTCGGCAAGACCCACACCGGGCTGTTCGAGGTCCAGGCCCCCGTGGCAGGCAAATCCGACGAACAGAACCTGACGATCACGCTCGAGTTCCAGTCGGTTCACATCAGCCACGTGCTCGGCAAGTTCCGCATCTCGGCGACCAGCTCGCCTGTGGCATCGCTTCGGCCGATGCCTGACACAGTTCGCAGCGCACTCGCCGTGGCGGCGGAGACTCGGAACGACGCGCAGAAGAAAGCGGTCAGCGACTATTACCTGAGCACCGTGCCGGAATACGACGCGGCGAAACGCCAGGTCGACGGCGCCCGGCAGGCCCGCGAGCAGGCCGAAAAGGAAGTCGGCACAACGATGATCCTGCGCGACTTGGCGACGCCGCGCGACACGTTCATTCTCGTCCGCGGTGCGTACGACAAGTTTGCCGACAAGGTGACGCATGGAGTTCCCGCGGTGCTTCCCGCGCTCGCGGCAGACGCCCCGGCGAACCGCCTGGCGCTGGCCCGCTGGCTGGTTTCTCCGGACCATCCGCTGATGGCCCGCGTCACCGTCAACCGGTACTGGCAGACGTTTTTCGGGACGGGGCTCGTCAAGACGGCTGAAGATTTCGGTGTGCAGGGAGAAAAGCCGTCGCACCCCGAGCTGCTCGACTGGCTGGCCTGCGAGTTCGTCGAGAGCGGCTGGAACGTCAAGCACCTGCAGCGCTTGATCGTGACAAGCGCGGCGTATCGCCAGTCGTCGAAAATCGCGCCGGCCCTGTACGAGCGCGATCCCGAGAACCGGCTCGTCGCCCGCGGACCGCGATACCGGCTGCCGTCGTGGATGATCCGCGACCAGGCGCTCGACGTGGGCGGACTGCTCGTCGACAAGATCGGCGGCAAGGGGGTGCAGGGGTATCAGCCGCCGGGAATCTGGGAAGAAGCGACGTTTGGCCAGATCCGCTACAACCAGGAACACGGCGACGCTCTGTACCGACGGAGCCTGTACACGTTCTGGCGGCGGATCGTGGGCCCGACGATGTTCTTCGACGTGGCCAACCGCCAGACGTGCACCGTGAAAATTGCCCGCACGAATACGCCGCTCCATGCGCTGGCGACGCTGAACGACGTGACGTACGTCGAAGCGGCGCGGGGACTGGCGCAGCGCACGCTGCTCGGCCCCGCCGGCGACGACGGGGCACGCATCACCGAAGCCTTCCGCCGCGCCACGGCCCGCCCGCCGAAACCGGCCGAAGTCGCCATCCTCACCCGGCGCCTCGCCGCGCTCCGTCAGACGTATGCTCAAAACGAAGAGGCCGCCAATAAGTTGCTGGCGGTCGGCGAATCAAAACCCGACCCCAAACTCGCCCCCCCCGAACTGGCCGCCTGGACCAGCCTGGTGACCATTTTGTTGAATCTGGATGAAACGATCTCCAAGGAGTAACTCGTTTAACCGCGCCCCGGGCACCGCCGCGAATAGCGGTGGTCTAAGCGCGTATCGAACGTCGCTGGTAGTTCACAACCGGAACTTAGCCACGGATGAAACACGGATTTGAAAAATGTGACTCAGGCCGATTTCGAGACCGAAACTCATAGGACACCTGATTATCGTTCACCAACATTTTGATCCACAGATGGCGCAGATTTTCGCAGATTAAGGAACTCGCGGCAGAAACTAATCTGTGAAAATCCGTGAAATCTGTGGATGCCTTTTTCGCGATCATAAATTTCGTGTGTTTCGCGTCTTTCGTGGTTCCCCCCTCTTCGTGAGTAGCAGACTTCGCGACCAAATTCTCCTCGTCCAAAATGAAGATCAATATGACACCCCTTTCCGATCCAGCTTATCTCACTCGCCGGCAGTTCTTCGGGCGAAACGCCCTCGGTCTGGGGACGGCAGCGCTGGCGACGCTGCTGGGGCGCGATTTGCAGGCCGCCGACGCGAAACGGCAGATCGGCGGGTTGCCGGGGTATCCGCAGTTCACGCCCAAAGCGAAGCACGTCATTTATCTGTTGCAGAACGGCGCTCCGCCGCATGTCGACACGTACGACTACAAGCCCGGCATGGAAAAGTTCCGCGGGCAAGAGCTCCCCGAGTCAGTCCATAAGAACCAGCGGTTGAGCACGATGACCGCCGGACAGAAGCAGAAGCTCGTGCTTCCCCCGTTCACTCCATTCCGGCAGCACGGCCAGTGCGGCGCGTGGATCGGCGACTTTCTGCCGCACATCGCTTCGATCGTCGACGAGGTCACGTTCATCAAGTCGATGCACACAACGCAGGTCAATCACGCCCCGGCGATCACGTTTTTCCTCACCGGGGCCGAGCTGCCCGGCCGGCCCAGCATGGGGGCCTGGGCCACGTATGGACTGGGGAGCGAGGCGGACGATTTTCCCGGCTTCGTTGTCATGACGTCGCGCGACAAAGAGGCCACCTGCGGCCAGATCTTCTACGACTTTTACTGGGGGAGCGGATTCCTGCCAACGCGGTTCCAGGGGGTCAAATTCCGCGGCAGCGGCGACCCGGTGCTGTACCTGTCGAACCCCGACGGGCAGAGCCGCGAAGTCCGCCGCGGCCTGCTCGACGACCTGGCCCAGCTCAATGAGCTGAAGTACGCCGAGTTCGGCGATCCCGAGATCGTGACGCGGATCGCGCAGTACGAGATGGCGTACAAGATGCAGGCCAGCGTCCCGGGGCTCACCGACCTGTCGACCGAGCCCGAAAGCGTTCTGAAGATGTACGGGCCCGACGTCTCGCGGCAGGGCTCGTTTGCCTACAACTGCCTGATGGCCCGCCGGCTCGTCGAGCGCGGCGTGCGGTTCGTGCAGTGCGTCCACGCCGGGTGTGACCACCACCGAAACTTAAGCACGCAGTTCGAAATCCAGTGCCGGGATACTGATCAGCCCTCGGCGGCGCTCGTGGCCGACCTCAAGCAGCGGGGCCTCCTGGACGACACGCTGGTGATCTGGGGGGGCGAATTCGGGCGGACGCCATTCTGCCAGGGAGACATCAACGACAAAAAGACGCTGGGGCGCGATCACCACCCGTACTGCTTCACGATCTGGATGGCCGGCGGCGGCGTCAAGCGCGGGTTCAGCTACGGCCAGTCGGACGATTTCGCCTACAACCCGGCGGTCAACCCCGTGCACGTCCACGACTTCCAGGCTACCGTGCTGCACCTACTGGGGATCGACCACGAGAAGCTCACCTACCGCTTCCAGGGCCGCGATTTCCGCCTCACTGACGTCCACGGCCGGGTGGTGAAGGAAATTCTGGTGTAGGTGGGCCGTTTCAATTCAGTCGCCGGTGTCGCGGACGAAGACCAGGAGAAGGACGGAGCGAGGATGGAGGATAGAAACGGACGCGGTTTGTTGTGCGCTATTTTCTATCCTCCATCCTCGATCCTCGATCCTCGAACTCAACTATGCACTAGCCGGCCAGCGGTAGTGCTTCGCGGCGTGTTTTGAAAACCGCACGCTGGAAACCTGGCCGCCGTAGCCGAGCTGGTTGCCTCCCAGCATGCGGAACTCGCCGTTCACTTCGTCGCAAAACGCGACGTGGTCGATGTGACTGCTTTTCCAACCAAAGCAGACGATCGCTCCCTGCCGCGGACCGGAAAGTTTTGTGCCCCAGTTCTCCCAGCTCGAAGCCAGGGCGTGGTCCGTCCCGACGATCCCGGCCTGCCGCAGGCACCAGTTGACGAACGCCGAGCACCATTCGACGCCATCTTCGCCGGTCGTTTCGACATACCGTCGCTGAGCTGCGGTCTGTTGAATGTTCGCGCAGGTGCGGATGTACTCCATGATCCGCGGATTATTCTGGGCGCCGGCAATCTCGTGAGTGCCGATCTCGCGGCGGGCAGTCGCAATCCAGCGCGGCACGGTGTTGAGGAGGGCAAAGATGGGAAAGGCCGCGGCGAAGTCGACAAGATTCGAGGACGTCTGCTGCAGCCACTGGGCGAATTTCTGGCGGTTGGCGAGAACCGCGTCCCGGATTTCCAGCCACCTGGCGGCGAGCTCATGCTGACTGTGAGGATCGATTTTTCCTGTATGCCCGGTCTTCTGCCGAAAAAGCTCATTGACCAGCTCGTTGACCGCTGCACGGGATTCTTTGGAGAGGGCGCGATAATCCTGATCCCAGCGACTCATTTTTGTCTCCTTTCAGCAAGCCCGGAGGTGAAAAAACGGCCCTGGTTGAGAGGCGCCCGGCAGGACTCTGCCGCCAGTAGACGACGCCCCCCCATCAATTATCGAAACCCGTCCAAAAAAGTTGCGAGAATTCCGGAAACGTTCGTAGTCCCGCCGGTTCGTAGTCCCGCCTTCAGGCGGGCGTGTGTGGCGGCGTCTACCCGGCAGGGCAAGCTGCAGTTAGAATGCAGCGCACCATGCAGGTTAAGTAGGGTCCCATGGCAACGGAACATTTTCATTCAACTGAGACTACTGGGACGTGGTCGAGGCGTTTCCTTATTGTCCTCGTCCTGGTCGCTGGTGGTTTTGTCGTCTTCCAGAAAATCGCCGGTCAGCCTGACCACGTCGACCCGGAGCCGGAACGCATGTGGTTTACACTGCACTGGCATGAAGGCGAGGCTGACGATCGATTTGTCAATTACACGAGCAACGGATCGCCTTCGGCGTCGGCATTGCGCCATTTGTCGGCACTTGTCCGGCATGAGATCGACGGGAAGGAGTTCAATGGATCAATCTTCTATCGCAATGTTTCCAACGGTACCAAGCGGAGGGATGTCCCTTTTTGTGAATTCTTTTTGAGGCGGGAAGATAAGGACACAATCACCATCAAACTGAAATCCGATGTTCCCGTCGAAATTCGATCAGATGACGACGAACACTCTGAATTAGTCACTGCCGATGGTAAGCGGGTTGCCTGGGGGACAAACATCGAGCAAGGACAACACGACCTGCGTGCGATACTTACACACCGATAACCAACTCGGTTTCGGCGATCTCGACGTGACGCCTCACGCACTCGTTGACTTTCTGGTCAACGCTGGTTCGGCGCCGTCGGCTTCAACCAGTATTCGAGAAACGCCAGTTCCAGATCCAGCGCCTCAGGCGTCGGGATGTGGGTCGAGCGCGCGGTCATCGCCACGCGTTGCTTGTGGCCGAGAACGTCGTTGACGGCCATCAGGTGCTGGAGCGCCTGCCAGTTGCGCGGGGGATCTTCGGTCCCCCCCGAAACGAGCACGGGACGGGGCGCCATCAGAGCATGCAGATCGACCATGTCGTCACCCGCGTCGATCAGCTCCTTGTAAAGACCCGTGCGCGGATTCTCGGCCGACGGCACGCCCGGCTTGCGCTGGGTCTTGGGGTCGTAGCCCAGATACCACGGCTCCCAGTAGTTTACGTTCGCATTCTTCTCGTCGAACACAATGCCGGGATCCGACCAGACGGCGCAGGCGAACTTGTCGTGCAGGCACGACGCGAACATCGACCATTTGCCGCCGTACGACAGACCGATGATGCCGATCCGCGCCGAATCGACTTCCGGCATCTGCGCGAGCGCGGTGTGACAATTCGCGGCGACGTAGGCCAGCAAGGTCAGCGGTTGCCGGCGCTGCTCTTTGCCCGCCTCCACGAGCAGTTGCCGCGTCTCGAGCCCGATTTTCTCGACGGCCCCGGGCGTGCCGATCGACAGCGTCACGAAACCGCGCCGCACGAGTTGCAGTCCATAATCGTGAGTGCCGCGTCCTTTGGTCCCCTCGCCGATGCTGGTCTGGGGTTCGTAAAACGGCACGAAGACAGCCGGGAACGGGCCCTTGCCGTCAGGGATCAGCAGGTATCCATCGGCCAGTTTGCCATCTTCGGAGATCTGCACGTGTACGTGGTGCTGCACGAATCCCTCGCGCTCGATTGTCTCCAAGCGCTTGACGGCCGGGCGGTCCACAAGGGGCGGCCAGGGACCGAGCCGACGATGCCATGTTTCCAGAATCTCTTTACGTCGCCGGGCCCAGTCGTCAGGCGTGCGGACAGTCGTTCCGTCGGTGAACTTGAGCGGCGACCGGTACGATCCGAACTGGCCGGCGAACTCCGCCGGCGGTCGCGTGTACTGTTCGAGACGCCGCCCCAGCGCTTCGCGCCCCGCCGGTTCATCCACCCGCGTCAGCCAGCGGACCATCGTGCTGGTGACGAGTTCCGGGGCGTCGCGGTGCACAAAATGGCCGGCCCCGGGGACCGTGACCAGCGTGAAATCCTTTTCGACCCATTTCCACGTGTCGTTCAGCGCGCCGGGCAGAAGATACTGGTCCTTCAGTCCGTGGATCATCAGCACGGAACACTTGACGGGGGGAAACTCCTGGTCGTTCTTGTACGGCTCGCGCGGATAATTGGCCTTGTAGTAGTTGAGCATCCCCTCGATCGACGAGCGTTTCAGCGCTTCGAGGTACACCTTGCGATCGTCGGCGTCCTTGACCCACGTGACCAGGAGCTCCGGCCGCACTAGCGCTGCGGCGCCCGGCTGCTGGAATGTCCGCGCGTACTGGCTGTTCTTCTGTTGCTCGGGATTACTGGCCAGCTCGCGCATCAACCCCTTGGGATGCGGCAGGTTTAAGATGACCAGGCGCTCGGTCATTTCGGGATGATTCATGGCGAACGCCCAGGCGACGGCGCCCCCCCAGTCGTGGCCCACGACCGTGGCTTTTTCCTGTTTGAAGTGTTTGACGACAGAGGCCACGTCCGCCGTGAGCTTGTCCATCGCGTAATTCTCGACCCCCTCGGGCTGATCGCTCTTGTTGTAACCACGCAGGTCGAGCGCCACGACCTGGAAGTGCCCGGCCAGCGCGGGCATCTGATCTCGCCACGTATACGAGAAATCAGGAAAGCCATGCAGCATCACCACGAGCGGTCCCTTGCCCGCCGTGACGAAATGCAGCCTGACGCCGTCTGAATCGAAGTACCCGTCTTCACCCATTTCGTCGGCCAGCACCGGATTCATCATGAGCAACACGGCCGCACAGATGAGAATGGCGCGAAGCATGGGACTCTCTCCAGATTTCATGGGAGGCAGGGCGAAACACAAGTCGAGGCTAATCTACATCAATGCCGGCCGATAGGCATGCGTCGGTTGACGATTGTGGTTCAGAGCGCGATAATTTCCACACGCTTCCGATCGGGTTCGCACATGTGGAATGAGTTGTCCGCCGGTGCCGATCGTGGTCGGTTGAGCGGCGTGTCCTATTGCGGGTGTAGCTCAGCGGTAGAGCACTGGCTTCCCAAGCCAGTCGTCGTGGGTTCGATCCCCATCACCCGCTCTTAAATGCGGAGTGCGGAATTCGGAGTGCGGAATAGAAACGAGTCGCCTGGCCCAAGGCTATGGCCGACCCGTCGCGAACGCATCTTCCTGCAACGAGTGGCCGGCGATGATCGTTCATTCTTTTCGTGGGCGGTCCGTTACGCGGCTTCTGCTGCTCGTCGCGTGTGCCTCGGTTCTGCCCACCTCCTCGGCGGCCGAAACGGGTGACGCGAAGACCAGTAAGACCAGCGCCGGCAGCGACAAAGCCCAGGTCACCCGAGAGCGTCTCGAGGTGATGACCAGGCACATCGAGAGCATTGTCATCTCGTCGACCGATCCCGCGGTCCCGAAACGGATGCAGCCCAAGCCGCTCTTTCGATACGACGACGAGACGCGCGGCTATGTGGACGGAACGGTCTGGCGGCTGGGAGAATCGGGACGGCCGCTGGCGATCATCACGGCCGAGCTGCACCCGAACTATCTCGGCGACGGCCCGCGCATCGTCTACGATTTGCTGTCGTTCACGGGGCGCCGTTTTACCGCAACGTCGGCCGATATTCCCGGCTGGTCGCCACGCGGTCCGGCCGTGATCTTCAAAGAATTACCCGACGCCCCGGAAGCTGCGACTGTTGCCGCGAAACGCCTGACCCAGCTCAAGGAACAGGCGCGGCGCTTTACGGGCACGCAGGAAGTGCAGGAAACCGACAAGACGTTCGTCCACCTGCGGCTGTTGCCGCGCGAAATTGAACGCTATTCGCCCGGGTCGGATCCTTCTTCTGACGGCGCCCTTTTTGTGTTCGCGAATGGCCGCAACCCGGCTCTGCTCCTGGCCATCGAGACGGATGGCAAAGCCTGGCAATACGGGATCGGCCGGCTGTCGATGCCCAGCACGCTCGAAATGCGGCTGGACGATACGGTTGTCTGGTCTGAGCCGCGAATTCCCAGCTCGCCGGGATGGAGAGAACCTTACAACGCGAGCAACAGCCCGGCCGAGTTTCCGTGATGCCCGTCCTGCTCACTTGGGCTGAACGGCGCAAAGTGCAACACGGAATCCGACGCCGATGGCGGCGTAATCCCGCCGGCAGTCGGGCCAACTGCGGTCCGCAGAGCGGCAGTAGGAACCGTCGACGCACCAGCTTCCCCCGCGAAAGATCCTTAAGGGGCCGTCGGCACTGACTTCGGGATCGCGGCCGCCCGGCAACTTCTGGGCGTAAGCGTCCCGGCACCATTCGAAGACGTTGCC
>JACQFH010000717.1 GCA_016200145.1 Planctomycetia bacterium | reverse complement strand
GCTTGCCGTCTTTGTCGTCGGACTTATCGCCCGGGTCGTCTCCCGATTTGCCATCGCCCGGTTTCTCGCCCCCGGATTTGTCGTCAGGGGACTTGTCCTTGCCCTTCGCGCGGGCCTGTTTGGCTTCGTCGTCTTTCGACATCTGCTTGCCGAGGTTGCCCGCCTGCTCGAGGATCTTCTTCTGCATCCCTGCGATTTCGTCGGTCGGGGCGCCGCGCTCGGTGTCGGCCCGGTTGGCTTTCTCTTTGGCGATGATCTTGTTGACTTCTTCGATGTACTTTCTGATCCGCGCCTGTTCTTCCTTGAGCTCTTTCTGGCGGTCTTCGCTGAGGAGCAGATCGAGCAGCGAGTGCAGGTGAGTGACCAGGCCTTCCTGGCGCTCGAGCGCGTCGCCCAACTGCTTGTTCTCGCGCAAGAGTTGAATCAGCTCGGCCATCTGCTGCGAGATGCGCTCTTCCTTGCTCTTGCCGATGGCGCGAATCAAGAGGTCGGCCCGATCGGGGTCAGTGCGGCGCTGCGCCTCGGCGATTTTGTAGAGCGTGTCTTCGAACCGCTTGAACCGGCGGCTGATGATTTCCTGAACCGAAGAGAGCCCATCGTCGCGCGATGTGCCGGCGAGGCTCGGTTCGGCGGCGGGCTCGGCGTCTTTCTTCGGAGCCTCGAGTCTGGCCGCGTCATCGGCCAGAACGAAAGCCACCAGCGGGAGCGCGAACAGCGCCAGAACCAGGCCCCACACGACTCCGCGACGAGCAGCCATCGGCTTCTCCACGGGAATGACGAATGACGAAATCTGAATGTCTAAAAAAACATGAAATCCAAAATCCGAGACGGAGTGCACGCAGCGTGCCGCCGTCGTTTTTTGGCTCCTCAGGTTTCCTTAGACATTGAGATTTCGAACTTCGTCATTTTCTACTGCAGCCCCTCGATCAGCTTTTTCTTGCGTTCCTGCCGGGTTTTTTCTTGCAGCTCTTCCTGGGCCTTGATGATATCGCGCAACATCTGCAGCGCTTCATTGACAGTTTCCAGTTTGAGCATCTGGGCCAGCACGGCTTCCAGGTGCTCGATTGTTAGGCTGAGCTGGTCAACCGACTCGTCGAAGCGGGCAAACGGGTCGGCCTTCTCCTCCAGCGCCCTCCTTAATAATACGATGGAATCGTCAATCAGATTATAGTCGAGCGTATTGATGGAATGGAGGGGAGATATGATCCCGCCGTTGATCCTTTCCAGCATTGGCTTTACGTCGGGGACGGCGTTGTTCTCGAGCTCGTCGCGGATGTCGCCGAATTCCTGCTCGATCGACTGCGTTTCGTTGGCGTTCTTGCGGACGGCGTTGATTGACCGCTCGACGGTCGTGAATACGGCGACGTCGAGATCGGCCAGTTTCGAGGCAATTTCGGCATTCGGCTCGGTTCGCTGGGCCCGCGCCTCGTCCAATCGAGTTCGCCCTAACAACAGGTCCTTGCGGGTGTTACGAACTTCCTCCAGGATCTGTTCGAACCGCCGGCGGATGTTGAGCTCTTTGACGGCCACCAATGCCAGCAGCGCGTCGTCTGAGACGATCTGAAAATGGTACGGAGTGCCCGACGACACGTGGGGGCCGGTCTGGTCGTCGCCGTCGACGGCCACCACTTTCAGAACCAGCCTTTGCCCGATCGCCAGATCGAGTGGAAGCACTTTGAATTTCTCGTCGACGGCAAACTGCCGCGCGCCTTCGGGATGATTGACGAACGGGACCGGCACGAACTTGCTCTCGACGTCGGGCTTGGCCGCTTCCAGCCGATACTCGAAATGCACGTCGGCGATGCCATAGTCGTCGGTGACGCCGTAGACCTGCGACGCGTCCTGCGGATCGTGAGCTTCGCCGATGAGCGGGATCGTCGCCTGGCGGGTGATCGAATTGCCGATTCCCTTAAGCCGCGTCTCGACGTGCGGCGGATCGTCGGGAATCGAATTGACTGCCAGTCGAATCGGCTCAGGGGAGACGACGTCGTCTTCGTCGTGCAGCGTGATCCGCAGCACGGCGTCGGGTTCGAGGCGGAGCGGGACGTGAACTTTTCCCTCCGCGACCAGCTCGGGAGAGGGGGCCGTCGCCAGCATGGCGGGAAGCGTGAGCGAAGCGCCGTCGGAAGCCAGCAGCGGCTGGGAGGCAGCGAATGGATACTCGCGCGCGGGCTGGCCGACGCTGGCAGGAACCGTCAACACGCCCGCGGGCTCGCCGCGCTGGCAGGCGATCTCGAAGCGGTCGGTCTGCACCCGCAGACTATGGAGCGGTTTATTGAAGCTGGCCTGCATCAGAAAATCGGTCCCCGCCGGCAGAGAGACCTGCGCGCCCAGCACGGGCACGGCCTGCCGCGCGGCAGGCTGCGTTACTTCTTCGGGGTTATTGAGTCCCGTGTATTCGGGGTATCGCGCCAACAGCGCCAGCCGCCCAATCTGAGGCGCCTCGACGACCTGGATCTTGAGCGCGTTGCGCGTGGAAAAATCACCCGCGCGGAGCGACAGGTCGATGCTCTGGTACAACCCGGCGAGCTTCAGGCGGAACTGCCGCTGGCCGATCTTGGTCATGTAGTCACCCCCACCGCCGCGCGCCGCGACATTGCGGAAGCTGTACTGCACGCGATCGGGGATCTTGCGCCCCTCGGGAACCTCGGCCCGAATCGTGAGATCGCCTCCCCGCGGATGCTTGTACACGCCGTCGCGGAATTCGACGACGCGCTCGCCCGGCTCGGCCAGCACAACGACGCGCAGATCGGTGTCGCGGCGGTACAACTCGTCCGACAGCAGCACACTGCGGCGGAACCAGGTCGTGAAGACCTCGGCTTGAGCCAGGCGGAAGCCGGCGACCGAAACGAGCAGCAGCGCCGCGAGGCCAATCGCCCGCGCCAGGGGCCGCAGGTTGAACACCTCGCGCAGCTCGAGCTTGCGCGACAGCTCGCTGGCTTCGTCGGCCGCGCGGGCCAGCATGGCCGCCGTCAGGCCCGTGGGAGGCGTACGGCTTTCGGCCAGCTCGACCGCCGTGATCAGCCGGTCGTTGAGCTGCGGGAACCGGCGTTCGAGGACCAGCGCCAGGGCCCGCGCGCGAAAGCTGCGAGCCAGGCGCAGTCCCAAGTTCCAGACGAACATCGCGACCATGGCCGCAGCCGCCAGCAGCAGGAGCGCCCGTCGTGCGCCGGCCGCGGGCTCGAGCCAGTAGTCGACGGCCAGCGAAACCCAGAACGCGGAACCCACGACGGCCAGCACCAGGGCCGAACCCTCCAGCACCACGTACCGCCTGATCCGCCGGCGCAGCTCGTGGAGCACGCCGGGCACTTCAGGGCGTGGTGCGCCGGGCTGGGGCAATGACCTCTCAACATTCGGCATGACGCCTGAATTCTAGCGGACGGGGGGTGTCGTGACAAAGAGTCAGGGAACCGGAGTGTCTGCAGTGCGCATTTAGAGATCGCTGCGGGGATGGTAGACAAGGAGAGGGGAGTGGGGGAGACAAGGAGAATTCGGAATTGGGATTTCGGATTTCTTTAGACATCTTGATTCAGCGATTGCCGTGGCTGACGGCGTAGAATTCGCATTGAGGCGTGGTGGCGGGTGCGAAGTCCGGGTCGGAGCGGTCGGCGTTGAACCGGGCGAAGAGCTGGTACGAGTCGTGTACGATCGTTCTGGCGTCAAATTCCGCCAGCGCAAATCGTGCCTGTCCGCGGGCATCGGTCGTTGCGGAAATCAATTTGCCGCCCGCTTTCATTCGTTCCGAAATCGGTTTGTGGCACCAGGAGTCATATCCGGGCGCGTCGCGGGCCACGTACCAGAGCTCGATGTTTTTCTCGGGCAGCGGGCGGCCATCGGCCGTCAGCGTAAGCAGGTATTCATTTAGAAACCGATCCTGCGCAGCGTCGTAGCCCCGGTCGATGTTGAGCCGCGTTTTTGCCGTCGGCCGGTTCACTTTCAACCGGAACAGGTGCACGCCGACAAACTGCTCGGCGCCGGCAAAGGCATCGTCGGCGCCGCGATGCCAGGCGCACAGAACCCGGCCGTCGTCCATCTGGCGAATCATCGGCTGATAGCCACAGGCTGGCGCGCCGTTCAGCTTGTGCCACGTGGCTCCTTCGTCATCCGACCAAGTGTAATTCCCATTCCGCATGGCGCCCACCAGAATCCTTTCGCGAGTCAAGACGACCGTTTCCGGGACCGACTGGCCGTGACACTTCAGCATCGGACCGGGGACCAGCCCCTGCCTGGTCCGGCAGACCATCTGCCGGCCGGGCTGTGCGAAGATGCT
Organism: Planctomycetia bacterium; assembly: GCA_016200145.1. Lineage (GTDB taxonomy): Bacteria > Planctomycetota > Planctomycetia > Planctomycetales > Planctomycetaceae > JACQFH01. The sequence continues at coordinate 18,506 of JACQFH010000717.1, read as the reverse complement.
GTTGTTGAAAAACAGGAGATCGCCGGACGGCAGCTCGACGAAATCGGTTTCCGAAACGACGTGGCCTGGAAAGATGATGGTCGGGCCCAGCCAGGTCCGCCCTTCGTCGCTGGAAATGAAAATTCCCATCTGCATTTCATTCTGAGCTTCCAGTCGCATGCTCGTGCGCAGCGGCAAGTCGGCATCGCGCCCCCACCCCGCTTGAAACGGCACGGCCACGACGATCGTGCCGTCGCGAAGCTGCTTCATGCGATGCGGATACGCGGCGAACCGGGCATCCATCAGGGCCGGCAACTTCTGCCACGTCTTTCCCTCGTCGCGCGATTCGTACAGGAGCTCGCCCGAATGCCCCTCGTCGTCGAGCCGGTAACATCCCCACACGCCGCGCAGGAAACGCCCGTCGCGCGTCTTCGCCGCGGCAAAGGAACCGGCCGAATGCTGAAACCGGCACGGCCAGCGCGAGATGACGTTCCAACTGCCGCACTGATCCCGCGATTCCAGCAGCACGACTTCCATTCGCAGGGGCGATTTGTCGTAACCGTCGGGCAGTCCCATGCGGTACCAGTGATCGAGCGAAGAGCGGGTCGCCGGCGGGTCGCTTTTGAGCACTTCTTCGCACGACAGGTACCACTCGCCGGCTTGGCCGGGAAACAGCGAGACCCACGACGTATAGGCTGGCTTTTTTGCCGACCGGTACACCTCGCGCTGCTCCACGTCGATCGCCTCGACGGCTGCCGGCGGGGACGCCGGTTTTTCGAATGCGGCCCGCTGGCCTTCCGCCGCTTCCAGCCCGCTGTCAGCCACCGCGCGCCACAAAACCAGTCCCGCTCCCGCCCGAAGCAACGCTCGCCGCGAGACGGTTGAAGTCGCGGAGCGATCAACACCAGGGGCTGACTGTGCGGAATCATTCATAGTTGGTCAAGCATAAAAGGTGGACAAAGTTGTACGTCAGGCTTTCGAGCCTGACAGAGCTGCGCTGTCCGGAGGAAATACAGAGAAAGAATGACAGGAAAATGGAGGACATGAAAATCGATTTCCAGCCTGCGGTTGCCGATCCGGCAGGGCAGGCCGAGAGACGATTTTCCTGTCCCTCATTTTCCTGTCCTCGTCACGTTTTCCTCGTCCGATGTCGTTGCCAGTGAGCGCGGCGATTAGCAACGCTGAACTGTCACTGAATGGCCGTTCCGTAAATCGCATTCGGCCGTGCAGGTGCTTCCGTTGCGGCCTCGCGGCTTTGCGTGTGGCTCTTTCTTCGTTTTTGGCCTGCTACTCGTAATCTTCTGCGAAGGCGCATTGCCGTCAGGCTGGAAAGCCTGACCTACATGCCACTCCGATCATCCCGGGGAGGTGGTTTCGAGGAATCCGGACGCAGGGCGAAGGTCACAAATGCCAGATAGGCGGCGTAAGATCCGCAGGGAATCCACCAGGCGCCGGCGGGGGCGTTGTTGGCAAACGTCAGGGCGCTCACCGCAGATTCGAATAGGAACAGCATCGCAATGGCCGCCGCCATGGCGACCTGCCGCAGCCAGGGAGCGCGACCGCCGCAGCGTTGCGCAATTTGATGCCAGCCGATGTGCGCGCGAAACATCGCGGCTCCCGGCGGTGCGAGGATCAGGAACAGCCCCACACCCACCGGGGGCTGAGGCCAGAACGTTTTGACGAAGGCCGGAGCCAGGGCGACGACCAGCGGCAATGCGCCGTCCCATCCGAGAATTTGCAGGAACCGCGCCATTGGAAAGGGCGCCGTCGGTTCGCCAGGTTCATCAGGTGCAGGATCGAATGCCGTGCTGGCCATGCCGTCATTTTACTCCGCCCCGACGTGCAAATGTATCCCCCGGCGACTGACCGGCGATGCCGGGAGAAAAGCGGGAACCACGAAAACGGCGAAATTCGCGAAATCGGACGGATCAAGGGGACAGGAAAATTGAGGACAGGAAAATCATCGGTCGGCCTGCCATGCCGACTTGCAGCCGCAGGCCGAACAGCGATTTTCCTGTCCCCATTTTCCTGTCCATCCTCTTCCGCGATCGGGAGCCTGGCAACGAACGTCGATTCGAGAGTCGACCGTTTGCAAAGTCGATTTGGGCACGAGTCCAACTGCGCAATTCTGCGAAATCTGTGGATTAGTTTTTCGCAGCGCTATTTCGTGTCTTTCGCTTCTTTCGTGGTTCCTTCCCATGGGGCCGTTTCCTGCTTTCCTACCTTCCTTAACCCAGGTCCTGGGTGGAAATCACCAGGATTTTTCGTCGCGGCGCGTGATATGGCTCACAACTTGCCGCCCTGAGTCAACGATGATCATGTCTTCCGCATCACGAAAGGTGTCGCCGTCATGCCCCCGCGAGACGTTCTCAAGAATACGTTAAGAACGATTGCCGAATTGGTGATAATCTCGGTCGGCTACGTCGGCTTCAGCCTGGTGTCTATCCAGTTCCTCCCGCGGTTCGGAGCACAGATTTTCTGGCCGGCGAGCGGCCTGTGCGTGATCGCGCTCGCTTACGCCATGGGGCGATCCGGAGCCTTCAAATCACTGGGCTGGTTTCGCTTCCCATTGTTTGTTGTACCGGCCTTGGCCCTCACCTATTTCCTGTTCTTTGCCGTGGTCGGCATCGGCATGGGCTTCTTCCATTGGGAACCGTTTTAACAGGCTGGTGGGTCGATCAGCGAATACGTTCTATCGCAGACCCCGCAACGCAGCAGTCGATTTCGCTCGTAAGACTCGTGGAAGGGACTGTGCGTCATACGAACGGCACACCGATTCGGCATGCGGTGAAAAGGCGATTCAAGCGGCGCCGACCACGTCAGCCTGGCGCCATTCGCTTTCCCGCCCGCGCTCCACGGCCGGTCAAATCGCGGAATGGATGATCGACCGAAAAAACGACGGGGGCCGATCACGCTGATTTGTGAGAGCCGGCGGTTCAGCAGGTTTGTCATTGCCCCGCTGGCGGTCATTTTCCTGGCGATTTCAATCGTCGTCCTCCGCACCCAGTTCCGGGACCTTAAGACTCGTTTGACGAGGGTTTCTCCCGGGATGACGCGCGAGCAGGTCGTGGACATCCTGGCGCGCGAGATCGACCATTCGCTGCAGGAGCGCGGGGCCGTCGAGTGTCGGGTAGTTCTCGATCCGTCCGACGATGCCGTTCCAGGAATGAGATTCGGCGTAGTCGATGAACCTCGGCAGATCGGCCTGTAGTTCCAGGGCCAGTTCGAAAGACATCTCCCCGGCCGCCAAGTCAGCCATTCGCGTGGGCCACCAGCGCGCGTCGAGCAGGGCGGGCTCGATGGCTTCCATCACGGCGGTCTCGACCGCCCCGGCATGCTGATCGCCGCGCTCCGCCGCAAATTCGACCAGCGGCTCGTGCAGCCAGCGAAAACTCCAGCGACCGATGCCGGCGGCGGCCAGGCCATCCTGGATCTCGCGGCGATGGACGGGAGAGCCATGCACATCAACCACGTAAAATGCATCCGGCTGATATCGATTCGCCAGCGCTCTGGCGTAACCGGCCACATAGCGGACCAGCAACTCGGGAGTCACGTCGATACTCATTCCGCGGGGCAGGCCCCACGTCAGGTGCCCGTAGTCGAGCGGTGGCGCGAGAGCCAAGTCGGCACACTCCTCGGCCAGGCGCGCCAGCACGGCGTAAGACTGGATGCGGTCGGTTGCCAGCGGCAAATGCGGGCCATGCTCTTCCACGGCCGGATCAACGCTGAATGCAAGAATCCGTGGTCGGGTTACCCGACTCTTGCGAACCTGCGGCGGGAGTTCGGTCACCTGGATCGTCGTACTCGCCTGTAACCGGCGCCGCGAGCCGTGGAAATACGGAAAGCAATGTTCGATCCGGGCCAGCAATGCAGATCTCAAGCTCGGATCAAGTGCCTCACTGAATAACGGCGGCAACAGGATCGGCCCCAGCCCTTCCAATTCGTCGCTCGACGTGTCGATGGAACAAATCGGCAGGATGACGCGCTGATCGGCGTGTCGTTCGAGCTCGTCGACGGTGAAGTGGCTCAGCCATGGACCGGTGTTGACCTGTTGCGGCAGCCAGACAGATTGAATGGAAACGGTGCACTCCTTTCTCGATTCATTCCGCTCGAATTGTAACTTGGTGTTTGGTGTTTAGTGTTTGGTGTATTCCTGTGCGCTCCGTTCTCGGTTCATTCCGCTCGAATTGTGACGGTGACGTCCTTCTGCGCCGGCACGTCGACCTCGGCGTCGATCACGGTTGTTGTGCCGGCATCGGATTCGAATGTTTGCAACGGTTTGCCTCCTTCGAGCCGGTAGCGGCCGGCGCGCATCAGGAAGCGAATCCGGGCGTGGGGGAAACGCTGCGGGTATTCGTTGGTGATGACGGCTGTCTGCTCGAGGGCGCTGCCGTCATTCGCTGCCGTGTAATTCAGGCGCAGTGGGGCCGGGCCGCTGCGGGGCACATTCAGGACGGGCACGTCTTCGGCCGTGCGGATTTCGGAGGAGATTCCCTGATGGTTCATTGGAATCCATCGGATGGTTTCCTGCGTCGGGGCGCGCATGTGCAGCGTGCCGGGCGGGAAGGACTTCGTGTCGGCATGCGGCCGGTCGGAGTGGCCATCGAACAAAAGGTCAACCTGGCCGTCGCGGATCAGATCAATCGGCGCGTAGCCTTCGTAGCAGAGCAGGACGCGGTTGGTCGCATCGGGCCGCTCCCTGATCATCCGGCCGGCTTCGTGCCACGATTCGGTTGGCGAGCGTCCGAACGTGACGACTCGCAATGAGCCATCGTCGTGCGCCACGCTGGCCGAGCCGAAATACTCATCCCAGCGGGGCATCGTGTGGTTGCCCGCCGTGACGAGGTACGGAATCCGCAGATCCTGGAACGCTCCCGAAACATACGCCGCGTTGACTTCATTGCTGACCAGCAGCGTGCGGGCGCCTGCCAGCTCGGCGACCCGGGCGACCTGTGCGAGGTACTCGGCCGTCTGCTGTCCCCAGGTATTCATGTGGCCGATTCCCGCGACGTGAAAGTCGGGCGGCAATGGCTCGCGCACAGAAACCGCCTGGGCCAGCACGCTCGTTTGTTCCCGCGCTGCGCCCGCGAATGAAAGATGCAGGTCGTACATGTCGTACGGCGTCGACTGCGGCACGGTGAACGTGGCGACGCCCACGTTGTTCGCCGTGCCCAGCTCGATCATGCGGGAGTCCGAGATTCGGACGTCGATCGATTTGAACGGACTGACCAGCCGGGCGCCCGTTGGCATAACACCCATGTGATTAATGTGTGTCGTGAAGGACTGCCCGGGTTGGATGCTCAGCGAACGTCCGAAGCGGGGCCCTTCGCGGTGCTGGAGATCTCGGCCCCCACACCTCGGATCGCGCGTCACCGCGATGATTCCCAGGTCGACGCGCTGGCCCGGCTGTCGAATGACCACCTCCGGGATCTCGTGCGGGAGCCAACCTGCCGCAGTGAGGCGGAGTTTGTAAGTGCCCGGCGCGATACCCCAGATCTCGAAGTTGCCGGTGAGAGGGCTGCGAACGTACTCAGTGCGCACTCGTTTGCCTTCTGAAAAAACATCGGCCCGCACGTCGGTCAGCAATTCCGAATAGCCCGACCCGACGATGGTTCCGAAAAGGCCGCTCAATGGCTCGGGCGCAAACCGAAAACCGTCGACCGCGCTCATTGTGCCCACGGGTTCGACAACGACCTGGTGTTCGCCCGCCGGCAGGTCTTCTGCGATCGGCCATTCCTGTCGTGCCGTGGCCAGTGCGATCTCTTTCCATGGCCGCTCGTCGATCCGGATCCGCAGGCGCGCATCGGCGAAGTCGCTGTACCGGGGACCTGGCGTCGCAAAAACTGTGGGAAGTCGCAGATAGACGGCGCGGGCTTTGGTCGTGACGGTCAAGCGCGAGCCTTCGAACAGGAACACGCTCTGGCGCCCGACGCTGCGCGGGTAAATCTGGATCGAGCTCCTGCCTTCGACACGGCAGACCGCTGCGTCCGCCGCCTCGACAATCTGCCAGGCAACTTCCCGCCGCACGGTCTCGACGGATCGTGGGTTATCCTGGCCGGCGGCCCAGAGGGGCCAGAAACAGATCAGCGAAAAAGCGATGAGGAAACCCAATCCGCACCGGCGTGGCACGCTCGTGACGAAACGCCGGAAACGAGGGATCATTCTTCTTTCCAATTGATTCGATCCATGCTTTCGACGCATAGTTCCGCCTGAACTTGATTTACGGCATTGCGAGAATTCTTCCCGCAATCGATGCATGAGTGGCCCGAAGTCCCACAGATTATAACCCGCTGTGCGGTTTGAAAAACCACGAATGGCTCGGATCCCTCGAATCAAAGCCTTCAAGGCGAGCTGCTTCCCCCATGCACCCTGTTTGCACTGCGCCGTAAAGCAAACGGTCCAATTCTTTGGATCCGGCGCAAATTCCGACGAAACGAAGAAGGGAAGGAACCGCGGATGACGCTGATTGCCGCGGATGTATGAGTGGACCCGGCTTCTGTTTATCCGCGCGTATCCGCGTCGTCCGCGGCTAATATTCTTTTGGTTCCGCCCAGAGGCCGAGTTGACCACACGATTGCATCCGTGGAGCGCAAAGGCTGCACGCAACGGGTGAAGTTGTGTGAACGCCGTCCAGTTGCGCAGGCTGAAGCCTGAACTCCAACTGAAAGAAGGCGGCCGGTCCGAATGGCACCGAATGGGTTGCACAAAATCACCGACGAGCAGGTTGGAAACCTGCTCCACGGGGAATCGCTCACTCGGCTAACGAAGCGCAGACCAGTTCCTTGTCGCTGCGGGAGAAAACGCATCGATTCGCGTAAGCCGGCGGGGCCCAGACGAACTTCTTGCCCTGATACTCGAACGTGGGCTCCACCAGAGGAGTACGGCTGATCTCCCGGTAGCCGTCGCTACGAAGGTGTGCAAGGATCAATTCCCCCCGGTCGGTGTAGAGAAACGCATTGTCCCCGTTCGTTGTCAGATGGACGCTGGCTCCGCTGACCTGGTCGGTGACCTTTTCGGTTTCCCAGACTTCGTTTCCGGTCTTTGCGTCCAGGCACACGAAGTACCCCGACGTTCGGGCGGAAAACACGTGATCGCCGCGCAGCAGCGGTGTCGAGGTGTTGCTGAGATTGCGGCGGGTTGGCGATTTCGTTTCCGGCCAGAGCACGGTGGCAGCGGGTTTGGCCGGGTCGAGCTCCAGCAGCAGGCCTCCAATTAGCAGCCTGTTCCCCTGCACGACCGGCGTGGCGACAGCCGAACTCTGATTCACGGGGCGCGTCGCTTCGCGCCAATAGACCTCGCCCGTCGCCGGGTCGAGGGACGTCACGGCCTGCTGGGACCAGACGATGAGCTGCCGTTTGCCGGCCGCGCTGACGACGACCGGGGAGCTCATCGCCGCATAGTCCTCCACGGCACGCCAGGCGGTCTTCCCGGAATCCTTGTCGATGGCAATCACACTCTTCGTAGCGGGCCCGCTGAATCGCCCGGAATAAATGATGAGCAGGTTCCCTTCGATCAACGGCGACGCGTAGGTCAGGGACTCCTGGGAATCGTACTCCTTGTCGAGCGCGGTCTTCCAAAGGAGCTTGCCACCCACCGCGTCGAGACACAGCAATTGTGTTCTTCCAATCGTATAGACCTTGCCGCCATGGCAGATGGGTGTGGGAATCGGCCCCTGAATGAATTGATTGGGCCCCGCTTCGGGATACTCTGCCTCGTAAACGTATGTCCAAAGCGGCTTGCCGCTGGCCGCCTCGAAGCACAGCACCCGCTCTTTCGTCAGCGGGCGCGTCAAATCGACATCGGTGACGAAAACGCGACCTTCCGCGACAACGGGACTCGACAACCCCAGTCCGACCGGCGTCCGCCAGAGAAATTTCAACGCGTCCGCAGGAAACGATTGCAGAATGCCTGTCTCGGTCCAGACGCCATCGCGGTTTGGCCCGCGCCACTGCGGCCAGTCATCCGCGTGCAGCCCGGAAGGCAGCAATAACGCCAGCGCCAGCCCGACAGCCAGGAACGATCTGGTGCAAATGAGCATTGAACAGGTCCTCAGTCTCAGCCCGTGCGCTGCAAGGCGTCGCGCAATCCATAACCATCATAACAATCGAGCGTTACGCGAAGCAGAAGAGGCCTCACGGCTCCGCCGCGAGGGATGCGCAGATCAGTTCTTTGCCGCTGCGGGCGAAGATGCAGCGGTTGGCGTAGGCTGGAGCCGTCCAGGCAACATTCCGGCCGCCAAACGGGAACGTGGGTTCCAGAACGGCGGCACGGCTGATCTCCTGGTAGCCCTGGGACGTGAGCCGGGCGCGAATCAGCTTCCCTTCGTTGGTGAAGAGCAACACCGAATCGCCGTTCAGAGTCATGTGGATGCTCGCCCCATTCTTCAGGTCGGTCACCTGGTCGGATTCCCAGACCTGCTCCCCCGTTTTCGCGTCGACGCAGACCAGTTGGCCCGACGATCGGGCGGAAAACACATGGTCGTCGGCAACCAGCGCGGTCGAGGTATGGCTGAAAATCCTGCGGGTGATAACGTTCGAGGCCGGCCAGAGCACACGGGCGGCAGGCTTGTCGGAGTCCATCTGGAACATCATGCCGCCGATCAGCAGGCGGTCCTTGTGAAAGACCGGAGTGGAGACCGCGTAATCGTTGCTGGTCAGCAGCCGTTGGCGCCACCAGGTCGTGCCGGCCGCCGGGTCGAGGGAGGTCACCGATTCCTGCGTCCAGACGATGAGCTGTTTTTTTCCACCCGAGGAAACGACGATCGGCGAGCTGAACGTCAGAGATTCCTCCAGCGCCTTCCAGACTTCCTGTCCCGTCTCCTTGTTCAGGGCGACCAGGCAGGCGCCCGGCTTGCCGCCGACAAACAAAATCAGCAAGTCTCCCTCAATCAGCGGAGAGGGCATCCCCGGGGCAAACTTGACCTGGTACTCGGTTTCGAGGTTCTTCTTCCAGATCACGTCGCCGCTGCGCGCATCCAGACAAAAGAGGTGGCCGACCCTTCCCAGGATAAAGACCTTCCCGTTCTGGACGACCGGCGTCGCCACCGGGCCGATCTCCTGCGTCGCGTCGAAAGCCCAGTCTTCGTAGGCGACGTCATAGGAGTGAGTCCACAGCGGCTTGCCTGTCGTTTCGTCGAGACAGAGGAGTCGCTCTCTGGCTTTGGGCTTCATCAACTCAGAGTCGGCCAGATAGACCCGCCCCTGGGCCACCACCGGACTGGAAAACCCCCAGCCGACCGGGACCCGCCAGCGGACCTTCAATCCGTCAGCAGGAAACGCTTGCAGCAGTCCCGTTTCGGCGCAGACTCCGTCGCGGTTCGGCCCGCGCCACTGCGGCCAGTCATCCGCGCGCAGCGCGAAAGGCATCAGCCACGGCAGGGCCAGCGACGCGGCCGTGGCGACCGTCTGCAGGAATCGTCTGCGGGCGGTGTTCATGAAATGGATTTTTGCTGACCGGAGGCCGAGGCACTTTACAATCCATAATCATAATAACGATCGAGCGTTACACAGAGCGATTCTTCGGAGTCGTCGGACCGCAGAGCGGTAGCCCGCCGCGTAAGCAAGGGACCACGTCCATCCGCCTAGGCCGCGAAGTTCGTCGCCGCGGCGAACCGCGAGCAGCTCACGCTGGCTGGACTTGTGGTGCGATCGAATGAAGAATGGCGCGGGCCACGAGAGATACGTGGACTCGAGGAGCCAGTGTGCAACCGATTTACTGGATTGTGATCGCCGTGGCCGTCGTCGTGTACATCGGCCTGCGTGTCTTTCTCGATGCCGATGCGCGCGTGTTCAGTTTGCAGAAGTGGGCCGATCTGAACAATTTTACGTTTCAGCGAGAGAAAGACGCGTCGATTGGCCCGCGCTATGCCCAGCTCACCAGGCTTTCGTCGCATCAAAACTGCTCGGCCAGCAACGTCGTGCGCGGCTCGCTGGGTGAGTACACATTCTGCGCTTTCGATTTCATCGATCTCGACCAGAGACGCAGGTCCAACGTCAGACATAAACATGGTCCCACTGCCACGTCGTTTGCCGCCGTCGTCATCGAAACCGACCTGGGCTTGCCGCCCGTCGTTATCGAACGGGAAACCCTGCTAGAAAAGGTCGCCAAGACGTTCGGTGCCGAAGACGTGCAGTTCGAGTCGGATGCCTTCAACGCCAAATTCATGGTGCGATCGCCTGACAAGAGCCGAGCCATCGCGATCGTGGGGCCGGCGATTCAGCAACTGCTCGTCGACACGCCGCTGTTCGAATTCGAGTCGTCGCTGCAGGTCTTGGAGTTGCACGGTTCTCTCGTCCTGGCGAGGAGCCGGAGCGATCAGTTCTTCTCTGAAAAAGATTATCCCGAGCTGCTGCAATTGCTGGCAGACTTGCTGGCCCTCATGGCCGCATCGATGAGTGACGCGTAGGTCAGGCATTCCAGCCTGACGGCACTGCGCCAACGATCCAAATTCACGATCACCAGCCCCGAACTCCAGCACCGTATGGGCAAACGTCTTCGTCCACCGCGTAATCAATTGGCATGCAGCCTGTTGCGTTCGACGGGAGCCCACTGCTGTCAGGCTGGAAAGCCTGACCTACTTTTGATGGGCGCACTCGCGTGGAATGGACGGTGGCGGACGGGAGCGATAAGTTAGCGCCGCTGAGGTTTTTCCATCGCCTTCCCAGCGACAGCGAGGCAACGATGCGCCTTTCAACTCCGGCACCGCGAACAATCCGGATCGCCGGGGCAATCGTCGTGCTGAGTCTGTTCCATCCTGCGAGTGGATATTCGCAGACGAAAGGCCCGCCGCGGCGCGAGATTCTGCCGGGAATCGCCACGACGCGGCCCGTGCTCGGCGCGCCGTACGAGCTGCGGGGCAACCGTATCGTCTTTCTGAACTGGTACTACATTCAGCCGGGCGACCTGGACTGGCGAAACGCCGACGGCAAGAGCGTGTACGTGTCCGGCGACAGCGGATTGTTCGAAGCCCGGCACGTCGGCATCAATGCGCCGCGGGGGATTCGCATCCGGGCCCAGAAGCCGGTCGTGCAGGGGCCCCTGTTTCGGCCGCACCGCATGATTCTGCGCGACGGAAACCTGTTCAAAGGCTGGACCGATTCGGATTACTACGAATCGTCCGACGCAATTCACTGGGAAAAGAAAGCCCGCATCGGCGTTGACGACCTGGTGAAAGACGGGCTGTATCAGGTCTTCGTCGATCCCGCATCGGCGGCGGAAGAACGATTCAAGGCCGTCTGGGTGGGAGAAATCGATCGGGCCCAGTTCGAGGCGTTTCGAGCGGCGCGCCCCGGCGACTGGGAACCGCACGCCATCTTTCTGCTGGGCGAAAAAGATCACGTCGCGTGTCTGCGGGGAAGCACTTCTCCCGACGGCATCCACTGGAAGACGCAGCCGGAACCGCTGGTCGTCGAGTATTGCGACACCTGGAACACGGCGTACTACGACGCCGCCCTGCGGGAATACGTGATCTACACCCGGTACTGGTCGGTCGGGCCTCAGTCAGAACAGTTGCCGCCGGATCTTCGCAACAGTTGGACTGGCCTGGGGCGTCGAGCGATCGGCCGGTCCGCCGCGAAAGACTTTCGGCGGTTCAGCCCGTCGGAGATGATTCTGGAACCGAGCGCCGACATGCTGCCGTCGGAACAGCTCTACACGAACTGCCGCACGGCCATTCCCGGGGCGCCGGACCAGCACCTGATGTTTCCCACGATCTGGAACGGCTCGGTCGACGATACGACGCGAATTGCGATGGCTGCCAGCCACGACGGCAAGCTCTGGCACTGGGTGCCCGGGGGCGAGCTGCTGAAGACGCCCCCGTTCGGCAGGTGGGACGGTGGCTGCATCTGGGCGACTCCCGACCTGATCGAGCTTCCCAACGGCGATTGGGCCTTGCCGTACATTGCCAACAACGTGCCTCATAAGTATCCGCGGGGAAAAATGACGAGCGATACCGGCTATGCCGTGTGGCACAAGGGGCGCCTGTGTGCGCTGGAGGCCGAAGAGGTCGGCGAGTTCACCCTGATTCCGATCGTGGCGCGCGGCAGCACTCTGAAGATCAACGCCGTCACGAAACGAACCGGGTGGGTCAAAGTCGAGCTTCTGGGCGTTGACGGCCGGAGCCTGGCCGAGTGTCAGCCGATCACTGGCGATCAGCACTGGGCCACGGTCACGTGGAAACAAGGTTCGAGCTTGAACAACGAGAAGTTCCGTCCCGTCACCCTGCGCATTGAACTGAAGCAGGGCCAACTGTTCGGATTGCAATTCGATTAGCCACGGTTTTTTCACACACTTTGAGGAGAACCGTATGACGACTGCCTTGTCCACAGGTTCCATCACGCGGCGAGGATTGTTCGGCGCCATGGGGGCCGCGGGGGGCCTCGCGCTGTTGCAGAATGCGGTGGCCGACGAGAAGAACCCGGCGGGCCAGGTGTCCGATTCGGCATCGTCGATCCGAATTACCGAGCTGCAGACTCATCGCGTCCAGCACAAGGTCTACGTCGAGCTGCGGACCAACCAGAAAATCAGCGGCTGGGGCGAAGTCAGCGCTTTGCAGCCGGGCGCGGCGGAAGAATTGACGAAGGCGCTGTTCGAGCTGCTCGACGGCGAAAATCCCACGCGCATCGAGCACCTGTGGCAGAAGCTGTATCGCGCCCATCGCGACATGCGCGGCGGCCCGTTCATGTGCCATTCGATTGCGGGCATCGACATGGCGCTGTGGGACATCACCGGCAAGCTGTGGGGCGTACCCGTCTATCGGCTGTTGGGCGGTCCCTGCCGCGACAAGATCCGTGTTTACCCGACATCGAAGGCGCACAAGGTCCCGCCGCACGGCATCTACGGACATACCGGCAATCCTGACGAGATCGACCGCATGGTGAAGGCCATCAAAACGGCTCGCGAGCGGGTTGGCCCTGACGGATTCGTGATGTTCGATGCGCACTGCGCCGTTCCCCCGGCGACATTGATCCAGCTTGCCGCGGCCATCAAGGCGTTCGACGTGATGTTTCTCGAAGAAGTCGCCGTGCCGGGAAACATCGAAGTCTTCAAACGGCTCAAGGCGGCGATCGACATTCCCCTGGCCACGGGTGAGCGCGATCGGACGATCTGGGAATTCCTGCCGTACCTGCACGAGCGGGCCGTCGACATCCTGCAGCCGGACGTGGCTCACTGCGGCGGGATTACGCAGATGAACAAGATCGCCGTGCTGGCGGAAGCGTATCACGTGCCCCTCGCCCCGCATTGCACGACGTCGCCGCTGGGGGCGACGGCCAGCTTGAGCGTGGGGGCGTCGATTCCGTTTCTGGTGATTCACGAAACGGCGCCGGGCAACCTGCAATGGGGTGAGCAGTTCATGAACCGCCCGTGGGCCGTGGACGACGCGACCAGCTACGCCACGCTGCCCGAGGGGCCGGGGCTGGGCGTGCGGATCGACGTCGAGAAGATGAAAAAAGTCGCCGCCGACCCGAAGTACAAATGGAACTGGCCCAAGATCGCACTGCCCGACGGTTCGGTTGCGGATTATTGAGGTTGTCGAGGGGAACTATGAGCTACGACTTGACCATCAAAGCGGATGAGACGTATTCGCGAATGACTTCAAAGAGCGGGCTCTGTACATTCATTGCGCAATTGCCAGGTATCAAGCCCAACGGAGGAAGCGGGTTCGTTTTGGACGAACGGCCGAAGCGATGGATGGAGATCGATTTGGAGGTCATCGAGGAAGATGGCTACAAATTGCAGGAAGCGGGTAGGGATTACGACGCCATCAATTGCATCAGCCTGCACATCCCGTATCCGTTTCTCGGCGACGCAATTGAGCGCCATTATTTGCCCACTGCATTTGCCATCGCGGACCACCTCGACTGGCAGCTTTATGATGAGCAAATCGGCGAAGACATTTCACGAGAGCCCCGAACTCGGAAGCCGTGGTGGAGGTTCTGGTGATCCGCCGACTGCGAGCAGAAGTAGATGCGTCACGAACGTCTGCAGCGACAGCGGATTCCACCGCGGGTGACGAGGCGGCTTGTCGGTGGTGTCGACGGGAATCGGGGTCGGGCGAGAAACGTGCGATCAGCGCTTGGCAGATCCACCTCGGGAAATCGGATGCACCGCGGTTGTTGGGAAATGAGCCGGCGGGCTATCATGGTTGTGTTGGCTGACGAATGAAATCGGCGAGCCGGGTGACAACCGCACCCGGCGGCTCAGGACAAATGAACGGATGAATCCGCTGATGACACCGGTGTCGGTCCCCGTTTCGCGCCGGAGTTTCCTCGTCGCTTCGAGTTGCGGACTGGCCGGGATGACGTTCGGCCGGCCCTTGGCAGCGGCGCCGCAGGCCGCGACCGAAAAGGCGGGGCGGGCCAGATCCACCATTCTGTTCTTCTTGAGCGGTGGCGCGTCGCACGTCGATCTGTGGGACATGAAGCCGAACGCACCGCTGGAATATCGCGGGCCGTTTCAGCCGATCGCTACGTCGGCCCCGGGCGTTGTGCTGTGCGAGCACCTGCCGATGCTGGCGAGGCAGGCGCATCACCTGGCGCTGGTCAACAGCGTCGGCGGAACAGTCAATACGAACGATCATCATGCGGGTTACTACTACAATCTGACCGGCCACGTGCCCGACCAGACGTTTCTGACGCTCGGCAACAATCGCACGCCGTATTCTGATGACTGGCCCTGCATGGGGGCCGTCGTGGCTGCGAAACGGCCGCGGCACGCGCAGCTTCCGAACTTCATCACGTTGCCGCAGAAGGAAGGGGCGCCGGCGTACACGCGGCCGGGACAATTTGCTGCGCGACTGGGATTGGAATTCGACCCGCTGTACGTCGAAGGCAGCTCAAAGGAACCGCTCAAGTTTCAGGTTCCGGCACTCGTGCTTCAGGAAGGAACGACCCCCGCACGCCTCACGCAAAGGCAGTCGCTCGTGCGTGAACTGGATGCGGCACGCCGGGATTTCGACACCTGTGCCGCGTCGCGCATCTGGAACGCACAGCAACAGCGGGCCCTGTCGCTGCTGCTGTCATCCAGTACGAGCGAGGCGTTCGACGTCGCGCGCGAGCCGCCGGCGGTTCGCGAACGGTATGGCGAGACCGTCAACGGCATGAGCCTGCTGGCGGCGCGGCGGCTGGTCGAAGCGGGAGTGCCGTTCGTCACCGTCTTCTGGAGAGGGAATCCTGAAAAGCTGGATAAGAAGTGCGCCAGCGGCGGTGGCTGGGATACGCACGGCAACAACTTCAACTGTCTGAAAGAGGATCTGCTGCCCGAATTCGACCACTGCTTCTCGGCGCTGATCGAGGACCTTGCGGCCCGCGGTCTGCTCGATGAGACCCTGCTGCTGGTGACCAGCGAGATGGGTCGCAAACCGAAGATCGGCGACCCGCGCAGCGGCGGCGCCAGCGGGGCCGGCCGCGATCACTGGACCCACTGCCTGACCGACGTGCTCGCCGGCGGTGGCATCCGAGGGGGCCAGGTCTACGGGTCGAGCGATCGCTATGGCGAATATCCCGCCAGCAAACCGGTGACTCCCGCCGACATCACGAAAACCGTGTTCCACGTGATGGGCATCCACGACCTGGAAGTCTTCGACAACCAGAACCGGCCGTACAACCTGCTCACCGAAGGGAACGCGATCGGCGAATTGATGTGACGCGCTGCCTCGTTCGCTGCCGCGCCCGGAGCCTGTTCCATGAATGTGCAACTGGCTGTAAAGTCTGCCGGGCCCATCGCCTGCTTTCTGGCCGCCGTGTGCTGCCTGCCGGCGATGGCGAACGGTCAGGACTCTCACGATGTCGTCTTTAAGACCGAGTATTCAGATGAAGAGCTCCCGGAAACAGGCAGGTTCTACTTCAACGAACGGGCGATCGGCGAGGGGCGTGAGGCGTTCCAAGAGATCGTCAAGCGGGTTCGCTCGCTGCCGGATGGTACGTCCATCGTCTGGGGACCCAATTACGCGCGGTGCGGCTCATGCGCCGATTTTCATTTGGACCTCGTGCCGAAGCGTCTCTACCCGGACTTATGGAAGGAGTTGGAGAAAACTGCCGCGGATCGCCACCTGACGATCTCCAGCATCTATCCGGGTCCGTTTGTCCAGTTCAATCCGCATCGACCCCATGTCGAATTCCCGACAGAAATTGTCGCCGCCAGGGCGCGCGAAGACGCCCGGTTCGATGCGACGCTCGACTGGGAGGTCGGCGAAAAATCGAGCGACCTGCGAAACCCGGCCGGAACCGATTTCTGCCGCGGACGGTTGCACCGATTCAAGGCGAACAAACGCAATCTGGCGGGATACGACCGAGAGTTCTTTCTGGACCGGCTTCAGGATAACTCGAGTCTGCTGGTGCGGGTGACGCTTCGCGCCGATCAGAAGTCAGCTCCGGTCGCCGAAGTTGTGCCTGTAATTGCCGAGGGTTTGGATACTTTCGTCGGCCGCCACGCGCGCCTCGGAAATTTCAAGACGACAATCGTCGTTCCCGCATCATTCGCACCGCTATTGAAGCAGCGACCAGATGACGACCTCGAGAAAGAATTCCGGGGAGACCTGTTGATCACGTGGAAGAACTATCACGGCCCGGACACGCCGCATGAGGAGGTCCTTTACTACGCCAACGGCACTTATCTTGGGCGAGGGGATGTGGGCATCGACCGTCTGCTCGAGAAGATTGACGAACTGCCCGCCGGCGCGAGGGTTTCAATGTTGCGCTACGAACTACGCGGCCGGGCGGCCCTTGAGAACTTCAGCAAGGAAGAACGTGAATCAAGGAATGCGCGGCTCAAAGAGCTTGTGCCTTTCGGCAAACGAAAGGTGAAGCTGGATGCCCGGATTGCGGCGAAGAAACTGAAGACCGGTTACTGGGAAGTCGATCCGGGAGAGGATTCGGGAACGGTGCTGAGCTGGAAAATGGGGGGCGAAGGCACTGATGATTTCGTCAGCAAGGGGCGCATTATCCGTCATGACGAGCAGCCGAAACGTCCCAGTGCCCGCTTGGGATGGGTGCGGTACGATGCGCATGAGACCGGGCCGACTCGCAAGCTGGAATCAACGGCGGTCTACACGCTCGATGATGCGGAAGTCGGCCAGGGAGTGATCGGTTTTGAACGCGCTCTGCAGCGAATCGAGGCGTTGCCGGAAGGCTCCGTCGTTCAGGTGCGCGTCTGCCTGCGGACGAAAGGCCCGTTCCTGTGTCCTCTGATCTACCAAGGCCTGCGCCACTTTGAGCGCTCGGGCTACGAGCCCTATTTCGAGTTGTTGGAATTGTTCCTGGATGTTGCTCAGCGACGGAAATTCAAGATCGAATGGCTTCCCGATGAGGGCGAATCGTGCGGCGATTGCGAATTGAACCGGTGAGATCGCGGACCGAAGGATAGACTCGCCAGCACTGGGATGGTGGGTTGGTTCTGAATGTCAAAGAGGGCCGCACGCAAAGTCGCCAAGGCGCAACGGGAATTCCGGCGATGACTGACTCAAATCGGCGATGTCGTTAGCAGTGAGCGCGACGATTGGCGAGGGTGAACGAAAAGGTTTGTGCTGTCGTCGCGTCCGCCTGAAAGGCGGTAACATGATAGCCCAGGGCAACGCCCTGGGGACACAGTTCAACATACGCCCATCAGCCCTGAAAGGGCGAAACAAGATCACGGACGGGACGCCGCCGGATAATCGCTTTCCGACAATCGTTCAAGCATCGTCGAATTCGATGAACGATTCATCTGGGATTGAATCATTCTGTTTCGCCCTTACAGGGCTTCCGGCTGAATTTTCGATCTTCCCCAGGGCGTTGCCCTGGGCTGGATTGTTGTGGCCTTTCAGGCCGGACGAGACTTTGCGTGCGACCCTTCTCCTGTTTTTGGCCTGCGAGGACGGCGCAATAATATTTTCACCTCACCCCCCCCCGGCCCCCCCCTTACGAAGGGGGGAGTGGTACGCGCTGGCCGATTGCAAGTTCACTTTGCCAGATACGTCTGCATCCACGCCAGCACGCGTTTGGACATGTCAACCAGGTGCAGGCGTTCTTTGACGGCGTGGTCTTCGCGGGGGTAGACGACGAGTTCGGTCGGGACGCCTTTGTCCTTCAATGCGCGGTGAAACAAGTACGCCTGTTCCACGGGGACGTCCTGGTCTTCCGCGCCGTGCAGGATCAGCGTTGGGGTTTGCAGGTTTTCGTAATAGGAGAGAGGCGAGAATCTCTGGAACGGGCCGTCCGGTGCGTACGGAGACGCGCCGTAGTGAATCGCGTCCCAGTCGGCCAGCGAGCTCTTGCCGTGGAAGCTGAGCCAGTGCGAAATGCCGGCGCCCATGACGGCCGCGCGGAACCGGCTGGTTTGCGAAACGGCCCAGGCGGCTGTAAACCCGCCGTACGACCAGCCGGCAACGGCCAGTCGATCGGGGTCGGCAAGGCCGGCGGCGATCAGCGAATCGATGCCCAGCAGCATGTCTTCGAAATCGCGGCCACCCATGTCGCCGATGTTGCTTTCAGCGAATTCCAGTCCCCAGCCGACCGATCCGCGGTAATTGGGAAGAAAGACGGCGTACCCCG
>JACQFH010000712.1 GCA_016200145.1 Planctomycetia bacterium | reverse complement strand
CGGCACTGTGAGCGCCGCGCTTGTTCTCTGGCCGCTTCGATCTGCGGAATTGCCCAGGCGACGAAGGCTGCCATCAATAATGATGTCAAGATATGCTCGGGCCGCATTGCGCCCAGAAAAACGCTCTCCCGGTGCGGCGACCCGTGACCGCCAAAAAGTAACGCCGTCAGACCACCGAGAACTGTTCCGATCGAGACCAATCCAACGAAAAATACAGGAAAGGCGTTAGAATCCCGAAGCGCGACAGTGATGACGAGCGCACCGGCCGCCCCGATCGTCCCGCCGAAAAGCCACGGGCGAATCGTTCGAATCGGGGCGAGGGATCGCGTCAGGGCTCCAAGCATCGGCATACGACCGTCATCTTAACGGAAAGCCCGGAACGTGGAAGTGGTTCGTGCCAAATCCTTGATTCGCGTCTTGGCTACGGCATGACGCGGCCAGACCTGGCCACCGAAGGAGTGCTCGGTCACGTGAAGACCGGCAGGGGCCACAGATAGTTGTGTATTTCGGGCGCGGTGCGGCAAACCCGTTCTGCGCGGCTCCCCCAACCAAGGAGCCTGTTGTCGGAGTTGAACAACGGCCGTGGGACGGGATCCCACCGGTTCGGCGACATGCAGAACCCGATACCCCACAGCGAGAGGATGATCGACAGGGCGGTCAATGTTCCTCGATATCCGTCGAATCGGCGTGACATGGCGGCTCCTCCGCAACTCTTACGGAACGACCTGCCTCATTGTTTGCGCCAATGGACCTCAAGATACACCGCTCGCCGTTTCCTGGGACAAAGTTGTACTCCCGGAATCAACCCGATAATCTGGAACTACGACATCCATGACAAGCACCGGGAGCGACGAATTCGTGAAATGGCATTCGACGACGATCCTCTGCGTCCGCCGCAAAGACAAAGTGGCCATCGGCGGCGACGGGCAGGTGACGCTCGGCAATACGATCATGAAGCACGACACCCGCAAGATCCGCTGGGTGCTCGACAACAAGGTACTGGTGGGTTTCGCCGGCTCGACGGCCGACGCTTTCGCTTTGCTCGAACGGTTTGAAGCCAAGGCCAAGAACTATCCCGGAAACATTCCTCGCGCGGCGACCGAGCTGGCCCGCGACTGGCGCACCGACCGGGTCTTGCGGCGGCTGGAGGCCCTGATGATCGTCGCCAGCGACGAGCACACTCTGCTCATCACCGGACAGGGAGACGTCATTCAACCCACCGACGGCATTGTGGGTATCGGATCCGGAGGGGCCTACGCCACGGCCGCGGCTCGCGCGCTGGCCCGATCCACCGAGCTGCCCGCCGCCGAGATCGTGCGCCGCTCGCTCGAAATCGCCGCCGAGATCGACATTTACACCAACAAGGAAATCCTCGTGGAGGAACTGCCGTGCCGGAAATGACGCCACGCGAGATCGTGGCGCTGCTCGATCAGCACATCATCGGGCAGGACGACGCCAAGCGGGCCGTGGCCGTCGCAATTCGCAACCGCTGGCGCTGGAGGCAGCTTCCTTCCGACATTCGCCGAGAAGTCACGCCGAAGAACATCATCATGATCGGCCCGACCGGCGTCGGGAAAACCGAGATCACCCGGCGGCTTGCCAAGCTCATCCAGGCCCCCTTCATCAAGGTCGAAGCCACAAAGTACACCGAAGTCGGCTACCACGGCCGCGACGTCGAAAGCATGGCCCGCGACCTGGTCGAGGCGGCCGTAACGCTCGTCAAGGCCGGCAAGCGCCGCGAAGTCGAAGAACAGGCACGCGGCCGCGTCGAAGAGAAGCTCGTTGACCTGCTCGTTCCCGCGGCCCCGGAGTGGAACGGCGAATCACAGAACGACGCCAAGAAAGCCGAAAAGCAGCACGAGCGCACCCGCAGCAAGTTCCGTGACATGCTGCGGAACGGCGAGCTCGACGATCGGCAGGTGGAGCTCTCGGTCGAACAGCGCTCGGTCCCCGTGCAGATTTTTTCGAACATGGGACTCGAGCAGATGGACGTCGATTTCCAGAACATGTTCGAAAAACTGATGCCGCGCCAGAATCGCGACCGTCGGCTCACGGTCCGCCAGGCGCGGCAGGTGCTGCTCGAGCAGGAAGTCGAAAGCCTGATGGATCGCGACGCCATCTCGGAGGAAGCTGTGCGCCTGGCTGAAGACAGCGGCATCATTTTCATCGATGAGCTCGACAAGATCTGCGGGCCGGAAGGGGGCTCGCAAGGGGTGGACGTCAGCCGCCAGGGAGTGCAGCGCGACCTGTTGCCCGTGGTGGAAGGCACGACGGTACAGACCCGCTACGGGCCGGTGCGCACCGATCATGTGTTATTCATCGCGGCGGGGGCCTTCCATAAGTCAAAACCTTCTGACCTGATGCCCGAGCTGCAGGGGCGGTTTCCCTTGCGTGTCGAGCTGAAAGATCTGACGCGCGATGATTTCGTGCGCATCCTCCAGGAGCCTGCCAGCTCGATCACGAAGCAATATGCGGCCCTGCTGGCGGCCGACGGCGTCGATCTCGATTTCACGCCGGAGGGGCTTGAGACGATGGCCGACATCGCCTACCAGGTCAATCAATCGACGCAGAACATCGGCGCCCGGCGGCTGCACACGATCATGGAGCGGCTGCTCGAAGAGATCAGTTTCGAGGCGCCCTATTCGCGAAAAAAGAAAGTCACCGTCGACGCCGCGTTCGTGCGCACAAAGCTCGAAGCCATAACCAAAGACGAAGACCTGAGCCGGTTTATTCTGTAGGCGACGTCGAGACGGCGCGAAACGCGCGGGGCAAGCCCCGCGGCTAAGCTCGTTCCCAGGCTCTGCCTGGGAACGCACGAAATTCGAGGCTCAACCTCGCGCGCCACCGTCTATCTATTCCGACTTTTCTGGCGTCGCTTCGGTATCTCCCTCGCCTTCTTCGTCCTTTTCCGGCATACCTTCGCCGGCGGCCGATTCAGTCGGGGCTTCAGTCGCGACAGTGCTGCCGGGAATGCGAATCGACTTAATCAATTTGCTGACGGCTTCTTCGTCGTAATCGCTGTCCTGGACGATCAGCATGAACAGGATCGTTCCGCCGCCCTTGCCGGAAAATGTGCCGACCACCTGCCGCATGACCGTGGAATCGCCGGCTCGCGTCCCCTTGACAAAATCGAACTCGACGTTTTCGCCGTTGATCTTGAAGACCTTGGTCTCCGTGGACTGGGCGACGATCTGGCTGTTGAAACTTCCGCCGCCCTGGGCCTGTTGCGATCGCATCTGCTGCAGCATCTGGTCGCGCATCTGTTTGGGATCGGAGCCCGCCTGATTCATTTCCATGAGCACCAGGCCACCCTGGTTATTGGTTCCCCCCTGATACATCATCATCTTCATCGTGAAGATGCCCGGCGAAAAACGCACCGCCGATATGGGCGTGTAACCTTCCGGGATGTCAATGGTGACAATTTCCGATGTTTGCTTCTTCACTTCGGCCGCATTTGTCGTAACGCTGATTGTGTCTTTGAACTTGTAATACAGGAAACCGGCGCCTCCACAGCAGAGCACGAGAAACAGTCCGGCGATCGTTCCGAGGATGAGGAGCACCTTGCTCCCCGAGCTCTTCTTGGCCGTGGGCGCCGGTTCTTGCGAAAAATCATCGTGTGTTGCCATGGTGTCCCTGGTCCGATCGGGGTTTGCGGAATTCGTCAATGCCCACTCAGAATACACAGCGGCGATAGAAAAAGAAAAGCCTGCCCCGCGAGCAACGGTGACCACCCCGGCGGGCGATGCGCCCCCGCGCGGTGTCAGGGCGAAGACCTCGTTAAACGCGGCTACTCGCCGCGCGCGGCCCGATCCCGCTCGCGCAGCTCCTGCATGATGCGCCGGCGCTGTTTCTTGCTCATCCCGCGCAGGTCGGGACGCGATGAATCGTCGTCATCGTCCGGTTCAGACTCGGCTGTCGATTCCATCGCCTCGTCGGCACGTTCGGCAGGCGCCGGCTGACCGTGCCCCGCGTCCAACCGGAAGCGCGGCTTGGAGTCGCCCGTTGCGGCTTTCACCGCCGGCGCGCTGTCGCGAGCCTGAGCGGCCTCGGACGATGCGGAGGGGGTCTCACGAACCTCTTCGCTTTTACGGCGGGATTTCGTCGCTGCGGGCGCCTGCTCGGTGGGAGCCGCAACCTCGCGTCGCTGCAGTCCCTTCCAGGCTGGGAGCTTGGATAAGCGAAAATGCGGGCGAGGAATGCGCCAGGCAGCCTTGCGCGACTGCGCTGGTTCCGACGAACAGTGAATCACGTGCCGCGCATGGACCCACAGGCCCAGCAGCAGCACCGCATGCCCGGCCAAGAGACCGGTGTGAACGAACAATATGCGCGCCGCCGGCCCCGTGGAGGACAAGAACCCCAGATCGTATGCCGCCGATGCAACGTAACTTGCGAGAGCCGCCAGCAACAGCGTCCGGCTGGCGCGGCAGCCGCTCGTTTCGCGGAACAGACCGCGCGCCATCCAGGCCCCGATCATCGACGCAGGAATGGCCCACGCCTGCGCCGCCCATCCGCCGGATGTGCCCGGTCGAAGCTGTTGCAGCAGATCGATCGCGACCTGCGTCGCGTCGATGGCAAGGCAACCGCTGAATGCAATCCAGATGACAGCCGCGTGGGCCCAAAACCAGTAGCGACCGTCGAAATCCTTAAGGCTTCGCGACCGCGCCCACCAGATCACCATTGACAACTGGGCCGAAAGCCCCAGCATCAGGCCCGAGAGCCATTTCGTCGTCGCGCCTTCCGGGCGCAGCGCCCGCTCAAGGCTGGTGCCGGCCGCCCCCACAATGCTCGGGGCGAGCCGCCCGGCGATCACCGCGGCCGCACAAATCGCAAATCCACCCAGTCCGCCGACAAAATACTTCCACGACTCGACGGGAATGAGCCGCACAAGGGGAAATTCTGCGAGGGCCGGTCCCGCGTCGCCGTTCTCGGCGTGCGGTCGATCGACAAATCGAGACGCTCCGGAAGGCGAAGTCAGCTCGCGCCTTGTCACCGTCTGGTCGACACCCTCTTCGGCCTCGACCGCCAGCCTGCGTCGGCGCCGGTCACCCACCCGCTGCGAGCCTGCGAAGCGAGCTCCCATCCCTGGCACTCTTTCTGATCCCGATTCGTACACACCGAGCGCTGACCGCCGGATCTCAGCGACACACCCCTTAGGCATCGGGTGCCGATCACATTCGAATGGAGCGATTCTGCCGGGGGCTTGCAACGTCCAATCCATCGGGGAGGCACAGCTTGCCCCTAAGAAATAAATGGAAGCCGGAAGTCCCCCAAATCGCCAATTCGGCAGGAGTTCTGGTTCCTCGTTCGCCTGCCAATTCGGCGAATCCAGAATTGCAGGTGGACCGGATTCAAGAGACCGCGTGCAAACCGTAGACGTTAATATGACATCGCGTTTTCCGGCATTTCATGAGTGTTTGCAAAGTCTGCACAGTGCTCTCGTGGTGTCAAATTGGCACACGGGAAGATTCCGGTAAGACGGCTGACGTCGTCGAGATTCAAAGTACTTCGTGGTCGCCAGCAGTGAGAACCTTGTTCGGCTTGCGAGATGTGCTCGCGACGCAACCCGCGATGTGGCTGTCAGTTGATGCACAGATCGCGTGCGGAAATGTATTCCGGACGGTGCGCTCGCAGCGAGTCGTGCGGTATTCATCACGACGCTCTTTAACGTTCGGCACGAACTTTGCAAATTCTCCTCTAAGTTAATCGCCTGATTTCCTGCGGCGAAGCGCCGTGACAATCATTAGTGACCCATGTGACAAGAGGAGCCGGACCATGAACTTACTCAATCGATTTGGCGGACGGATTTGGGATCCCTGGCGCGAAATCGGACAATTGCAGAACGAGATGAGCCGCATGCTCGCGGGCGCCCGTACTTTCAACGGCTTCGGACCGCGTGCGTTCCCGCCGGTCAACCTGTACGTCAATGAACACGACGTGCTGCTGACGCTGGAAGCTGCCGGTATCGACCCGGCGCGCATCGACGTGACGGTGACCGGCGATACGGTGACGATTCGCGGCGAACGCCCGGCCGAGACAGTTCAAACGGGCGAGAATTTCCACCGTCGCGAACTCCACACAGGTTCATTCGAACGTTCGGTCGAACTGCCGTTCGAAGTCGATCCCGCCAAGACCGACGCAACCTACGAGCGCGGCGTGTTGTCGGTGCGAATGGCACGCCCCGAGTCACAAAAACCCAAAAAGGTCGCCGTTAAGACGGCCTGATGGCTTCGATCACACGAACAGTTTCAGTGAATCAAATACGATTGCAAGGAGCCTCGCCATGAACACCGAAGTGAAACGCGAAGACACGACTCCTCAGAAGCAGGAATCGGCGACGCCGGACGGCACTGAGCGAATCAAGGCTCGCAAAATCTACGTCCCCGCTGTCGACATTCTGGAAACCGACCAGGCATTGCTCCTGATTTCGGAAATGCCGGGCGTCGATGAAAACGGCGTCGATGTGACCATCGAAAAGAACATCCTGACGATCACCGGCCACGTGAGCGACCATGTACCGGCTGGCTTCACGGTGACCCATGAGGAATACGGGATTGGGGACTACGAGCGCTCGTTCACGCTTCCGAACGAGATCGACCGCAACGGCGTGCAGGCAGTGATCAAGGACGGGGTTCTGAAATTGACTCTCCCCAAAGTGAAGCAGGCCGCCAGCCGCAAGGTCGCGGTGACCGCGGGTTGATCAGCGGCAGATTTTCACGTCAGGAACACAACCCGGATGCCCGGCGGCATCCGGGTTGATTCGTTTGTTGGAATCGTCGTCCCTCGTCGAAGCATGTCGGACCTGCTAAATTTGACGGCTGAACCTCAACAGCAGAGGCATGCCGATTTTTCGAAAGAGCAATTGCTTCAATGAGTGACACGACATCAACCGCAGAAACGACAGCCACCGCGGACCCCGCT
>JACQFH010000711.1 GCA_016200145.1 Planctomycetia bacterium | reverse complement strand
CTTCCGTCAGTTCGGGCTTCGACTCGAGCTCGAATACGAAAGCATACGAGAAGAAAGAATCCGACTCGGCCTTCATCATCCCGGGGGCGAATCGGATGTGTTCAGAGCCCTTCAACTTCATGTCCGGTGCAAATCCGGGCGGAAGTGCAATCGTTTCGCCACCCCACCCTTCCGGCGCGGCCAGCCTGGGAGCTTTCGGATCCTCGGCGGCCAACAGCGTCCCGGACATCAGCAGACCGACAGCAATCAGGCGCAGCATGCGAACCTCCTTCTCGGCAGAGATCGAACAGAACGAGCCAACCATATCATAGACGCCCGCCACATTCATTCGACTGACGGCGGCCGGGTGGCACGTCCCTGAGTGAGGAACGAACGAAGGGCGTGGTCGCGCGTCGCTGGACTCGCACTCGCACGTTCGAACGCGCACAGTTCGACCCCTGCCGGTTCGTCCGGCAGGTGAAGAAGTGTTCGACCACGTCCGGAACGAATAGCCAAGAAAACTGATTCACCTGCCGGCAAGCCGGCAGGGGTCTTTGTCGAGCGCCGGCGTTCGCCGTCTAGCAAAACAAACTCATTCACCGGCCGGGTGAACCGGCAGGGGTCTCGACAACAAGTCGCAATCGTCCCCGTGTCGTATCGAAAGCGAGGTCGGAAAGCTGGACGATCTCCGGCGGGGGAGTGCCCTTATTCATCAAGAATGCGGGCGACCGAAGCGTGTTCATCCAGTTTGTTTCGAATTATGTCCAACGTCTCTTCAGAGAGGACAATCTTGAAGCGGCCCGTACCGGTGGTCCTGAGTAGAAGTGATTTGGGAAGCACATCAAATCCGATTCCCCAGGACTCCGCGTACTTCAATTGGTGCACTCCTTGTGTCTCCTTCAACAATTGCAGAATCACGGCGCCCTTGACGGAACACACCTGAGTGGGACCGCGGCCGTAAGGCGCCTCTTCCAACGGGGAGAGCCTCGCGTCCACAAAATCATCGGATGCATCACTCACCCCCATCCTTTCGCACTTCATTATCTCTCCGTCGCTCCGAACGAGAACGTTGACTCTCGCTTCCGGGCTTTCGTCGGTCCAAGTCCCGCCGTGCAGTTCCAAATCCGCAGCGAAAACTGAGCAAATCAACCCGACATCTGCCGCCTTCAAATCGTCAGGCCAGTCGACGTCGATCGTGAACTTTCCACCCGAAGGCGGCGCGGCCGGACAAACGAGACTCTCGGTTTGAGTGGTCAGGCCTGCCCGAACGTCGAACTCGATCTCGCACTTCGTATTCCACGGCGATGTGACAGTGAGTGAGTGCCGATCGGCCCGCACAGGTCCCAGGTCGGCGATTCCGGTGGGACCGGAAACTAACTTCAGTGGAACCCCCGGCGCCACGAGGAACTTCGGGAATTCGACCGTGAATCCCTCGGCCGGCGGGCCATCGGGCCGGTCCTGGACCAGCCGGAGCTGCAGATTCACATAGTCCGACGCGGTCGGTGTCTGTTCCGTCCGTTTCACGGAGGACTCCATCAGCGTGATCATCCGGTCAAGCCGCCGGATCAGATTGGCAGAATTCCAGACCGAAGCAATGACGGCCAGAAAAACTGCTGCCAGCAGAATGCGCGGCAAGACCTGTTTTGATTGCAACATGATCGGCTCCTTCCGAATCAAATTTCGCCCGCGGCCACAAATCGAACATCACGGGCAGTTCTCATGGTTGCCACCAGAGTCCTGGTCGACGTCATCGCGGCTGATCGGCCTGGCTCTGCGCCTGTCAAGAAAGGGATCAGGTTCGTCCGTATCATCATCGCGTTCTGTCCCGATCGCTGCCGTTTTTCTGTCGTATTCTGACAACAACTCGACAATCGAATCGGGAAGGCTGAGTTTGATCCGGTTAACGCTACCAGGCTCAAGCCGAGCCTGATGCTCGCCGATGTCATTCCCATTGAGGTACGCGAACACCTGGTAGATCTGGAGCTCAGGGTTTGGCTGGATTACCAGAGAAAACGCCGGTCCAAGAAAGTGAATCACGTGCCGCTGACCTCTCCATCGCAAAATGGTATCGGCTCGTCGCTCCAGCCGTTCTTTTGGCACCATGACGTAATCCGTGTAGAAATAGCTACTAAGCCCTTGCAACTCTTCGTTCTCCGGCGACACCTCAGACTCCGCTGTCAGGGCGCGGAATAGAGAGGGATTCGTCGAGAAGTTCTTCTTAATCGACTCACGAGTCTCGCGGATCAAATCGAGTGTACCGTCGATCTTCACGACGTATACGCCCTTTGGCGCCAATTCGTCGACCCACTGCCACTCGTCTGGAAGGGACGGCAAAGCGGGGTGCTCGATTTCGCACATCATGCCAATTTCAAACGGGTGCTTCGCTCGCTTTCGCATGAATTCAAGCCTGCTCGGCCATTCAAATTCCAAGGCGACGTCAATCGCGGGCTCCTCGCCTGCCGGCGCATGAAACGTTACGGTTTGAGGTCCTCGTCCCAGCGGAAGATAGTATTGCCGACGGGCCTGCGATCCTTGAGGCATCGTCACGCGAAGCTCGTAGACATCGGCTTTCAAGACTCCGCAATCGACGGTTTGATTCGCGTTGATCGTCTCTTTGACGAACGCTCTTTCGGATCCTGGTGATTCGGCCGGAAGCACTTCAACCACAAACCGAGCGTTCGCGTCCTGCACCGCGTCGCCAATCACCGTAATTTTCAACTCTGTCGAATCGCGGTTGCCTTCGCTCGCCGCACGCTGTTGCAACAACTGAAGTTCGAGAAGTATCGCTTTCTCCCGGCTGTTCTGCTCAAGCAACGCCTGATTGAGAATGCGGTTTTCTCGCATGGATAGCCACGCGACCGCCGTTGAGAGGATGCATGCAGCGGAGAGAACGAGCGTCAGGGCGACATGGGTTCTTTGCGACATGCTTGCCACCTCCGTTGGCTGAGCCAGATCGGCTTACGATCGCGCGCGACTCCGTGCGCTGGTTGGCGTGATTATACCCACAGGCGTGCGCCGCAATAGGCCAAATTGGCCGGACATGGACGAGTCTCTACGATCAGGCGCAGACAGGCGGGTTCACCGACGCCGCCTCAGGCGGCAGAAGTCGCGGGCCCTCGCGGCGCAGGTGCGGGCAGCGTGCGCTCAATTCCGAAAGAAACAGGTCCAGACTCGACGGAGCGAGATCGACACTCCCCCAGCGTGTTTGTGGATTAGAGTATTTGACCCGCACCCCTTGCTTAAGAGTTGCCGTCATGCGACAGATCTTGCAGGGATTGGCCCCGTAGATCTCACCGAACGGAACCCGCACCTTCATGTAGCCATGATCGATCACGAGCTCGGTGGCGGTCAGCTCGTACCCTTCGGCAAACCGCTGCCAGACGTGAAGGACCAATCTGACGATTCCGTACAGAGATTGCAGGACACCGGCCGGGAGCAGGAGCCAGACCCAGGGAGTCGGTTGTGGACTCTCCATTTCGCGGCATGCCATCCAGATCAGCCAGTATCCGGCAAACTGGGCAAGGGCAAAAAAGTAGAGATAAAAATCGACCGCGTCCCACAGATCGTGTCGCGGGCGAAATCGGCACGTCGGCGTCGATTCGATCGGCTCAGCCATATCACGGCATCATACCGCGCCGAAGCCGGCTTTGGCGGCGACAGCGCCGCTCCGAGGGCAATTTCGACGACTTCTCTCGTTCCCACGCTCCACGTGGGAACGAGAAAAGTAGCAGGCACACTCCGTGTGCCGTCGTTTGCTATTGCGATTTCGAATTGTCTTCGACGCCGTGTGCTGATCGTCGAATCGAAACGTGCACGCACCTGCCATTCCACCCGTCGTCACAAGCGACGGCACACGGAGTGTGCCTGCTACTTTGGGCGGCAGGGGTCGAAAGACACCATCGCCGCTCGGACCCGGTTTCACGCGGAGCAGCCGTCTGCGTACAATTCATCATGCACACGAATCCGCCCGATCCACCAGGGGCCGATCCCCCAGAGAACGGTCAAGCCGGTACGCCACCTGTGGACAAAACCAACGGCAGACAACCCCACGGCAGCCGGCCGCGGTTCGAGCAGTATCGTGTGCAGGTCAAGGACAAGACGTTGCCGCCGGGCGGATTCCATTCCTGGGGAGACGCACGGAGCGCCAAAGACCGGGTCCGTTCGCCCTGGAAACTGGTTCGTGAGTTTCTGGCACTTCTGGCGCCCTTTCGCCGGCAGATTTATTGGATTCTCGCGTCGCTGACCGCCGCGACGCTGATCGGCCTCGTGCCGCCGGCCGGCACCAAGTTCATTGTCGACTATGGGTTGGGTGGCCGATCGCTGCCCCAGCCTCTGCTCACATCCATCCCGTGGCTGGCCGACCCGAAGCGCCTGCTGCTGGCGACCGTGCTGGCCGTCGCGGCCGTGTCGCTGGTGAAAATCGCAATCCACATCTGGGGGCGCTGGTACGCCACCAAGATCTCGAAACAGATCCAGCTCAACCTGCGTCGGCGTGTCTTCGAGCACGCCGTCCGGCTGCCTCTGCATCGCGTCCAGGAGCTCCGCTCCGGCGGAGTCGCATCGATCCTGCGCGAAGACGGCGGCAGCGTCGGCGAACTGGTCTTCGGCATGATCTTCAATCCGTGGCGCGCCGTCATTCAACTGATCGGCAGCCTGGCCGTGCTGGCGTGGGTCGACTGGACGTTGCTCCTCGGCGCGCTGCTGCTGCTGCCGACCGTGTTCGTGACGCATCGGGCCTGGATCAACAGCATCCGGCCGCAGTTCCGCGCGATTCGCAAGCAGCGGGAGCTGATCGATGCCACGGCCACCGAGTCGTTTGCCGGCATGCGCATCGTGCGTGCGTTCAGCCGCGAAAAGCGGGAAGCCGCCCGGTTCACGACCGACAACAACCTGATGGCCCGCCAGGAACTGTACGCCTGGTGGTGGATGCGGATCGTCGAGATGGTGTGGGAAGCCCTGATCCCCGTGGCCAGCGCGGGATTGCTGTTCTACGGCGGCTGGCGCGTTCTGGACGGCCACATGACTGTGGGCGACCTGATGATGTTTCTCGTGTATCTGGTCATGCTGCTGGAACCTCTGGCCACCCTGGCGCAAAGTGCCACGCAGTTCCAGAACAGCCTCAGCGGGCTCGATCGCCTGCTGGACCTGCTGGCCACGCCTCGCGAGATGCAGTCATCCGCCGATTCGATCAAAGTCGATCGCCGGTCGGTCTCCGGGAATTTTACATTCGACAACGTTTCGTTCACGTATCCCGGTTCCGACACGCCGGCGCTGCACGACATCAACCTGACGATCGCTGCCGGTCAAACCGTGGCGCTGGTCGGCCCGAGTGGCGCGGGCAAGACGACGCTCAGCAATCTGTCGGCCCGGTTTTATGACCCGACGTCGGGCCGCGTCACGCTCGACGGCCGCGACTTGCGCGAGTATGACGTGGAATCGTTCCGCTCGCTGCTGGGAGTCGTCGAGCAGGACGTGTTTCTGTTCGACGGCACGATCGCCGAAAACATCGCCTACGCACGGCGGGACGCGACGGCAGACGAGATCCGGTCTGCGGCCGAGGCGGCGAATGCCGCTGAGTTCATCGACCGAACGGCCGACGGCATGCAGACCGTGATCGGCGAACGGGGCGTCCGTTTGAGCGGCGGCCAGCGACAGAGACTGGCGATCGCCCGTGCCATTCTGGCCGATCCCAGGCTGTTGATTCTCGACGAAGCGACCAGCAACCTCGACACGGAAAGCGAGCGGCTGATTCAGCAGAGTCTGGGCCGGCTGATGCGCAGCCGCACCAGTCTGGTGATCGCGCATCGCCTGAGCACGATTGCCGCGGCCGATCTGATTGTCGTGCTGGAGGGAGGCCGCATCAGCCAGACCGGAACCCACGCCGAGCTCATGACCCGCGGCGGAAAATACCGCACGATGGTCGAGCAGCAACTGCAGATGCACCTGGGCGCCGCGGCGCCGACTGGTTGATTGGCGCGGAATAAGACCCCTGCCGGTTCATCCGGCAGGGGTCGAATGCAAGACTTACCGATGATCCGGAAGAGATCGGTCTGCGTTGTGCTGTCTGGGTGCGGAGGTGACGCGTCCCTCATCACCCCCACACCCCCGCCCCTTTCCCGCGGTGGGGAGCATTCGTAGGGTGGGTCGAGCCGTGCGAGGCCCACCTGCGCCGCGACCGGTGGGCCTCACTTCGTTCAACCCACCCTACGCAACCGCGATCGAAAACGGGGCGATCTTTCACGGGCGAGCGGAGAAGAACTTTGTTGGACTCGAGACGTGACTGACACGCTGGCCATCGGCCTGATTTCCCTCTACCAGCGGTACATTTCGCCGTACAAGGGGTTCTGCTGCGCGCATCGAGTTCAGCGCGGCGGCCTGAGCTGCTCGGAATTCGCCAAGCAGGCGATCCGCGAATGCGGAATTTTCAGGGGGTGCATGCAGCTCCTGCGGCGATTCCGCGAATGTGGGGGCGCGGCTCGCGCGTTGCGATTCTCGCAGGCCGACGCGTCCGGCCCGCCAAATCAGAAATCAATCTTCGGCGACTCGGCGATCGAATGTGGCGCCGGCGCCTGCGAAGCCTGCGGGTGCCTCGCTGAAATCTGTAGCGCCCTGTAGGCTTGACGCACAGTAGCGCGCCTGGGTGGCACGCCCTGACTGGAAGGAAGGGCGTGGTGCGCGTCTCCGAAACTCACGACCACGCCCTTGTCAGGGCGTGCCACACTGCTGTGGGCGCTCCACGTTGCGCCGCCCGAACTCTGGCGAGTTCGGCTACAGCAAGCGCGACTACAGCAGCGCGGCGAGTGGCTCGCGTTCGTCGAGGACGAACTGCGGGCGGCCGTTGTGATCGAGAAGCGTGACCGACGGGTCGACCCCCAGCACCTTGTATACCGTGGCGATCACGCTCTTCATGCCGATCGGGCTGCCGATGATCGTCTCGCCCCGCTTGTCGGTCGCGCCGATCACCTGACCGGTCTTGAGTCCACCGCCGGCAACCCACAGGAAACCGGCCTCGGGCCAGTGGCTACGGCCATCGGGCGTCTGATCGCCGATCCGCGGAGTGCGGCCGAATTCGCCCCCCATCACGACAACGACGTCGTCGAGCAATCCGCGATCGGCCAGATCGGTGATCAGCGAGTGCAACGCGCGATCGACGACTGGCAGCATTTCGCGCAGCGATTTGAAATTGTGCGAGTGCGTGTCCCAACCGTGAACGCCGACGGTGACCACCGACACACCCGCCTCGATCAGTCGGCGAGCCAGGAGCAGCGAGCGCCCCGGATGCGGACCGTGGCCGTACTGCCCTTCGCCGTACCGGGCGCGAGCCTCGGCCGTTTCTTTTTCAAGGTCGAACGCGTCGCGGACCCGGGACGAGCTGACGATGTCGAAGGCCCGTTCGCGGAACCGGTCGATGCCGCTGGCCGTGGCCCCCAGCTCGAGATCGCGGCGGACGCTGTCAAGATCATTGAGCAGTCCATGCCGGTCGGTCAGACGCGCGACGGGAACCTCTTTCCGCTGGCCCATGTTCTCGATCGACTCGCGCGGGCTCGACCCGCCGATGCGAACCGGTTCATGCTCGACGCCGGCGTAATACGCCCGCTCCCAGTCGTAATGGTTCTCGATGCTGACGTAGGTCGGCATGTCTTTGGGACCGGGGCGCAGGCGGCTGACGATCGAACCGAGCGCCGGGCGGCGCGCTTCCCCCGGCACCGAAGCCCGCGGCGATTCCTGCCACGGGAATCCGCTGTAGAACATGTTGCCCGTGTGCAGGTTGGCGATCTGCGCGCCGCGCAGAATCGCAAACTTGTCGGCGATCTGTGTCTGCAGGGGCATCAGTTCGCAGATTTCCAGTCCCGGAACGCGGGTGGCGACGGGGGAGAATTCACCGCGGTATTCCGCCGGCGCCTGCGGCTTCATGTCGTACATGTCGAGGTGCGACGGTCCGCCGCTCAGGTGGATCATGATCGCCGACTTGGCCCGCGGCCCGGCCGGCCCGCCGACAGCGCGCGATCGCAGCAGATCGGCGAGCGTCAGGCCCCCCAGCGCCAACGTCCCCACCCGCAGAAAATTGCGGCGGTTCATCCGGCCCTGATCCCGCGACCATTGATCAACGTGCAGCATGTCGGATCCTGAAGGACGACAATGAAATCCATTCGCAGCGACAATCACATCGAGACTCTCTTATACGTCGGAGCGGAGCACAGGTCAACTTAAGTTTATTCTCGTTCCCAGGCTCTGCCTGGGAACGCCATGCCATCGAGGCTCTGCCTCGACCGACTGACGCGACAGTGACCGGGCATCCGTGGTGCCACACGAGGTGGCAGGGGTCTTGAATGCGCTTTGAGATCGATTTCTAGCCGACCAATCATCTTCACCTGCCGGATGAACCG
>JACQFH010000710.1 GCA_016200145.1 Planctomycetia bacterium | reverse complement strand
CGGCGCAGATCCGGTCGAAACCCAGCCGCTCGACGAGCCACTGCATCCGCAGCTCGATCCACGTCTTCTCGCGCACGTTGAGGGGGCAGCGCGGCTTGTACAATCCGAACATGTTGCATCCTGAAAGCGCTCGTGATCAACGCTGCAAGCGATAAGTGACTCAAGCAGCGGCCGGTCGCTCTGCGCGTTTGAGTCGCGCGGCCAGCCGCACCGAGGGGGCCTCGATAAACGTGTACATGACGTGTGCGGCCATGACGCTGAACACCATCGAGAGCGCGACCCAGAGTCCTGCCACGAGCGGTGAGGGAGAGTCCCCGGCGATCCAGGCCCCCAGCGTCTTCACGACGTGGCTCATTGGAAAATGGATCAGGTACAGGCTGTAGGAAATCTTTCCGAAATACCGCAGCACTCGGACGTTGAGCCACGTCCCCAGTTTCCCTAGAGTTCCGGCGACAAAAATCGAAACGCCCGCCGCGAGCGCCGCCGACAGCTCGATGACAAGTTTGTCGTCGAATACGTAGACTGGCCGTTCGTGGACGATCTGCGCGATGATCCGCCCTGCGACGAGAGTCGCGTACAGCCAGAAAACGTCGCGCGGAATCCTCCCGTCGAGCGCCCACCACGCGGCGGCCCCCAGAAAGAACATCGAGAAGAATTGAATGATCCACATGTCGTAGTTATAGAGGGACCTGCCGCCGAGCGTGAGATTCCACTCCAGCAGCGACAGCAGTGCGATCGGCGCGAAGACCAGCAGCAGCCCCGGTGCGCCGGCGTCGGCCGGCGTGCGGCGGTTGCTGGCGGGAAGGCGCTGCGCGATGCCCAGCCCGGTCACGTACAACAGGTAAAACTGGACTTCAATGCACAGCGTCCAGAAGCCGGCCGAGAGATTGTCGTATCGCAGAATGCCCTGCAGATAGAGCAGGTGGCTGACGACCAGACGCCACGACAGTTCGGGTTCGAGCTTGGAAGGCACGTCGAGCGGCGAATCGAACCCCAGGTGCAGGTACATCACCGCGTGCAGCAGCAGTACGTAAGCGATCGTCGTCCAGTAAGGCGGGTCGAGACGGATCGACCGCCGCAGCGCATAGTTCCCGAGATACCCCGGGGTGACGCGCGCGTTGCGCACGCTGTACGCGATCACAAAGCCGCTGATCACGAAGAACACCTGCACGCCGACCCAGCCGTGGTCGATCACATTCAGTACGGCGCTTGGAACCAGTTTTCGCGCAGGCTCGTTGAGCGGTGCATACCGCGCGATGTGGTAACACGCGACGCCGAACGCGGCGATGCCGCGCAGCGCGTCGATGTACGCGGCCCGTCCTTCGAATCCGGCGTTTTGTTGGTGCATGGTGTCGATCGAAGCGGATAACCCGACCCATTCTAACGCGACGCGCCCAGAGGCGCAACGGTGCTGGCCCCCAGGTTGCTGCTTCCAGCAGAAGTGCCCCGGCCGCTTTGTTGGCGGCCGGGGCACTGCCCGCGCGATGTCCGTCGGCCGCATGTTGCGTTTCGGCATCGACGCACCGGGGCGGCTTGTGGCATTCCGGCAACAATCAGTCGCGCGCCAAGCGGCGCCCATCGGATCGTGATCTAGCGCAAGTTCCAATGCTTGAACACCTTGTCGCAGGGCGCGCTTCGATTCGTAAACACATTGGCACTGGATTTGTATGAGTCTGTTCAAACCGACTATCGCCGAGAACATTCACACATTCCCGCTGGCCCTCGTTCGAGGATTGCGATGCCAATTTCCGCTCTGCTGTTCACGTGCGACGCCCCTCTGGCCGAACAATTTGCGGAAGTTCTCCCCGAGTCTCTCTCGTGGCACGTCGTCCCGGAAGCGGCTCAACTGCTCGCCGATGTCCGTAGCCACGCACCGCAGGCGGTCGTTTTCGATTTCCGGACTGTGCCCGGCGGCGGGCATGCTGAAGCCGGTCTGCTGGATTTGCTGAGCCAGTTGCCGGGAGATCGCAAGTTGATCGTTCTGGCCAGCGGCGAATGTCCGGAACCTCTCGAACGGCAGATGGCCTGTAGCGCAGCCGTGATCGTCCGCGAGCCGCTCGATGTCGAAACGATGACGGCGCTGCTGCTGCCGGTCGTGCCGGACGAGCCGGTTTCCATCACGGTCAAGCCCGTCGCGCCGGCGTCCGACCCGGTTGCCGACGATGCCGATCCGGCTTATGTGCTCACCGGGCTCACTCGCCGGTTTGAAACGAACTGTCCGCGGCTGCGGATGATGCTGGCCGACCTGGAAGTCGCCGCCCGGCACGACGTGACGGTGCTGCTGATCGGCGAGACCGGCTCGGGCAAGACGTACCTGGCGAAGCTGATTCACGAGATTTCGCTCCGCCGGAGCGAGCCGTTTCTTCCGGTCGCGTGCGGGGCCCTGCCCAGCGAACTGATCGAAAGCGAAATGTTCGGCCACGCGAAAGGCGCGTTCACCAGCGCTCACGCCGACAAAGACGGGAAATTCGTGGCCGCCGGACGGGGCACGATCCTGCTCGACGAAATCGACGTTCTGGGACCTGAACAGCAGGTGAAGCTGCTGCGAGTCATGGAGTCGGGAGAATTCGAGCCGGTCGGTTCGAATCGCACTATGAAATCGGAAGCCCGGCTGATCGTCGCCAGCAACCTCGACTTGCAGCCGCTGGTCGAGCAAAAGAAATTCCGGCCCGATCTGTACTACCGGCTGAACATGCTGAAATTCGAAATTCCGCCGCTGCGGGCCCGGCGTTCAGACATCATTCCGCTCGCCAAGCGGTTCATTCGCGAGCAGGCTGCCCGGCACCAGGTGCAAATCGCGCGGATCGACAACGGCCTCTTCAGCGCTCTCGTCAATTACCCCTGGCCGGGCAACGTCCGCGAGCTGGAACACGTGATTCAGCGGGCGGTGATCTACTGTCGCGACGGCGTTCTATCCGACCGGCACCTGCCCGGCCACGTCGTGGCCTGCGTCCCCGGCCCTTCGCAGGAAGGGGGACCGCAATTCGATCGGTTCATCGAGGCCGACTTCGTCCGCGGCAGCCTGGGCCGCCAGGTGGCGGTCTCGGAACGCGACATCATCGAGCAGACACTGTTCCAGAACAATCACAGCCGTACGAACACCGCCAAGGCGCTCGGCATCAGCCGTGTGACGCTGTACAACAAGATGAAGAAGTACGGGATCACGAAATAGCTGCGGCGCGCCGCGTCTGGCGCCGTTTAGCGCCGAGGCGCAGCCGAGTGCCCACGCCGTCAGACGCTCATTGCGATTCGGCCTCGCTCGGCGCTTCACGCTCAGTTCCTGAGCGATCCAGCAGCGGCAGCAGCTCGCGCTGATAGGCTCGCACGGGCGCGATCAGCGTCTTCTCGAGGACGCTGCGACGGGCGGCCCATTGCGATTGCGGTACGCCGGCTGCGGCGGCCAGCGATTCGAGCGCGTGAAATGCCTGCTCGGCGGCTAAAACGGTGCGGTCGCAGTCGGTAATCGCCTCTTTGACGTCCGACGGGCGCGTGCCGATCCGAGTTTCCCACCGCAACTTCAGGGCCTGCAGCAGCGAGTTGACGTCGTCCCACCGCGTTCGCGGATCAGGTTCGCATTGCGGATGCGAGCACAAGAGGTCGAGCCCGGCGATCACGTTGCGCAGCGACGCGTCGCGCGGGGATGAAAAAAACGTCGCGTGCAGCCGGAATCGCAGTTCTGCAGCCAGGTCGCGTTCAGGCGAGCGCGAATACAGTTCGGCCGCTTCCTGGTGTACGAAATACGTAATCAGAGGATCGTACGGAATCGCCAGCTTCGCCAGGCGTTCGATGTCGGCGGCACGGTGCGTTTTGATGGCCCGGCTCAGCGAGTTGAAATAGGCGACCCGCCGTCGGTCTTCCGCATGCATCGTCGGTTCTTCGTCGGTGGCGCTTGCCAGTTGGATCGCCGAGCGCGGCTTTTCTTTCACCTGGTCGCGCAGCGAAGCGCGATAGGCCCAGTACTGGTCGGAATATCTGGTCATCAGGTCGAACTGACCCTGCACTTCGGCGAGGCGCCGCACGACGACAGGCGATGATCCTTCTTCGCCGACCCAGTTCAGCAGCCGCCCGGCGTTTTTGCCCAGCGTGTCGCGGATCTCGTCAAACTTCGGCGCCCACCGCAGCATGTCGCGCGGCAACGAAAACGGGAGCCGTCCCGCGCCCGCCGTGTTCAGCGGTCCGGTCTCAGTCCGGCAGAATTCTGCAATTCCCTCACGATTGATGGCCGCGACGTTCAGAAGCACCGTCCAGTCGAGACCCGATTCACCCAGCACGCTGCGCACGTGCGGCGCTTCGAGGCGTGCGACCAGCCCCGGTCGGATCAGTCCTGCGGGGTCGTTGCAGCCGCAGACAAGCAGCTCCCCGGGCGCCCCTTCGACCGCCGCCACGTCGCGGAAGGCCGACTGCATGGCGCGCAAGATGCCCTGAATGGGGCGCGGGCCCAGATCGATATGCTGCAGCCGCTGGCAGAATATGCCGCCCGCCGAGAGCTTGCGTGCCGCCCGCTGGTAGAACTCAGCCGTCACGTACGGCTGCGCCTGTGCCAGCGACAGGTTTTCGGGGGTCGACACGACGACGTCAAAATCGCCGGAAACGGCCGGCAGTCCCAACGCCGGATCGCAGACGGCCAGAGTCACTCGCTCATCGGCCAGGGCGCTCGCGCCCGTTCCGGCCGCGGGGATGTCGCGCACGATTCGCACCAACCCGGCGTCGGTTTCCAGACAGACGATTTCGCGAATCGGGAAGGCCAGCGCTGTCGACAGCGACTCGCCGCTCCCCAGCCCCAACAGCAGCACGCGCTCGGCGTTGCCGTGGAGCAGGCACGGGACGACCGTCTGCAGTGTTTCGGGGGCATAGCGGGGAAAGGCTTCGGGATCAGTGCTGACGACTCCCCGCGGCAGGCCGTTCTCGCGCACCTGCAGTTGATGCCCGCCATAGCTCCAGAGAGTAAAGATGCCTCTCTGCCCCGTTGTCGACGTGACGAAGCGCCCTTCATCCAGTCCCACGAGCTGCGAGGCCTTCAGCCCCGACCGGTAAGCGTAAGTGACGCGTGAATTGAACAGCAGCCTGGCCGACCGCACCGGATCGAAGTGCTGGCGCCAAACGGGAGAAATGACGATGATGCAGCCGACAGCAGCCGCCGCAAGCTGCGTGCGCCGGCGGACGAACAATTGCCTGCGCAGCACGGTCGCCCCCGGAAGGACAGCCGCGATCGTGAGCCAGGCCAGGGCAATGACGACGGCATCGGGGGTGAAATGCGGGAAAGCCGCCCCGGTCACGAGGCAGTACCCGGCTGCCGCCAGCAGCAGGCAGCGTGCAGGACCGGCTCCGATTGTCGGACTGCCGGTCGTCACTTTCCGTGCAGCGCAGATCGCCGCCGCCGCCCCGGCCGGCACGAGGGCCAGGGCTGTGGCCAGGCCGCGTGTTGCGATCAGCAGGTTTGTCGACGAGACATGGGCATTGAGCCACAGCGAAGCATCGATCAGCAGGGGATAGGCGGCCAGAATTCCCACGCCCCACACGGCCATTCCCGCGCCGGCGATGACACTCGGCGTCTGGGAGAGCCCGCGGTTGCGGCAGGCCAGTGCGATGCCCAGTGCCAATCCCGCGCACAGCCCGATGACTTCCGCACAGCCCGTATACACCGAGACCGGGCTCAACTGGACGATCAGGCGGTCGATCGCGGCGACCCAGCCGCCGCAGGCGAGAGCCATCATCGCTTCACACGCCAATTGCCAGAGCGGCGCACGTTCTCTCTGCTCGCCGTGATCTGGTATTGGCGTGTGTGCGGACGTCATCTCCGTTGAATTGGCAATCGTCGCGCGACGAAACAACGGGAACACGGCAATCACGAGTCCTGTCCCAGCGGCAGCCAGCCCGCAGTAATATGGTCCCATAATCTGCGCGAGACCCAGTCCCCACACGGCCAGCCCCGCAGCGGCGCCCAGAAAAATCAGCGGCACGGGTCGTCGACCTGCATTGTTCTGCCGATTCGCCGCCAGTTGAGCCGCAAAGAACGCCGGCAGACCCAGACAGACCAGCGCCAGTCCAAACAGCACGATGGAGTTCCAGCCTGGTGACGCAAGGTCGATGACGCCGGGCTGCGATATCGCCCGGTCGACGAAATACACCAGCCGTGGTGACGCGACCATCCACGCGGCCATTGCGAAATGTAATAGCGCGCCATACGGAAGGCCGGCGACAGTCGCGCGCGCGATGAACGCGATCTGTCGCGCCCCTGCGGCGAACCCCAGCGACAGCGCTGCAACGAGGGCCAGGGCGGCTGGAAGCGATGTGCCCAAAAGCGTGATAAATTGCAGCGACCACGTTGCCAGGCAGATCGCGATCATCGCGAATTCTGCAAAGCATGCCGAGGATGGCGCGACCAGCGTGCGCGCAACACCCGTCCACAGACGACGCAACATGGCATCCCTGCCGTTCTGGGTCTCGTATGGCGCACCCGCAGTCCGGGTGCACACAGGTCTAAACAGGCCACGGCCTTACGCCGCGCCACGGGATGGGTTTTGTAGCTCAATCGCCGCGAACGCGGCAAGAGCAGTCTTCGCGCCACTGATCCCGAAACGATTTTTTCGCCGGTGCGGGAAAATCGCGGCAGGCGGTCCAGCCGGCCAATGGTCCTGGCAGGCGCGTCAGCCAGCCGTCCCGCGCGAACCAGGGCAGCACCCGCGCCGCCGTGCGGGTCATCAGCCGGTACCAGAACGGCGACCGCATCAGCCGGCTCCACACGCGATAGACCAGCTCTTCGCCGCGCGGCGTGAGGTGCTCGTCGTGCTGCGCGGCACGGTTGCGGATCAGCAGCTCCGGAATCTGGATCTTCACCGGGCAGGCCGCCTGGCACGCGCCGCACAGCGAGCTGGCATGCGGCTGATGCTGGTTCTGGCGGTGGCCGTCGAATAACGGAGTGATCACCGCGCCGATCGGGCCCGAATAGGTGCCCCCGTAAGCGTGGCCGCCGATCTTGCGGTACACCGGGCAGATGTTCAGGCACGCTCCGCAGCGGATGCAGAACAGGCTCTCGCGCATCGGGCTCCCCAGAATCCGCGAACGGCCGTTATCGAGCAGCACGAGATGGAATTCCTCGGGCCCGTCAGCTTCGCCCGGCCGGCGCGGGCCCGTCACCAGCGACGTGTAGATCGACATCTTCTGCCCCGTCGCCGCGCGCGCCAGCACTTTCAGAAAGACCGGCAAGTCGGCCAGTCGAGGAATCACTTTCTCGATCCCGACCAGCGACACCATGATTCGCGGAACGCTCGTCGTCAGCCGAGCGTTCCCTTCGTTCGAAACGATGACGACCGTTCCCGTTTCGGCGATCAGAAAGTTCCCGCCGGTTATGCCGACATCGGCCTCGGCGAATTTCCGCCGCAGGTAGCCCCTGGCAAACTGGGCCATGACATGCGGCTCTTTTGTGAGGTGCGCGTCGAATCGCTCGTTAAGGCACACGGCCATCTCTTCGGCTGTCTTGTGCAGAGCCGGGCCCACCAGGTGCGAAGGGCGCTCGCCCGCCACCTGGATGATGAACTCTCCGAAATCGGTCTCGGTGACTTCAACGCCGCTTTCTTCAAGGTGCTGGTTCAGATGGATTTCTTCGGTGACCATTGACTTCGATTTGACGACCCGCTTCGCCCCCGCCTTGCGGATGATTTCGCGGACGATCGCGACGGCGGCCGACCCGTCAGTGGCGAAGTGAACGTGCCCGCCTCGCGCCACGATGGCACGCTCGAGTTGTTCGATGTGCCCGTCGAGGTGAGCCAGCGTCTCGTCCTTGATCGCCCGCGCTTTGTCGCGCAGCAAAGACGAGCCGGGCAGCCGCTCAAACGCCGTGCGGTTTCCCGCTGCCAGCGTTTCTCCCAGCCGCGACAGGGCCAGTTGCAGATTGGGGGACTCGAGCGCCTCGTGCGCCGCTGCCAGAAACTCGTGATGCTCGTGCGTCGCGAATCGAGAAGCCATGCGCCTTGAAGATATAAGAAGTCGTCCAAACCAACCAGTCGCGCCATCCGGCCGGCTTGTAACAGCCTGCTAAACTGGCCGCACTGGGCAGCCAGGGCAAGACGTGGGGGCGTTTTGATGCGGTTTTGAATGGTGCCGGTCGATATGTGTGTCGCGCTCTCCGTGCGACTGCGGATCAACGCGCTGGTAACCGTCAAGGGTGTTCGATTCGGCATCGGACGCACAGGCGGAAAATCCGGCGCCGGAGGGCTGATCGAATGCTTTGTGGATTGTTAGAATTCGTGCGACGGACTTCGGATTGCAACCAGTCAATTCTCAACGGTGACGATCATGCCGAGACTTCGCAGTGTTGCTCACAATCTTCTGGCGCTGATCGCAGTCTCTCTGATTCTGAGAGGACTGCCCGCAAACGCCCAGGTTCCGGCCCAGGCGCAGCCGCGGACGACCGGGTTTCTGCTGAAAACGTACAAGGATGACGCAGGCGCGCACAAATACACGGTCTTCGTTCCGCACGCCTACACGCCGGCGAAGAAATGGCCCGTGATCCTGTTCCTGCACGGGGCGGGTGAACGGGGGAGCGACGGAGTGCTGCCCACCACGATCGGCCTGGGGCCGATGGTCCGTGAGCGCGCCGCGAATTTTCCGTTTGTCGTCGTCTTCCCGCAATGCGAAGACATGCACGGCCGGCTGCTGTTGGGGTGGTCGCCGGCCAATCCCGACGGCCAGCGGGCGCTGAAAATTCTG
This sequence comes from Planctomycetia bacterium, assembly GCA_016200145.1. Classification (GTDB taxonomy): domain Bacteria; phylum Planctomycetota; class Planctomycetia; order Planctomycetales; family Planctomycetaceae; genus JACQFH01. The sequence continues at coordinate 5,349 of JACQFH010000710.1, read as the reverse complement.
GAACAGGTCGAGAAGGACTACAGCGTCGATGCCAAACGCGAGATTCTGACCGGTTGGTCGATGGGCGGCTACGGCGCCTGGGAACTTGCGGCGGCATTTCCACAGCGCTGGCTGTCGGTCGTTCCCATGTCGGGCGGTGGTGACGCCGCCTGGGCCGAAAAACTCAAGTCTGTTCCCATCTGGGCCTGGCACGGAGCCCGCGATCGCAGCGTGCGCGCCGAGCAGTCGCGTAAGATGGTTGACGCGATCCGCGCGGCGGACGGCCATCCTCGATACAGCGAGCCGGACGAGAGCGATCACAATGTCTGGCTGCAGGGCTACGACGACGACTCGCTCTACGCCTGGATGCTCGCGCCGCAATCCGATCCGGCGACGCTGAAGCCCGTCACGTCGCGCCTGAAGGCTGCGGCCGGTCAGCAGGCCGGCATGATTCCCGCCCCGCAGTTCGTGCCCGCGCTCGACATGCCGCGCGCGGGGTACGTGCGGCTCGGCAACGAGGCGCTGCAGGCCCTGGCCGATTCAGTCCCGAAGGTGGTTTCCCGGGACATGCTTGTCGGTCGGCTGGCCGACATTACAGACTACACCGAGGCCGAAGGGTATGGCTTCAGCGTCTACATGTCTGGCCTCAGTTACCAGGCGCAATTGGGGCGGGCCGCCATTAAAGCCTATCGTAAAGACCGCCTCAACGTGCAACTGGGCTTGAGCAATGCACACGTGACGATCGGCGGGACGTCGCTGAGCGGCGACAGGCATTCGGCCCAGGCCGGCCCGATCAGCGTCGTCATCGGTCATCGCCGTCCCGTCTGGCTGAGCATCGACGTCACTCCGGTGGTCGTCGATCGCAAACTCCGGTTCAAACATGTGGGGACGAGTTTCCAGATTCCCAACGACAACTGGTACGTCACCGCCCCGGCCGGCGTCTCGACGCGCGGCTTTGGCATGACGGAAGACAAAGTTTCGAGCGGACTGGTGAGCGGATTGTATGGACGCAAAGCGATGATCGAGCAAAAGGTGCAGGGCATCGTTCCCAACCTGATCGCCGAGCTCGAAAAGAAAATCGACGCCGCGCTGGCGAACAAATCTGTGACGGGGATCTGGCCACTTCCCGTCTATCAGCCGCAACTGAAGGTCTGGCCGGCCGAAGTCAGCACCGACGAGCAGGGTGTGTCGCTGGTAATGGGCGCGACCGCCTCGGCCGTCGACCCGGGAAAACCTCCCAAGGCCGTGCGGACGGTGCCTCCGCTGGGGATCGGCGTCGACGCAGTGCCGCAATCGAAAAAACTGCAGGTCGGGCTGGCCACCGGCATGATCGGGCCGCTGACGGAGCTGGTGGTGGCTGCCGACGTGTTTCGCATTCACGTGGCCGATACGCCTTCGCCGGTCCTGGCAAAGTTGGCCGATCCGGCCGTGCTCGTCGATATCATTCCCGATCTCAAACGGTTCGGCAACCAGGCGCAGGTCTGGACGGAACTGTCGCTGGCCGGGCCCATCAACGTGGTCGAGGCCGCCAACAAGAACCCGGCGCTCGAGGCAACGCAGATGAAGCTGAAAATCTCGTTCAAGGCCGATGCAGCGAGCGCCGAGTGGAAGCCCTATGCCGAATTCGACGTATCACTGCGGCAGTCTTTCACGCCGTCGCTGGCGAAACCCACGGCGCTCACCCGCGCCGTTACGCTCGCGCCCGACGCGGCTGCGCAGATCGAGGTCACCGGCCGATTCGCGCCCGGGTATACCCCGCAGGAAACGCACATCGACAACGGCAAAATGCAGGAGCTGTTTGCCGCCGGCTGGGACGATTTTCTGAACGCAGGCGGCCCACCCCAGATGGACCTTCCCGACGTCGATCTGGGGTACACGATGCTGCGGGCCGACGACGTCAACTGGTCGTCGCCAGAGCTCTCTGCGATTTTTGGTCCGCCGGGCGTGAAGATCACGAACAGCAGCGATAAATCGCTGACGTACGAAACCAAAGGTCCCTACAGCGACTGGGGCGGGCCGTACACACTCAAACCCGGTCAATCGCACGATTTCCCGATCACGTACCCGATGCTGTTCCGCCGCCGTGTGGCCACCGGCTACCAGATGTTCACGCTGCCCGTCGGCACGCATTCCGAATTCCGCACCAAGGTCGCCGGTACACCCGAGAACCTTTATAAGGCGCGCGAACCCGCCGAGATCGCCAAAGCCGTCGAGAACGTGCCACCCCCGCCGGACGAGAAAACGACCGATAAGAAGTAGTCCCGCAGGTCAGGTTTCCAACCTGCCAGTCAAAACCCGCACAGCAACGTCGAGGCAGCGCGTGTAGGTCCCGCGTGCCGGGTGGGACGTCGTTTGCAATCTCATGGTTCGGATGGCGCGAGGTCACTGCTGCGGTTCGATCCTCGGGCGCGCGCAGCGAATTGGCGATGCGGCAATCGAGCGGCTATATTGGTTTCCGATCTGCATCTTCCAGGAGCCCAATGTGCCTGTCGAGCCGAGTTCTCCCGCGCCGTCCGCTTATGACGTACCTGCTGAGTTTCGCGACGATGCCCCGGAACGGCCGGTGCGAACCGGCAAGTTGCCCCCTCCGGTCACCGGTGGAACGGGAAGGAGCGGCCCACCCCGCGGCAAAGTCAGCGACTTCTGGGCGCTCGTGGGCTGCAACGCCATCGTGTTCGGCGCCAGCGTGTGCATCATGGTGCTGGAGCTCACGGCGTCGCGGCTGATCGCAAACTACGTGGGACAGTCGCTGTACACGTGGACGTCGGTGATCGGCGTCGTCCTGGCGGGAATCAGCATCGGCAATTATCTGGGGGGTTGGCTCGCCGACAGGTTTCCCCCCCAGAAAGTGCTGGCCTGGCAGTTCCTGATTTCGGGGCTGCTCACGTTCAGTGTGATCTTCCTTAACGGCTGGGCCGGCGACACGCGCCGTCCCGAAGGCATGAACTGGCAAATCTGGGTGATGCTGGTCGTGGCCTGGGTGTTCTTTCTGCCAGCCCTTTCGCTGGGTACGATTTCCCCCGTGACTGCCAGCATGGCCCTCAAACGCAGCGCGAGGACGGGCATCACGGTCGGCAATATCTATGCGTGGGGCGCGCTGGGCTCGATCGTCGGAACGTTTCTGACCGGGTTCTGGCTGATCGGCAGTTTCGGCAGCCGCGAAGTCATTCTGGTGACCTCGTGTGCGCTCGTCTTCATGGGGGTGCTGGTGGCCGCCGGCCAGCGCGCGTTCCGCACAGCGGCCCTCGTCGGCGCGGTGCCGCTCATCCTGCAGTACGGGATCATCGCCTCGACGACCGAAAAGGGGATGGAAGGTTTCGCGAAGTGGGTCGCCGGGATCCGCTCGGGCTGGCATACCAGGCGAAAAGACTTCGAGGCCGACGAAGTCGCGCTGCAGTCGGCCCTGGCGAAGGGAGACATGGCGGCGATCGAGGCGGCCCAGGCCCGCTCGGCCTGGCGCTACGAACGCGAAACCGCCGAAGAAGAATGGGGAAAATGGGGTGCTCGGCTCGGCAAGCAACTGCACGCGGTCGGCCTGACGTTCGCGTTGCGCTCAGACAAGCCGAATGAATACAACGACGAGAGCGACTACTACTCGATCAACATTTCGAACGTCCAGGAAGAGGGGGATCTCGTCAAACAGCTTCGCCTCGATTTCCTAACTCACAGTTACTACAACCCGGAAAATCCTACAAAGCTGTATTACACCTACGAAAAAGTCTATGCGGCCATCACCGAGCGCGCGGCACGCGAATGGTCGCGGCGCACCGCCGTATCGCTGGCCGCCTTTCCCGGCGAAGAGCAGTCGATTCCCGGGGCCTCCGGGCGCGTCGAATACGACCCCCAGGCGAAACAGCTCGCCGTGCGCGGCGCGCTGCAACTGACAGACCTGCGAAGCCTGCTGTCGGTCGGCCCATACGGCGATTACTGGCAGGCCGTGCTCTCGGCCTGGGACCAGGCCGGCGGAGACTGGTCGAAAGCATCGCAACAGGACCGTGGAGTGCTGCTGACGAGGCTCGACGAGTTCCCCGCAGACATTGATTTCCCGCCCGATCTGGGAACGGTGCTGCATTATGATCGCACGCTGCGATCGCTCGTCACGACCCGGCCCTTCGACCTCGATGAGATGTGGCAGCTCATGTCGCTGGGAGGGCACGGCGCGTACGTGGCCGCAATCCGCGATCTGTTCGAACGGTCTCGGCAGACGAGCACGCTGTTCATCGGCGGCGGAGGCTACGTCTTTCCGCGGTGGATCGAAGCCAAGTTTCCGCACCAGCCGCTGATCGATGTCGCTGAAATCGACCCGGCAGTGCAGGCGGCCATTGAATCCGAGCTCGGCCTGCCGCGGCAATACGGCCCTCCGGCGGAAGGCAAGACCTGGGTCAACACACGCATCGGCGACGCAAGGAAATTTGTCGACGACCAGTGGGTTTCGAACCGGAAGCTCGTTGCCGCCGGGCGCCCCGCCGTCACGTATGACTTCGTTTACGGAGACGCCTTTAACGATCTGTCGGTCCCCTGGCACCTGACGACGCACGAATTCAGCACGCGCATTCGCGACCTTCTGACCCCGGGCCTGGGAGTGTTCCTCGTCAACATCATCGACATCTACCCGCGCACGGAATACCCGGACGAATCCGACAAAGCCGGTGAAGCCGAGGTTCCCTATTCGGGCAAGTTGCCGCACAGCCTCGCGCCCTCGCGAAAGATTTCTGCGGAATTCGTTCCATGCGGCGGCGGGTTCAGGGGGCTCGAAGTCGCACAGCGGAACGGAACGTACCTGCTGCGATATACGGGGGTGATGTCAAAACAGGTCCGCCAAGCGCTCGAGAAGCTCGATCCGCTGGGAAACGCCGCAGCGGTCCCCGGTCAGGGATTCGCCGGTGCGATCGAAAAACTCTACGACAAATCGAATCTGCGCGTGACGTTGCGGAAACCCCCGCCCGTCGCGGTCGCTCCAGCCGAATGGAAGGGAGGCAGTTGGCAGAAAGCGCTCGAACCGTACGACCGGCTGCAGTTCTTTCGCTTTCATGACGGCGGCTACTTCGTCGGCTATCGCGGCGTCATGCCTGACGATTTCCGCAATCAACTGCTCGCCCAGGAGGGCGCAACCGACGAATTCAAGTCTGCCGTGAATTCGCTCCATCGCCGGACGCACGCGGAGCGGGTCGGCCAGTTCCTGGGACGGTACGTGAAGACGGCGTGCGGCATTTTTCCTTACGTCTACGTGTTCTCGAGCGAAAAAGGGGAACCGGGCGAATCTCGCGACACGTTCATCATCGCCTGCTCACTTCAGCCGATGTCGTTCGACAATCTGGAAACCAGCGGCTCTTACTGGTCGAGGGGCCCGTTTGCCTGGAGCGTACCGGG
>JACQFH010000709.1 GCA_016200145.1 Planctomycetia bacterium | reverse complement strand
TCCAGCCGGCGCCCATCTCGAAGGAGCGGCCGTCCTCTGCGTAGACGGAGGGGATCGTCGTGAAGTTCTGCGGCTGGCGAATCGTCATCGAGTCGTCGTTCTGGTACTTGAATCCGCTCAGGTGGAGCCGCACGTTCTTGTGGGGCGTGACGGAGAGCTCGCCGCCGTACTGCCGGAGGCGGCCGCTCCGGTCGACGCCGGGGACGTCGTTCTTCGTGTCGACCTGCTCGGCCGACAGCGAGAGCCGGGCGAGCTCGCGGAACGCGTAGCCCGCCTTCGCGCGGTACCGGTCGCGGGAGAGGAAGTCGACGCGCGTGACCGCGTCGTCGGCGCGGGCCCGCTGCCAGTCGGCGGCCGCGAAGAACCCGGCCATCCGGAAGCCGAGCCCCGCGTCGAGCCGCTTCACGGTGCGGGAGAAGGAGCCTTCCTGCGAGCCCGGGACGACGATCTCGGCCGGGTCCTGGTCGACGGTCAGCTCCTGCTTCTCCTGCGACCAGCCGACGTAAGCGGAGAGCGGCCCCAGGGCGCGCGCGGTGAGGCGGGCCTCGAGGAGCTTGTCGGTCCGGTCGAGGGAGGTGTTCGCCTGGAGCGTCTGGAGGATGTCCTTCCGGTCGAGCCCGGCGACCTGCACGTCGATCGGGGCGGGCAGGCCGAAATTCAGGATCTGGCTGACGATGTCGGCGGGCTGGAAAAAGAACGTCAGTTGCGGAAATCGGCCGGGAAGCTCACGCCGCAGGGTGGCGATGTATTCGGGAGTCGAGTGCGACCGATGATGCGACAAGGCCACGAGGATTTCGCCGTCCGCCATGCCGGTGGTGGCGCTGTCGCCGAACGCCATCGCGTAGGTGCGGTTGGGGAGGCCGATGTTGTCGAGGACCAGGTCGACTTCGTGCGCGGGGATGACCTCGCGGATGGCGCCTTCCACCTGGCTGAAATAAACCTCGGTCTGCTCGACGCGCGTGCCGGCCGGGGCCCGTACGTGCAGGCGGAACTGTCCCGTATCGACGGTGGGGAAGAAGTCGCGACCCACCCAGGGGAGCGCGATGAATCCGCTCGCGACGACGAGCGCGAAGGCCAGAAACACACTGCGCCGATGATGAAGGTTCCAGTTCAAAAGGGCCGTGTAGGCGTCGCGGGCCTGCTCGAACCGGCGCTCGAACGCCGCGTGCAGCCGGGCGAACCAGCCGCTCGGCGCGCCGTGACCATGCTGCGCGAGCTCGGTGGGAAGCAGGTAGTCGACCATCGTGGGGACGATCGTTCGCGATAGCAAATACGACGCCAGCATGGCGAACGCCACGGCCAGGGCCAGCGGCGTGAACAGATATTTCGGCGGCCCCTCCAGGAACAGCACCGACACGAACACAATGCTGATCGTGAGCGTCGAAACGAACGTGGGCCCGGCGATCTGCATGGCACCGTCGAGAATGGCCTGCCGCAGCGCCTTCCCCATACCCAGGTTGCGGTGGATGTTTTCGATCTCCACCGTGGCGTCGTCGACCAGAATGCCGACCGCCAGGGCCAGGCCGCCGAGCGTCATGACATTCAGCGAATAGCCCAGCAAAAACAGCAGGACGATCGAAGACAGAATCGCCAGCGGAATGGAGACGGCGACGATCAGTGTGCTCCGCCAGCTTCCCAGAAAGACGAGGATCATGGCGGCGGTGAGAAGCCCGGCGATGATGCTCTCGGTGACGACTCCTTCGACGGCCGCCGTCACGAACACCGACTGGTCGAACAGCATGTCGATCTGCAGGTCCTGCGGTGCGGCCGCCTTGATCTGCGGCATGATCTCGCGGACCTTGTTCACGATGTCGAGCGTCGAGGCGTTGCCGTTCTTCAGCAGCGTCACGAGGGCGCCGCGGTTGCCGTTGCGGCGGACGACCGTCGTCTGCGACGTGCTGCCGTCGCGGACCTGGGCTACGTCGCGCATGTAAATCGTCGCGCCGCCGACGACTTTGATCGGAATTTCGTTGAAGGCGGTGGCGGCGATCGGCGTGTTGTTGAGCGTCACCGGGTACTCGTGCGTGTCGATTCGCGCTACGCCGGTGGGATACGCCAGGTTGTAGGCATTGATCGCGTCGGCCACTTCTTTGGGAGAGATGCTCTTGGCCTGCAGAAGCTGGGGGTCGAGGTCGACCATCACTTCCCGCTCGCGGCCGCCGTAGGGGGTGGGCATCGTCAGGCCCTGCACCGTCGAGAGCTGCGTCCGCAGGATGTACAGGGCGTAGTCGTAAACTTCTTCTTCAGACATCGTCGGGCTGCTCAGGCTGATCTGGACGATGGGAACGCTCGACGCGTTGAAGCGGACAATCGTCGGCGGCTGGATGCCCGGAGGCATGAGCGAGCGAATCGACTGGGCGGTCGCCGTCACTTGCGACAGGGCGGTCCCGATTTCGGTCCCGGGATGGAAATAGATCTTGATCACCGCCACGCCGTTGAGGGACTGCGACTCGATGCGTTTGATCCCGTTGACGTTGGAGGTGATCGCATATTCGGAATACGTGGTAATCCGCCGTTCGACTTCACTGGTTTCCATCCCCTTGTAGGTCCAGATGACGTTGACGACCGGAATGTCAATCTCGGGGAAAATGTCGGTTCGCATCTGGCTGATCGACGTCGCGCCGAGCACGACGATGAGGAGCGCCATGACGGCGAACGTGTAGGGACGCTTCAGAGCCAGTTGCACGATCCACATGGCATGTCCTCCGTTGTTTGGAAGTCGACAGACAGAAGGACATACCGCGCGGCGGCGCGGATCTTACATCGGAATTTGCCAGAGAGATTGGAGGACAGGAAAATGGAGGGCAGGAAAATTGGTTTTCAGCCTGCGGTTGCAATCTCGTAACGGCAGGCCGGACGACGATATTCCTGTCCCCAATTTTCCTGTCCAGGTCATTTCCTGATTCTCTGTCTGGACTCCCCGGACCGGTTGACGTTCAGCAAAGATTCTCTGTAAGGCCCTTCGGTCTGGCCGGTATTCCCTATTGTCAGGCAGGACGCGACGGGAACAATAAACCGCAGAGGGCGATTGCCTGGGCAGTTTTCAAACCTGTGCACCCCAGAACCAAGGAACCCAATCATGTCCAAGAAACTGGAAGGCAAAGTCGCAGTCGTCACCGGAGCGTCCAAGGGGATCGGGGCCTCGATCGCCAGGCACCTGGCTGACGAGGGGGCTGCGGTCGTCGTCAATTACTCGTCGAGCAAGGCGGGTGCCGATCGGGTCGTCGGCCAGATCGTCGAACACGGCGGCCGGGCGGTCGCCGTGCAGGCCGATGTTTCCAAGCCCGCCGACGTGCGACGGCTGTTCGCCGAAACGAAGAAGGCGTTCGGTAAGCTGGACGTCTTGGTCAACAACGCGGGGATCTACAAATTCGCGCCCCTCAGCGAGGTGACTCCTGAGCACTTCCACGAGCAGTTCGACCTGAACGTGCTGGGCCTGGTACTGGCCACGCAGGAAGCGGCCAGGCTGTTCGGCCCCGAGGGCGGAAGCGTCGTCAACATCAGCTCGGTCGTGGCGACGCTGGCGCCGGCCAACACGTCGGTCTACAGCGGGACCAAGGCTGCCGTGAATGCCATCACACGGTCGCTGGCCCAGGAGCTGGGCCCGCGCAAGATTCGCGTCAACGCGATCAATCCGGGGATGGTCGAAACCGAAGGAACACACTCTTCGGGCATCACGGAAAGCGAGATGCGCAAAGGTGTCGAGGCGCAGACCCCGCTGGGACGGATCGGTCAGCCGCAGGATATCGCCCCGGCCGCTGTGTTCCTCGCCTCGTCCGACTCGGCCTGGATCACCGGCGAGACGCTCTACATTTCCGGCGGCCTGCGGTGAGTGGCTGCGGTGGAATTGTGTTGACGGTGTCATGTTGCGACGACGCGCTCCATGAGATTCTCCCCTCTTCTCCCGCCAGGGGAGAGGGGAACAGAATCGTTGTTGCGGTTCGTCAGTTGCGTGTGCAGTGCCCCGGCCGCCGAAAAAGCGGACCGGGGCACTTTTGCGATGCATCCACTGCGTTGTTCGCCGGTGGAGATCGCAGTAGGATGACGTCGGAAAGTCTCGATGGTGCGCGCTGCTCTCAAAATCACCAGAAAGAAACTGCTGGCCGGACTGGCCGTGGCGGGTGCTCTGGTCTGCGTGTACTTCGCGCCGCACGCGAGGGCCGCCTATTGTCGTTATCGCGGCACGCGGGCGCTTAAGGCACAGAACGACACGCTGGCGCTCGACTGGTTCGAGTCGGCCGAGAAGCTCTCGCCGGAAAACGGCAGGACGCAGTTTCTGATGGCCCGCGCATGCCGCCGCTTGAGCCAGTTCGACGACATGAATCGGCGCCTCGAGCGTGCCGCGGCCCTGGGGTTCTCTCCTCGGGGAATCGAGCGCGAGCGCTGGCTCGCGATCGCGCAGGTCGGGCGTACGGCCGAACTGGGAAACCGCCTGCAAACTCTGCTCGACAATCCGGGTGATGATGGGCCTGAAATCTGCGCCGCGCTCGCCACGGGTTTCGAGCTCACGTTCGACGTCGAGTCGGCGGGCCTGGTGCTGGACACATGGACGGCCAAGTATCCCGACGATGCCGACGGACACTGGCGTACCGGCCGTCTGAAGTTCTCGCTCACGGACTGGGCGGGGGCCGCCGCGGCATTTCGCCGGTGCCTGGAACACGCGCCCGACAGGACGAGCGTCCGTCTGAACCTGGCACAGAGCCTGGTGCGGATGAACAGTCCCGCCGAAGCCGAGCCGCATTTCCGGCGGTGCCTGAAGGAACAGCCGGGGAATCTCGAAGCCCGAGTCGGACTGGGGACTTGCCTCGTGAACCTTGGGCGCTCGGATGAGGCGCGCACCGTGTTGCGCGAGGCGCTGCAGGCGGCGCCCCACGATTTTGAAGCGGCGAGAATCCTCGGCGAACTGGAGCTGTCGCTGGGGAATGCCGCGAGCGCGCTGGAATGCCTGGCTCCCCTCGCGAAGGCCTGGCCGCGCGACAAGCTGCTGTGCACGTTGATGGCGCGGGCGCTGCACGATAGCGGCCGCGAGGAGGAGGCGAAGGCCTATCGCGACGAGGCCGAGCGCGCTGCGGCCGCATTGGAGAAGGTCGACCCGCTGCTCGAGCGGATCAAACAGGATTCGGCCGATCTCGACGCGCGATACGAGCTGGGAACGCTGCTGCTCGAACGCCGGTCGCGCGAAGAAGGGGCCGGGTGGCTGCAGTCGGTGGTGCGGCTGTCCCCCCGCCACCCGCAGGCGCATGCCGCGCTGGCCGAGTTTTACGAGCGCTGGGGCTCAGAGGATCTGGCCCAGATGCATCGCCGGCTGGCTGAGTCGTCGAAGGACCAGGGCCATGCAGAATAATCGGGTGCATCCGTTATGCGAGGGAGTGCGGCGCAAGCGTGCCCCGGCCGCTTTTTCGGCGGCCGGGGCACTTCGCGTGCAGGAAAGACGGTCGACTGCTCGGAGGCGAATTCACGTCCGCTTGGCAGCGCGCCAGCGCGATGCTCTGTCTGCGATGCAGTGCCCCGGCCGCCGCGAAGCGGCCGCGGCACGGAGTCGACCGTTTTCGGGACGCGTCGTGCGAATTGTCTGCGCAATGACGCTTGCCGGATGGTGTGGCTGCTCACCCGATCCTGCGGTAAAGCCTGCGCCCGGAACCAGCAAGGGGGGCGGCGCACCCGTGCAGTCGGGCGCGGCCGACGTTTCCACAACACTTCATTTCGTCGACGTCACGGCGCACTCGGAAGTTGATTTCAGTTACCGCGACGGTCAGGAGGCCGGCTTTTACGCGCTGGTGGAAATTCTGGGAGGCGGAGTCGCCGACTGCGATTTCGACGGCGACGGCGCCCCCGATCTGGTGTTTCCCGGTGGCGGGTCCTTCGACGATGCCCGCCGGATGACCGGACGCCCGCCAGGCTATTTTCGAAACGCGGGCGGCGGGCAGTTCAGGACGGCAGGCGCCGCAGCCGGTTTGGCCGGGGCGCCTCATTACAGCCACGGCGCCGCCGCCGCCGATTACGACAACGACGGCTTTGCCGATCTGCTCGTCACCGGTTACGGCGGGCTCGCTCTGTACCGCAACCAGGGCGACGGGACGTTTCACGCGCTGGATGGCCCGGCGCTGGGGCTCGACGACACGCTCTGGAGCAGCAGCGCCGCGTGGGGCGACATCGACGGCGACGGCAACCTCGACCTGTACGTGGTGCACTACGTCGACTGGTCGTTCGAGAACGATCCGCTGTGCCGCGGCGCGCAGCCGGGTCAGCGCGACCTGTGCACGCCGAAATCGTTCCACGCGCTGCCGCACGCACTGTACGCCAGCAGCGGCGACGGCCGGTTTCAAAATGTCTCGCGCGCGGCGGGGTTGCGCGACGACGGCAAAGGGCTGGGGGTTGTGATCGCCGACGTCGATCTCGACGGACGTGTCGACGTGTACGTCGGCAACGACACGACGCCGAATTTTCTGTATCACAACCTGGGGGGCATGAAACTTGACGAAATCGGTCAGACGAGCGGCACGAGCGTCAACGACCGTGGCGACCCCGACGGCAGCATGGGAGTGCAGGTGTTCGACTACAACCTCGACGGATTGCCCGATTTGTGGGTCGCCAATTATGAGGACGAACTTTCGGCGGTCTATCGCAACCTGGGGAATCTGCAATTCCGCCATGTCAGCCGGCAGACGGGAATCGCCGCCGCAGGGGGTCTGTACGTCGGCTGGGGGACGGAAGCAGCGGACTTTGACTGCGACGGCGATGAAGACCTGTTCGTGGCAAACGGACACGCCATTCGCTACCCCCGTCGCGCTCCGCTCAAGCAGCGACCGTTGCTGTTCGAGAACCTGCGCGGCGAGCGGTTTGCCAACGTGACGCCTCGTGCTGGAGACGCTCTGCATGTCGAGCACCTCGGACGCGGACTGGCGGCGGCTGATTTCGACGGCGACGGCGATCTCGACCTCGTGCTCTCGCCCATCAACGAGCCGGTGCAGATCCTGGCCAACGAATCCCGCGGTCCGCGGCACTGGCTTGCGCTCAGGCTCATCGGGATGAGCAGCAACCGCGACGCGATCGGCGCGCTCGTGCACCTCGAAACGGCGAATGGAAAGCAATTCCGCCAGGTGAAGGGGGGCGGCAGCTACGCCTCGACCAGCGACCGCACGGTGCACTTTGGCCTCGGCGATCAGGCGCAGGCCTCGCGGATCGAAATTCGCTGGCCGTCGGGGCGCGTGCAGACGCTGAACGACGTTCGCGCGGATCGCGGCGTGATCGTCGTGGAACCGCGCTGACTCGTAGGTCAGGCTGTGCCTGACGCAATCGGCTCGCGTTGGGAATAACGGCCAGTTGGCCAGTGCGCCCGACCAACGATTAGGATTCGCCGTCGGCCGCCGCGCAAACGCCAGTGTGTCGTGAGCATTGGCCTTGTGTGCGATGAATTCGGCGGGGCACACATTGCGTCAGGCACAGCCTGACCTACTGGATCCCGGTGGAACCGTGATCGCTACTCGCCGGCGGCGGAGCGCATCAGGCCCAGTGTCGCCCAGGCGCTGCCGGCGTAGGTGATCGGCCGCAGGTCGCTCGCTGGCGGATAATCGCCCACCGGGCGCGACGCCATCGGCCATGAGCCGTCGTCGCGCTGCGACGATATCAGGAACTCGCGGCCGCGGGTCAACGCGGCCCCCTCGATCGCCACGCCCGCGCTGCGCAGCGCGTACAGGCTGAGGCCTGTGGCGTAGGCGTCGCCGGGCAGCTCTTTGGTCTGGCTCCAGCCGCCGTCGGCCTTCTGACGCGCGGCCAATCGCCGGGCCAGCGCTTCCCGTTCGGCGCCGGAAGCCCCCAGTCGGGCGGCGAGCATCAATCGCAGGGCTTCCTCGCGAAAATCGTCTCCTATCGGCGTCTTTGCCAGCCAGTCGAGACCCTTGCGCCGGCTGGCCTTCACAGAGTCTTTCAATTCGGGCTTTCCCGGCGGTGTCAGGGCGAGCAGAGTCCAGGCGGTCATGACGCCCGGCTCGCCGTTCATCGGCGGGCGGCCGCCCGGGCCCTGTCTCCACGCGCCGTCGTCATGCTGATCGGCCACAAGAGTATCGAGGAATCTTTCCCACCCCGCGCGGACTGTGTCGCTGTCGCGCCGGGCGTAGCCGATGGCCAGCGCGTGATTGAGCGGACTGAAGCTGAGGATTTTCGGAGCGTCTGGCTTTCGCGGGGGAGGGTACGTTTTCGCTTTGTCTTCTGGATCGACGACCCACGTCAGGACTTCGGCGAGGGCCTCTTCATTGATTCGGTATCCCAGCGTTCGCGCTTCGCTCAAAGTCCAGATCATCATCGGCGCGTGGTGGCACGTCGCACAACCGCGCCCGGCCTTCCAGTCGAGGGCGTCGCGGGTCAGAAACGTGAGCCCGCGTTTCACCGCCGCGCCCGCGCGGTCGGCCGGCTTCTCCGCAGCCACAGCCGGCGCGGCGATCGCGAGAGCGATGACGATCGGAAGCACTTTACGCATGGCAAGGTCTCTTGTGCGGGCCGCGGTGAATGCGGAATTCGGAATGCGGAATAGGAATGGCAGCTTCGAGAACGCGACAGCGTGTATTCCGCATTCCGCACTGTCTCCTTTTTA
>JACQFH010000692.1 GCA_016200145.1 Planctomycetia bacterium | reverse complement strand
GTCCGTTGTTTCTCGACGCCGTCGGTCACCAGGGACGCCACGTCAATAATCGGCAGAGAAGAAAAGTCGTCGTGCATTTGTCAGTTCGCTCGATCGGCAGGGGCCGAGCCGTGCGCGACGGTCGAGCACCGTGCCCACGAATACTGAAGTCGCGACCATTTGGAGTATCCACAGATTGCGCAGATTTTCACAGATTAAGGCAGGCCAGGCGCGACGCTTCATCTGCGAAATCTGAGAAATCTGTGGATCGAGTTTTTCGTAGAGCCGGTTTCGGCGTTTTCGCGTCTTTCGTGGTTCTCACCCGTCATCCGTGGGATTGCCACGCCATCCGTGGGCATTCTGAATTCCATATGAGCGAAGGAATGCAGGGCCAGCCACGATATTTTTCCTGTTCCCCGTCTAGCCAACCAATCTTCTTTGCGCCTCAGGCGGACCGGGCAAGACGGCAGGTGCCGAGCCGTGCGCGACGGTCGAGCACTGGGGCCACGCACCGTGCGTCACAACGCCCCACGTCGGGGCGTTGTTTCGGTGGGCGTCGCGGCGGACCCCGGCGTCAGGTTGGCACGTCGGCCAATGTAGGCGATCTGACGGCGATCAAGTTCGGATTCTGGCGTCGGACTTCGTCTCGTTTGCAGTCTCGTCCATGACGCGCCGGATACGAAAGAGTCGGGCGACCGCTCGCGCGAACTCCACCCATCGTCCCACTTCCTGCCGAAACCTTTCATCGCGCCGATTCATTTGCTCGCGAAGCCGCTGCGGATCTTTGGTTCCCGTTTTTTCAGGTCTCCCGATGTTCCTCGGGCCAGCTTCTCCGCTTCGCTTTCGCTGGTGATGCCTGCCTGGACAAGTTTGTTGACGCCGGGTTGGCGCGACTCGACCGCCTCCCACTCGCTCTGCTTACAGACGGATCTGATCCCTGACTGAGCTCCCTGGACCGCCTGGTAGACGACCCAGTGCTCGATCTTCTCTTTCTCCCGCATTCATGACTCCCTTGCCAGCGCGAGCGCCGCGGTTGTGTAGACATTCAATTTCCACATCGGAATCGTACCTTGTGGCGCCCGCTCGCGAAAGACCTGCAAAGTTGGCAGGAGAGCAGGAGAATTCACTGGAAATCCAGTTTCACAAGTGTTTCTTGCCTTCCTGCGTTCCTGCCTTCCTCATTTCAATTCCCTGGGAAGCAGTCCCTGAAGTTACATGGCCCGGGGAGTCCACAGTTTCTGCGTGTGATTTTTTTCGTGTTTTTCGTGTGTTTCGTGGACATCCTTGGTTTCGGCCGAAGGCCAGGCGTGTATTTCGTGGTTCAACACATTTTTCCCCCGGCCAGAGTGGGGATAAAATCGACGACAGATCATACGCCTTCCTCCGTGGAGATTCGCAGTGGAGAAGCCCGCGCAAGCTCGCTCGCGGCCTGATTACGGGATTGATGCACCTGGGGTCGTCCGCAACCTGTTCGTTGCCGGATCGGTCGCGCTGCTGGTGAGCGTGATTGCCTACAGCGGCATGTTGCCCTGGAAAGAGGTCGCCCGTGCGCTGGTACGGATGGGCGCCAGCATGGCCGTCGGCTTTCTCGGCATGGGAAGCTACATGTTCTATTCGAGCAAGGTCAGCAAACTCCACGAACGGGAGTGGCTGCTCGACCTCATTCCGTGGCGCGGCGATGAGACGGTGCTCGACGTCGGCTGCGGTCGAGGGCTCATGCTGATCGGCGCTGCGAAGCGCCTTACGACCGGAACCGCGGCCGGAATCGACATCTGGCAGACGGAAGACCTTTCCGGCAACCACCCCGACGCCCCGCTCGAAAACGCGCGGCTCGAAGGAGTTGCCGACCGCGTGACGGTTTCGACCGCCGACATGCGGCAGATTCCGTTTCCCGATGGCCACTTCGACGTCATCGTTTCGAACGTGGCGATCCACAACCTCTACCAGGCAAGCGAACGGGCGGCGGCGGTGCGCGAAATCGCACGCGTGCTGAAGCCAGGCGGCGCTTGCGTCCTGGCCGATGTCCTTCACGAAGCCGAATACGCCAGCGTTTTGCGTACGAGCGGCGTGACCGATGTGCAGCGGCATGATTCCAGCATCACGTCCCTGTTCTTCGCGATGATGACTCTGGGCAGGGTCCGGCCATTCGTGCTCGTCGCGCGCAAGCCATAACCATCCTTGGAGACGATTAAGGCTTCATACTGAAGTCGCGATTACCTGGAGTATCCGCTGCAGGAGATTTTTATGAAATTGGGCGAAATGCCGGCCTGATTGGCAATCGCTCGCGCATTCGTGCAGAATAGCCCGTGACATGCGCCTGCGAATCCCCATGACCCGCCGTCGCCGGGATCGCACGTATTGACTGTCACGCTCGTCCGGACCCTGGCAGGAGCCCGTCGGGATGTCATCCAGCGACGATTCTCAATCGAACGGCCCGCCTGGTGATTTGCGCGAGACTGCCACGCAACTGGCTGCGAACCCTGCCTCGCAAGAGCGCGTCGACGAAACGGTCATCGGGACCGGCACCGACCGCGAAGGCAGAAACGTCCTGGGCAATCCGACGATTCCGCAGCTCATCGGGCGGTATCATGTCGAGCGCATCCTGGGGCAAGGCGCGTTTGGGGTCGTGTACCTCGCCCAGGACAATCAGTTGCAGCGTCTCGTGGCGATCAAAGTGCCACACCGCAAACTGGTCGAGCAAACCGCGGATGCCGAAGCGTACCTGAGTGAAGCCCGCGCCGTCGCCAGCCTCGATCACCCTCATATCATTCCCGTTTACGATGTCGGCAGCACCGAGGGTTTTCCCTGTTTCGTCGTTTCAAAATTTATCGACGGAACGGAATTGGCATCTCAGTTGAAACAATCGCGTCTGTCGCAGCAGGAAACAGTCGCCCTGGTGGCCACAGTCGCTGAAGCGCTCGATCACGCTCACAGGCAACGGCTCGTCCATCGGGACATCAAACCGGGGAACCTCATCCTCGACAAGACCGGTAAATGCTTTCTGGCCGACTTCGGACTGGCGCTGCGCGAGCAGGATGTCGGCACCGGTCCGCGCTACGCCGGAACGCCCGCCTACATGAGCCCCGAACAGGCGCGCGGCGAAGGGCACCGCGTCGATGGCAGATCCGATATTTTCAGCCTCGGAGTCGTGCTCTACGAATTGCTGACGGGGCAACGTCCGTTTCGCGGCGAAGGGCCGGCCGAACTGCTGCGGCAAGTGATCAGCCACGATCCTCGCCCGTTACGTCAGATTGATGATGCGATTCCTAAAGAATTGGAACGAATCTGCCTCAAGGCGCTCGCCAAACGGTCCGCAGAACGGTTCGCGGCGGCACAAGACATGGCAGACGACCTGCGGCATTTCCTGGCGGCAGGCCTCGCTGGCTCCGCTGCCGATTCGCTGTCCGGCCGTAGCGGCGCCGTTGCTCTGCCCCAGACAAACGAACCTTCAAGCCCCGGACGGTCCCCGTCGCCAGCCGCGCCGAGCCACTCGGCATTGCATTTGCCGACCTCCGCGGAGTCGCAGGCGGCCGCAGCGCTCACCCTCGCGTCCGACTTGCGGCCATTGCGAATCGTGCCCAAAGGCTTGCGCTCCTTCGACTCTCACGACGCGGATTTCTTCCTCGAATTGCTTCCGGGGCCCCGCGATCGTGATGGATTGCCCGACAGCTTGCGTTTCTGGAAAACACGCATTGAAGGGCCCGATCCCCAGAGCGAGTTTCCAGTCGGCTTGATTTATGGTCCGTCAGGCTGTGGCAAATCCAGTCTGATGAAGGCCGGCTTGCTCCCCAGGTTATCGGACAGCGTCATTTCCGTATACGTCGAGGCGACGGCCTCGGAAACAGAGTCCCGATTGCTGTACGGGCTGCGGAAGCGCTTCCCGGACATGCCCGACAGCCGGCCGCTGAAGGACACGTTGGCTGCATTACGACACGGGCGGGGCCTGCCGGGCGGAAGAAAAATCTTGATTGTTCTCGATCAGTTCGAGCAGTGGCTCCACGCCCACAAAGACGACTCGAACACCGAACTCATCCAGGCTCTCCGGCAATGCGACGGCGAGCACGTGCAGTGCATTGTCATGGTTCGGGACGATTTCTGGCTGGCGGTCAGTCGTTTTCTGCGAGACCTCGAAATCCGGATCGTCGAAGGGCAAAACAGCGCGCTGGTCGATCTGTTCGATCTCGATCACGCTGAAAAAGTGCTCACGGCATTTGGGAGCGCCTTCGGCAAACTTCCCGAAGGCCGGGGAGAAATCAGCCGGGAACAGAGGGAGTTCGTGAAACAGGCCGTCGCCGGCCTCGCACAGGACGGAAAAGTCATCTCGGTGCGCCTGGCACTTTTTGCCGAAATGATGCGCAGCCGGCCCTGGACTCCTGCAGCGCTGAAAGACGTGGGCGGCGCCGCGGGGATCGGCGTGACATTTCTCGAAGAGACCTTCAGCGCAGGCACGGCCCGAGTCGAATACCGGCGCCACGAGCAGGCGGCCCGGGACGTCCTCAAAGCGCTGCTTCCGGAACTGGGAACCGACATCAAGGGACACATGCAGTCATACGACGAGCTGCTGAAAGCATCCGGTTATGCCGTGCGCCACCAGGATTTCGACGACTTGATTCACATTCTCGACGGCGAAATCAGGCTGATCACACCGACTGATCCCGACTGGGCCGGCAGCGACGAGTCGATTGCCCGCATGGTTCCCGGCAAAAAATACTATCAATTGACCCACGATTACCTGGTCCACTCGCTGCGCGACTGGCTGAATCGCAAGCAGCAGGAAACGCGGCGCGGCCGTGCGGAATTACGGCTGGCAGAATGGACGGCGCTCTGGCAAGACTGCCCCGAAAACCGTCATCTGCCGACTTCCTGGGATTACCTGACGGCAGTGACGCTCGTGCCGCGCGGAAAACGGTCGGAAATCCAGCAGAAAATGTTGCGTCAGGCCGGACGTGTCCATGCGGCACGCTGGGGCAGCGCGGCGGCGGTCCTGCTGCTCATTGGCGTCATCATCTGGAATGTGGTGGACGGCGAACGCCGGAACAGCCTGCGCCGTGAAACCGTCACAGCCGTTGACGCCGTGCAGAACAATCGCGGACTCGCCGTGCCTCTCACGCTGCACGATCTGGATCGATTGCCGCGGGAGCTGGTCGTCCCGGAACTCAAAGCCCGCTACTTGACCGCACCGCCACAGCATAAGACCGGCCTGGCCTGCGCGCTGGCGCATTATGATGACGTGGACTGCGACTACCTCGTGTTGCAGATCCAGCGAGCGGCGCCCGATGAAGTGGACAATCTCGTCACCGCACTGGGACATGCCCGCGAAACAGCGCTGGAAATTCTGGCCGCGTCGGCGAAGCAAGCTGAGGCCGACAGTAACTGGCTGCTTACATCCCGGCTGGCCATTGTGGCTCTGCATCTGGGAGACAACCGTCTGGCGTCCGACGCCTGTCGAGTCGACGACCGGCCAGACCCGGGCCAGCGTGCGATCTTCGTCGTCGAGCTTTCCGCCTGGCATGGCGACCTCGTGAAGCTGGCAAAACCGGCTCTGGCCATTTCCGATCCCGCGCTGCGATCGGCAATTTGCCTGGGGATCGGCGGCATTCCGGCAGAACGCCTGCTGGTCGATGAGCTGGCAATCTGGAAACCCATGCTGTCCGACTGGTTTCAAAGCGCGCCGGATGGCGCCACCCACGGCGCTGCCGGCTGGGCCCTGCGCCGTCTGGAGATCGAGACGCCGGCGATTCCAGCCCGGAATGAACCTGAACCGCCCCGCGCCTGGTTCGTGAATTCGGTCGGGATGACTTTGCTGAAGGTCGACGCGGGCGAATTCATACGGCACGACCAGGTCCTTGAGCCCATCGATCAAAAAGTCCGGTTGACACGACCCTTCTTTTTCGCCGAGCGTGAAGTGAACGTCGGCCAGTTTCTGGAATTCATCAATGATCCCGATTGCCCGGAACAGGAAAAGGCCGGCCAGTGGCCTGGCATCAACGAGATCGTCACTCCCACGCCGGATTATCCGGTAAGAAAGGTCGACTGGTACGACGCCGTTCTGTTCTGCAACTGGCTGAGCCGTCGCGAAGGGCGCACCGCCTGCTACGAACGAACCGGCACAAAGGAGAAGATCAAGGATCAGGAGTACGATGCCTGGCGGCGGATTCCCGACGCCACCGGCTACCGGCTCCCCACGGAAGCGGAATGGGAATACACCTGCCGCGCGGGAGCGACGCTCGACTTGAATACGCCCCGGGACAACGACTTAGTGAGAAAGTTCGCCCTCTTTCAGTCGCCCACTGCGGCGCCCGGCGGCATTCGACTGCCGAACGCCTGGGGCTTTTTCGACATGCTGGGAAATGCCTGGGAGTGGTGCGACGATTGGAACGGCAGGCACCCGGCCGTGCCAGAAGTGACCGACCCCGTCGCGCTGAGCGGCGAGTACCGGGAAGCCCGAGGAGGAAGTTGGTTCACGTCCGGCGAAAGTTGCCGGTGCTCAGGTCGCGGCGGTTTCTTGCCCAATGACCGCCCCGGCTTTCGGGATGGCGAGCTCGGCTTCCGCGTGGCGCTCGGCGCGCCGTGACCGATGTGCAGCGGCATGATTTCAGCTTCACGTCGCTGTTCTTCACAATGATGACTCTGGGCACGGTCAGGCCGTTCGTGCTCGTCGCGCGCAAGCCGTAACCTTCCTTGGAAACGATTAAGGCTTCATACTGAAGTCGCGACCACCTGGAGTATCCACAGATTGCGCAGATTTTCACAGATTAAGACAGGCTGGGCGCGACGCTTCATCTGCGAAATCTGAGAAATCTGTGGATCAAGTTTTTCGCAGAGCCGGTTTCGATGTTTTCGCGACTTTCGTGGTTCTCACCCGTCATCCGTGGGGTTGCCACGCCATCCGTGGGTATTCTGAATTACTTTCGCGGTCGGCACAGTTGCCCCTCACAAAACAACTTTTTCCGTTGTGATTCGAAGTGTTAACAATTTGGTGCGGTATTCAGAATGCGGTAGGCTGGATCAGACGACCTTGAATGGTTCCCTGCGGAGACGGACTGCGATCCACCGGCATGCTTGTGAAGGGCTCAATCATGAGGAATTCAGATTCGAGTCGCCCGCGAGCGCTCCTCCTGGTCGGCCTGCTTGTGGTCGCCGGCAGCCTCTGCTTTTCCTTTGTGGGGTCGACTGCGGACACGCGGGTCATGGCCGCGCCGCCGGATGCTGCCGCCGCGACGCTCTACGATCCCGACCCCAAACACCTCTGGAATCGCCTGCATTGTGCCCTTCATATTCCGACCGTCGTCGACGGCGATCAGGATCCGCCGCAGTACGCGAGGCAGACGATCGACCCGAATGATCTCGACCCGTTTTTCTGGTACCCGCACCACCCCTATCTGCTGAGCGGTTCGGCCTACCGGGAAGCGCTCGCCCTCCTGGACGAGTTCCTAGACAAGCAAGGGGAAGGGCTCGTGAAGGACTCGCTCAAGCGGGCGCTCCTGCAACGCGACCTCTGGACGCTGTTCGATTGGGCGGCCGACCCCGGTTGGTCGAACCTCGGTGAGAAAGACCGCTTCGTCAACGAGCGACGGGAACTGCAAACCCGCCTGGGTCGCGTGATCCCACGGCTGGCACTTTCCGCCAGGGAGATTGAGCAACTGCCGGACAACTACGCCGCCGCAGTCAAAGCCAGGCGGTATCCCACGGAGTTCGACGCAGACCGGAAAACCGCCGCGTTCCTCCCCGCGGACCTCTGGGACCCGAAGGGCCCTTGGGTTCTTCTGGGCACCAGCGCCGGCGGGCACCTGGCCGGAGACCACGTCAGTTTCTTCGGCGGGCGTTCCACGTTCCTGATCTTCTTGCGCCTGCCCGAGGGTCGAGATCAGACGCTGAAATACCTGGAGCAGTTGAGCGACTGGCAGCGAAAACGGCCGAAGGGAGATATTCCGCGAGATATTCCGCAATTTCCGGCTAATACCCAAGTGGCCCTGGCCCGGCGGACAGTTCTGCTCGATGATCGGGGCGAGATCCGGCCCACGCCACTCACCGAGCAAGTCCAATTGCGGATCCTGCACGATCCGACCTCAAAGGACGGCGTGCAGACCTTCCTCCAATTCCGGCTGCGCCGCGAGCAGCTCCTTGAGGGGCAGGCGGGGGAATTGAGCGCTGTTCCCGACGACGAAGGCGAGTGGGATTACCTGTTTAACCTGGGACGCACCGTGATTGACCGCGGGTTCATTCGTCCGATCATGGCTTCGTGCGGCGGTTGTCACGGCAACGCACCGGGGGTGCGGACGATGAACAGTTTCGCGCGGGGTTCGCTCCGGAATGAATGGGACGTCACGTCGCTCGGCGATGAAGAGCGCCGGATCGGCGCCTGGAAGCGCGAGCAAAGCTCGTGGAAGTTATTGAAAGAATTCAGATGACCCGTCGAAGGTGTGGCCGTAGTGCGTGCAGGTCCTGCTGCAGACACGCATCGACGCCATGACCAACGACGTAAAAGAACCCGCTCTGCCGACACGCCGCGTCGATTTTGGCGCTTGTCCGTTGTTTCTCGACGCCGTCGGTCACCAGGGACGCCACGTCAATAATCGGCAGTGAAGAAAAGTCGTCGTGCATTTGTCAGTTCGCTCGATCGCCCAGACCCCTGCCGGTTTACCGGCAGGTGAATGAGTTTCTTCAGCTATGAACACCCGCACGATTTTGAACACAGATCACACCAACAGCCGACGAAACTGATTCACCTGCCACACGAGGTGGCAGGGGTCTTGCGTTTTTTTCCTGCTCTCAGACTAGCCCAGCAAACTTCTTCACCTGCCGGGCAAGCCGGCAGGGGCCGAGCCATGCGCGACGGTCGAGCACCGGGGCCACGGATACTGAAGTCGCGACCACCTGGAGTATCCACAGATTGCGCAGATTTTCACAGATTAAGACAGGCCAGGGACGACGCGTCATCTGCGAAATCTGTGGATCAAGTTTTTCGCAGATCCGGTTTCGACGTTTTCGCGTCTTTCGTGGTTCACACACAAAGGGAAAAAGGGGCCACCCAGAATTTGGACCGGAGGACGATGACAGATTCAGCGGTCGGGGATCAGTGGGTTGTCCGGTCACGGGTCAATGTGGGCTCACAGGCCGTCGGAATCGCATTGACGGAAATCGGTCCGATCATTCGTGTTCCCCAGACCGGCCTTCGGCCGGAACCAAAACAGGATGTCCACGAAACTCACGAAAAGTACGTATTAAATCAGAGACCCAGAAACCTGTGGACTCCCCGGGGCCGGGCGGCTTCAGGGACCGCTTCCCAGGCGTTTTGTTTTGAGGAAGGCAGGAAAGCAGGAAACGCGGCGTCTGGAGAATTATTCACTCCTGTTATTCATAAGTTCTGTCTGACTTTGGTGCGTAAGTACATGATTCGCAAGCACATTGGTCTCCGGCGCGAGGACGACTGGCAGGTTGGAAACCTGCAACACGCTGTTGTGGTCCGGCCAAGGGTGGCGCGAGGAAACAACGTGAAAAGTATGCAAAGTAGAGAAGTAGGGGACGGAGGCTTGCTGGTGACCGGAGATCGACCCCGAAAAAGCGGGAATCATTGAGGAAAGTGCGGAATTCGGAGTGCGGAGCGCGGAATGGTGTCGGAGAACGGAACGAGGCAGGGACGGTGGGTGGATCGAGGCAGAGCCTCGGGGGCAGTGCGTTCCAGGGCAGAGCCCTGGAACGAGGTGGAGGAGGGGTGACGAGGGGTAAATTAGCGGCACTTGGCAGGTCAGAGACCTGCCCCACGCAAAATTCCGCACTCCGAATTCCGCACTCCGCACTTTCAGCGGGTTCCTTGACAAGTTGACTTTCGGCCGTTATCGTTCGTACACTTGCAGAAGGTAACTGCCGGGGCCGCCTGTAGGTTACGTCGATGGGTCAGTCCTTCGATCTGAGGATGACGAATATGTAGTGTGCCGTGGAAGTTTCAGCCCGAAAAGGCTGCTCGTTCATCGGTGCTTCTCGTCGCGGGACTGCGAGGTGTCTCGTACTCCGTCGATAGAAGCCGTTAAGGGCGGAGAGCCGGCGTCACGTTGTGTGGGACGCGCTCCCGCTTTTTTCGTTGGTGCTGGGTAGGGTGGTTGTCGGGAAGGAACTGCCATGAACGGTAACGAAGTCCTGCGAATTGTCGACGCGATTCATCGCGACAAGAATATCGACAAAGAGATCGTGTTCGAAGGAATCGAACAGGCGATCCTGTCGGCGGCCAAAAAGCACTACGGCGAAGAAGTCCCCCTCGAAATTCAGATCGACCGCGACAGCGGACACCCCACGCTCCTCAAAGAGGGGCAGGTGCTCGATTCCGATCAACTGGGGGAAATCCTGGGCCGCATCTCGGCTCAGACCGCCAAGCAGGTGATGATCCAGAAGATCCGCGAAGCCGAACGCGACGCCCTGTTCGACGACTACCTGGCAATGCGCGGCCAGATCGTCACCGGCGCCGTGGCCCGCTTCGAAGGGGGCACGGCCACCGTCAACCTCGGCAAGGTCGAGGGCATCCTGCCCCGCAGCGAACAGATTCCAGGAGAGGCCTACCGCGTCAACGAGCGCGTGCGGGCAGTCGTTCTTGAAGTCCGCAAGGCGGGGACGCGCGTCAAGATCATTCTGTCGCGCACCCATCCCGACCTTGTGCGGCGCCTGTTCGAGCTGGAAATTCCCGAAATTGCCGAACGGATCATCGAAATCCGCTCTCTGGCGCGCGAGGCCGGATACCGCTCGAAGGTGGCCGTCTCGTGCATCGATCAGAAGATCGACGCCGTAGGCGCGTGCGTGGGCGTGCGCGGGTCGCGGATCAAGAACATCGTCGACGAGCTGGCCGGCGAGCGGATCGACATCGTCCGCTGGAACGACTCGCTGCAGGTGCTGGTCCCCAATGCGCTCCAGCCGGCGGAAGTCGAAGACGTGATCCTCTGCCCCATGCTGGGCCGCGTGATTGTGCTGGTCAAAGACGATCAGCTCTCGCTGGCGATCGGGAAGCGCGGGCAAAACGTGCGGCTGGCGTCGAAGCTCGTCGGGTGGGACATCGAAATCATGACGCGCGAAGAGCTGAACGAGCAGCTCGACAATTCGATCGCGGCGTTCAGCCAGGTTCCCGGCGCCCCCGACCAGCTCGCCGAAAACCTCGTCGAGCAGGGCTTCTTCAGTTTCGACGACCTGTCGGTGATCGAGCCCGACCAGTTGGCCGAGCTGTCGGGCCTGAGCCTGGAAGACTGCGCCCCGATCGTCGAATACGCGGAACGCGAGGCCGAACGCCTTGAAAAGGAAACGGCGGCGCAGAAGGCCGAGCTCCGCCGGGCCGCGCGTGAAGCAGAAAGCGCAGAAGCCGCCAAGGCCAGTGAACCGGCGACAGCCGAGCCGGGCAGCGAAGAGACTGCTGCCGTGGCGACGCCAGAAGGCGAAGAAGCGCCCGCCGCGAGCGCCGGGGAAGAGAGTTCTGAAAGTTCCGCCGAGCCGGCCGCCGCGGAAGTCGCAGCCACCGGCGAAACGGACAGCCCAGAACTCGAATCCGAGAAACACGAGTCAAACGGCCAGGAGGGCGGCGAGGTTGCCGCAGGGGCCGCAGGTCAAATTGCCGCCGAGGAACAACCGCCACACCAGACCGAAGAAGTGCCACCGGCGTAGAAGGCAGAAGCCGGCCGAATGAAAACTTGAAGAGCCCAAGCCGGGAGCTGGCTCCCGCAATGAATGTCGAGTGATGTCGCCGAGTGATGTCAGAGTCCCCCTCCACGGAGAACGCCTGTTGAAGATCCGGATATTCACGCTCGCTAAAGAGCTGAACATGGACAGCAAGATCCTGATCGGTTATTGCCAGAAGCTGGGCATGAACCTGAAGGATTCTCCTCTGGCCAGCGTGACCGAGGAAGAGCGGGACCGCGTCCTGGCGTTCATCAAGCAGGGAGCGGGGGGCGGCGAGGCCGGCGGCAAATCCGAAGCGCTCGCGCCCACACGTGAGCCGGTGAAGCCTGCCGTTGGAAAAGTGCCGGCGATCCGCACGCTGGCGCCGCGACCGCAGCCCGGGCGCGATCGCCGCGAAGACGACGCGGCCGCGACCACTCCCTCGGCCGAGCCCGAAACTGAAGAACCGGCGCACACCGCTCCGGCGGCGCCTGAAACGAGGCCCACGGCCCCGGAAGGCGCGCCCGCCAAGTCGCCCGCCGCAGAAACCCCGCAGGACGACGACGACGGCTCGGCCGACACCGGAGCCGGCGCGCGTGATCCGGGCGCGCCGCTGTCACCGTTCCGCCGTGAAGATTATCTCCCCGCCTCGGGCTCGATGCGCACGATGGCGCCGCGGGGCAACATGACGCAGATCGCTCCCCCGTCGGCACGTCGCGCCAAAGGCCGGCCGACGCCCCAGTTGCCGAAGCTGGCCGAGCCCCCTCCGGCCCCCAAGTCGCCCGCGGGACCTGCCGTAACGTCGGCCGAGGCGCCCGCCCAGAAGCCCGAGATGCGGTTGTCTCGCGAGCTGCTCGAAGGCAAACCGCTCCACGAGCACATCCGGCAGCACGCGGAAGAGAAGAAACGCAAGGCCACCGGAGACGACTTCACCGAGGAATTTACCGAAGAGGTGAAGCGTCCGGGCGTCAAGGGCAGCCGGGTTCCGGTTGGCGGCGCCGGCCTGCTCTCGGAACGAAAACAGCGGCAGGCCCGGCGTTCGCGCGGCGGGGTCATGACCGAAGACGAAGAGGTCGAATCGTCGGCCAGCGAGCGACTCAGGCAGCATCGCGTGCGCAGCCGCCGCCATACGGGCCCGGCGCCCGCCAAGACGTCGGCCGAGATCAGTCCCCCCATTACGTTTCGCAGCCTGTCGCTGGCGATGGGCCGGCCCATCAAAGAGCTGATGGGCATCGTCGCCCGTCGGGGCACGATTCTGACAATCAACGCCACGCTCGATGAAGAAACGGCGCTCGACCTGGCGCTGGAATGCGGTATCGACCTGCACATTGTGCACGAGCGCGACATCGAGCAGGAACTGGAAGAGGCGGCCGATGCCGCCGGCGGCGCCGCCGAAGGCCGCAGCACGCGACCGCCGATCGTCACCATCCTGGGGCACGTCGATCACGGCAAGACGACGCTGCTCGACAAGCTGCGATCGACCAACGTCGCGGCCGGCGAGATCGGCGGAATCACGCAGCACATCGCCGCGTATCAGGTCGAACATAACGGGAAAAAACTCACGTTTCTGGATACCCCCGGCCACGCCGCCTTCGGTGAAATGCGGGCCCGCGGGGCCAACGTCACCGACATTGCCGTGCTGGTCGTGGCCGCCAACGACGGCGTCATGCCACAGACGGTCGAGGCCCTGAATCACGCCCGGGCCGCCGGAGTGCCGATCGTCGTGGCGCTCAACAAGTGCGATCTGCCCGATCGCAACGAGCAGCGCGTGCTGACCGACCTCACCGCGCACGAATTGCTGGTAGCCGAGTATGGCGGCGACACCGAAGTCGTGCGCACCAGCGGCCTGACGGGCCAGGGGCTCGACGATCTTCTGGAAACGCTGTTGACCGTCGCCGAACTCCGCGAATTGTCGGCCGATCCGGACCGGGTCGCGCATGGGGTGTGTCTCGAAGCGTTTCGCGACGAAGGGCGAGGGGCCCTGGCCTGGCTGATCATCCAGGACGGCACCCTGCACAAGGGGGACGTGGTGCTGTGCGGCCAGGCCTACGGACGCATCCGCAGCATGTACGACGATCACGACCAGGAAATTGAAGAAGCCGGCCCGTCGATGCCGGTGCGCGTCGCCGGGCTCGACATCGTGCCTGGCGCCGGCGATCGATTTTTCGTTCTCGAAGACCTCGAAGAAGCGCGCCTGGCGGCCACCCTGCGCCGCGACCGCGGTCGCGAAAAGCAACTTGCCCAACGGGGCAAGGTGCGCTCGCTGCAGGAAATCCTGACGGCGGCGGAGACCGGCGGGGTGCAGAACCTGCCGATTATCATCAAGGCGGACACGCCCGGTTCGCTCGAAGCGCTGAAAGGCGAGATCGAGAAGTTTCAGCACCCGGAAGTGAAGGTCGATGTCCTGCACGAAGGGGTGGGGGGCGTCAACGAAAGCGACGTGTACCTGGCCAGCGCCTCGGGGGCGATCATCGTGGCCTTCCACGTCGTCGCCGAAGACCGCGCCGAGCAGCTCGCCGAGCGCGAGGGGGTCGAAATCCGCCCGTACGGCATCATTTACGAGATCACCGACGACATCAAGAAGGTCATGGAAGGTCTGCTGCCGCCCGAACGGGTGGAGACGCTGACGGGACGGGCGCTGGTGCTCAAAGTCTTCGACATCAGCCGGTTCGGAAAGATCGCCGGTTGCCGCGTGCTCAACGGCGTCATCGAGCGGTCGAACCGCATTCGTGTGGAGCGCGATCAGAGAATCTTGAATGAATATGGGATCGCGTCTCTGAAGCGCGGCAAGGACGACGCGCGCGACGTGCGCGACGGGCTGGAATGCGGGATCCGGCTGGAGGGTTTCGACGACGTCAAGGAGGGAGACATCTTCAGGGCCTTCAAGGTCGAGGAGATCAAGCGGACTTTGTAGGACCGCCGCCAGACACAGTGGGACGCGCCCCGGCCCCGTGCCAGCACGGGCCGGACGACCGGAATATCGCCATGGGCCGGCTCGGAGGCCACCGCAACGGAGCGGCCTCTCGAGCCTTCGTTACAGCCAGAGAATGAATTCGAAATGAGTTCGCGACGCATCGCCAAAGTCGCAGAAGCCTTGCGCGAGACGATCAGCATGACGGTGCTGTTCGGCCTCAAAGACCCGCGGGTCAAGAACGTCACCGTTCTGCGGACCGAAGTCAGCCCCGACCTGAAGAGCGCACGCGTGTACGTGTCGGTGATGGGGGACGAAAAAGTCCAGGCGCTGGCGATGCACGGCTTGCGCTCGGCGCGCGGGTTCATCCAGTCACAGATCGCCGAGCGGCTCGAATTGCGGTACACGCCGATCTTGAGCTTTGTGCTCGATCCCGGGGTCAAACTCAGCATCGAGACATCATCGCTCATCCGCCAGGCGCTCTCCGAACCGGGTTCTGTCGCGGGCGGCTTGTCCGATGGCCCTGGTGACTCGACCGACGAATCGATTGACGACGCGGGTGATGAAGACGCCGGCGACAGAAGCTCGTTCACGGCGGAGGCCGGCGGCGGGGCAGACGACGCCCCGGACGCAGGCCATCCGGGCTCCGAACTCGAAGACACATCCGAATAACGGGAATCGACGGACGAATACGCCATGGTTGCAGCCAATCGCTCGAAATCTGCGGACAAGCATGAAGTCTGCCGCAAGGTGACGTCGCTGCTGAAGAAGACGTATGGGTCGACTCCTCATAAGCAGGAGCTGCCCGTGCTCGAAACGCTGCTCTATGCAGTCTGCCTCGAGAATGCGACCCCCGAACAGGCCGGTGCGATCTACGCCCGCATGCTGAATGCATTTCACGACCTGAATGAGGTGCGGGTCAGCTCGATCTCGGAACTGCTGCCGGTGTTCGCCGACCAGTCCGACCCGGAATGGCGGGCGGCACGCGCCAAGGCGGCCCTGCAGTACGTGTTCGAAACCAACTATGCGTTTGACTTCGAATCATTGCGGCGCAAGACGGCCGAGCTGGCAGCCAAGCAGCTTTCTAAGATTCCGGCGCTGTCGTCGTTCGTCCGGTCGTACGTCATGCAGCATTGCCTGGGGACGCACGTGCTGCCGATCGACGACAGGATGCAGGCGGCCCTGGTCTGGCTGGGCCTGGCCGAGCGGGAAGAATCCACGGAACAGGCTGGCGAGCATTTGCGCTCGTTCGTCCGCAAAGCCGACGCACCGCTCTTCTGCCATCTGCTGGGATGCCTGGCCAATGACCCCCGGAAATCGCGGGCATTCGCGGCCAAATCCGACGGACAGCGGGGAGACGGCGACGCCATTTCGCGGCTCGAGCACCTGCTCAAGCGCGGCGACGGGGGTGGGGGCGGGACCAAATCGAAGGCGCACAAGGCCGGCGGACGCGCCGCCCACCGCGACGCTCACC
>JACQFH010000691.1 GCA_016200145.1 Planctomycetia bacterium | reverse complement strand
GCGTGCCGCTGCACGGCGGCGGGCGGTGCTGCTGTGTGCCGAAAACGAACCTCAGGACGTGCGTCTGATCCGCCCGATCGCGGTAAACGGCCATGGGATGAACGCCATCTGGAACGACGACTTCCATCACACGGCCGTCGTGCGACTGACGCGGCACAACGAAGCCTATTATTCCGATTTCACGGGCACTTCCTCAGAATTGATTACCGCCGTGAAGAGCGCGTTCCTCTATCAGGGCCAGTATTCAAACTGGCAGCGGCAGCCGCGGGGCACGCCGACGCGGGGACTCTCCGCGGAGCGATTCATTCACTTTCTGCAGAATCACGACCAGATCGCCAACTCGGCAACCGGCACGCGGATCGACCGGCTGACAAGTCCCGGGCGATTGCGGGCGATGACGGCGCTGTGGCTGCTGTCCCCGCAGACGCCGCTATTTTTCCAGGGTCAGGAATTCGGCGCGTCGAGCCCGTTCCTGTTCTTCGCCGATCACACGGGTGAGATGGCGCGGCAGGTCGCCGCCGGCCGGGCAAAATTCCTGAGCCAGTTCCCCAGCGTGGCCCTGCCCGAAGTGCAGCAGTCGCTTGCCGATCCTTCGCGCCTGGAGACGTTCGAACGGTGCCGCCCCGATTTCTCAGAGCGCCGCACACACGCGGAATCGTACCGGCTGCACCAGGACTTGCTGAGGCTGCGCAGAGACGATCCCGTGTTCCGGCGGCAGCGGTCCGACCTGCTCGATGCCGCCGTGCTGGGCCCGGACGGCCTCGTGGTTCGCTATTTCGGTGGTGCCGGCGACGACCGGCTGCTGATCGTCAATTTCGGCGTCGATCTGAAATTGTCTCCAGCCCCCGAACCCCTGCTGGCCCCCCCGTGCGATCGGAGCTGGCGGCTGCTCTGGACCAGCAACTCCCTCGAATATGGCGGGCCCGGCCCGCTCTTGCCGGTGTCGGACAAGAACTGGCTGATCCCCGGCGAATGCGCTTCGGTCCTGATCGCCGTGCCGGAACGCGACCATTCCGAATCACCCGCTTCGCAGCAATTGAACAATGCCGTCCGGCATCCCGACCAGGCCGAGACATGACAGACATCCTGCAAATCATCGACTGCCGACTTCTGGCCGCCTCCGATTCCGATGCGCTCATCAGCCGGGAATGGCTGGTGACGAACGGCATCGGCGGCTACGCCTCGGGGACGATTTCGGGCGCCTGCACACGGCGTTATCACAGCCTGCTCGTCGCAGCACTGCCGGAGCTGGGGCGGACGGTGATGTTCAATCACCTGGCTGAAATCCTGAAGCTGCAGGGCGGCGAGGAAGTGCGGCTGTCGACCGAGGAACTTTCCGATGTGGCGTTCGAGCCCTTTGCCGTATCGCTGGCCGAATTCCGGCTGGAATCGGGATTGCCGGTGTGGCGCTATGAGATAAACGGAATCGCGCTCGAAAAGCGGTTGCTGCTGACGCACATGCAGAACACCGTACACGTGTCGTACAGAGTGCTCGCTGCGCCGGCACCTGTGCGGCTGCGGCTGCGGCCGTCGTTTCACTTCCGGCCGCATGATGCGTCGGTCGCGGCGAACGATCCGCCTCATTATGTCGTCCACGCGGTGCGGCAAGGCTTTGAAATCCACGACGCGGTCGTTCCTCCCTTGCGGTTCTTTCTGCCGCGCGGCCGGGCGAATCTGGTTCTCGATGGAGGCCAGCATCGGCGCGTGGTGTACCGGACCGAGCAGGCACGGGGCTACGACGCGCGCGGCGTCCTGTGGAGCCCTGGGTATTTCCGCATCGATCTGCATCCGGGCGAAGAGGCCACGCTCGTCGCGTCCACCGAAACCTGGGAAATGCTGCGGGCGCTCGACCACGACACCGCCTGGGATGCCGAACTTCGCCGCCGCGAGCGGCTGGTGACTCAATCCGACCCCGGGGCGCGGATCAGCGCCCCGCGCCTGGTGCTGGCGGCCGACCAGTTTCTCGTACAGCCGGTGGCGCGGCCCGCGGACAGCGCTGTGGCCCGCGCCGCCGGTGATGAAGTGCGGACGATCATCGCCGGCTATCACTGGTTCACCGACTGGGGCCGCGACACGATGATCAGCCTCGAAGGGCTGACGCTGGCCACCGGACGGCATGCCGAAGCCGGATACATTCTTCGCACCTTCGGCCGGTACGTTAAAGACGGTTTGATCCCCAATCTCTTTCCCGAAGGAAAGCGGGAAGGACTGTATCACACGGCCGACGCCACGTTGTGGTATTTTCACGCGCTGCAGCGCTACTTTGATCGCACACAGGACATCGAAACATTGCGGGAATTGCTGCCGACGATGCAAGACATCGTCGCTCATCACCTGCGCGGCACGCGTTTTGGCATCCACGTCGATCCGGCCGACGGCCTCTTGTCGCAGGGCGCTCCCGGATACCAGCTCACCTGGATGGACGCCAAAGCCGGAGACTGGGTCGTCACACCGCGCCGCGGCAAGGCTGTCGAGATCAACGCGCTATGGTACAACGCGCTGCGCCTGCTCGAGCGCTGGTGCCGCGCTGCAGGTGAAGTCCACGCCGCGGCGGAGCTGGCGCGGCACGCGGAGCGGGCACAGGAATCATTCAACCGGCGGTTCTGGATCTCGGGCGAGAGTTATCTGTTTGACGTGGTTGACGGCGAGCGCGGAGACGACAGCGCCTTCCGCCCGAACCAGGTGTTTGCCCTGTCGCTCGATTTCCCCGTGCTCGACCGCTCGCGCTGGCAGGCGACGCTCGAACAAGTCCACGATCGCCTGCTCACGCCGTTCGGCCTGCGGAGCCTGGCGCCCGGTGATCCCGATTACTGCGCCCGGTATGACGGCGACCTGCGAACGCGCGACGCGGCCTATCACCAGGGAACGGTCTGGGCCTGGCTGATCGGGCCGTTTATCGATGCCTGGCTGCGAGTCCAGCCCGATCGATCCGAGCGGGTCAACGATTTCCTGGCCGGATTCGAGTCGCATCTGAACGAAGCGGGGGTCGGCACGATCAGCGAAGTGTTCGACGCCGAGGCCCCGTACTACCCGCGAGGCTGCATCGCCCAGGCCTGGAGCGTAGCCGAAGTGCTGCGGTGCCGGGCGCGGATCCCCTCGCGGTCTGCGCCGAGCATGGTGTCCGCCTCTCCCATCGCTGGAGGGGTTTAGCAGCCTGTTGAAAAAAACGACGGCCGCAGCACACTCACGTCTGCGCCGCGTGATGCGACTTTCGCGTCCGCGCCGCCTTTCTCGCAATCGCACGGCGTTCGACCGGTGTCTGGTGCGCGAGGCGTGTGCGCGCCGCCTTACGCGCGCTGGCCGACTTCTCGGCGGCCGTCCGCTTTGCTGCCTGCTGAGACGCCTGCCGCGAAAGCGCTCTGGTCGACGCGGCATTGTGTCCCTCGCGCTGCAAGGCCTTCGTCACCGCCTTCGATCGTCGGGGATTGACCTTCTTGTGGCCTCCCGCATGACCGGCGCGATAAGCCGAGGCCGCGCTGCGTCGCGTCTTCTCCGACGTCTTTCCCTCTTTCGGAGGCGGCAGATCGACGCCGGCGCGGCGTGCCTTCGACAGGCCGATGGCGATCGCCTGCTTTGTCGACCGGGCCCCGTGCTTCCCCTGACGGATGTGCTCAATCGTTTCTCTGACGAATTCCCCCGCCTGCGTCGAAGCCGATTTGCCTTCGCGTTTGTCCCGCTTGGCACGTTCGATTGTTTTTTTCTCCGGCATGATGTTCTCCCTTCCGATGTCCCAGTGACGCCTTTCCACAGGGATTAACGAGCATGCCTCGTGCCGCGGATTCTCAAATGAACCGAGTCGTCCCCCGCTCGCCGACCGGCGGAGAATTTCTGGTTGACGCCCGGCCGCGCTGGCCGCCGATGAACCAGTCGTCGTCCGTCTATCGCAAAATGTCATGCAGACGTAGGGTGGGTCGAACGGAGTCAGGCCCACCTGCATCGGTGACGTGGTGGGCCTCGCATGGCTCGACCCACCCTACACGACGTCAACGCTCCCTGCGGCCCCTTCCGTCAGCCGCGCCAGCACGATCTCGACCATCAGCGGGTGCAGACCCAGCGGGGGGCACAGCTCGAATGTCACGCCGGGGAACTGTGCACTCAGCTCGCGGCGGTGGGACTCCAGGTCGTCGACGACGTGGGCGCCGGCCGACAGAAAGTACGGCAGCAGTTTGACCGTCGTCGCTCCGCGATCGACGCACGCGGCGCCTGCGGCGGAAATCCCCGGCTCGGCGATTTCGAGATAGGCCGTCTCGACAATCGGGTACAGATTCTGCGCGCGGACTAATTCAGCCAGTTGCACGAGATCGGCGTTTGCCTCGGACCGCCGGCTGCCATGGGCGATCAAGAGAACAGCCGTAGACACATGTCACCGCCTCAACAGGCCGGGACGGGCTGATTGGACTTCCGCAGCAACTCTCTGAGGCGGGCGTGACACGCCGTGCAACCCCCGCCCGCTCCGGTCTCGCGACAGATTTCCTTAAGCGTCGTCAATCCGCAAATGGCGATCGCGTCGGCGACCGTGCCTTCGCTGATGTCCAGACAGTGGCAGATCGTCGTTTCGCAACGATCCGAGACAGAATGTGTGCGGCCAAGAATCTGCATGGCAGGGAAACGACAGGCAGGAAGGTCTCAGGCAGGCATCTAACCGTCAAAATCCAGCGGCCCGTGGGGCCTAGCCACTGAGAATGAGTCTCAATTGCATACTTGCATTATTCCGAGGTTTTGGAACCTTGTCAAGGGGGGTCGGCGCAGAATGCTGGATTTTGGCCCCACAGAAACGCATCTGCGTGGGTTGATTCCTGCCTGAGAATCCGCGACTGTAGCGAACGCTGCCGTCTCCACCCCCGTGGGCATTTCGCAGGCACAGGCCCGAAGACTGGCTGGCAGAATTCCACACTCTCCAAAAGAGACATCCATGCTGATCGGCTACGTCAGTGACGAGCGATATGTCGCCATTCCGGATTGCCTGCTCGAATTCGAAAACGCGGCGGGTTCAATCGAGGCCCAGTCGCGCGCTTCCGGGGCCGTGCATGCCGACCTCGCCCCGGGTGAATACCGCGTCACGCTCAATAAGCCCGGTTTCGGTGGCAAGCGCGTCACGATGACGGTTCGCGAAGGATCGCCCTACCACTTTCGGCTGCTCTCCGATTGCCTGCTGGGCTACCCGTGGCCGAAGTGCGTCAAGTCGGGTGAGAAATCCGAGTTCCGCGTTCACTCTCCGGAGGCATACGAGCTCGAGCTGTGGCGGTACGGCTGGAAAAAAGAGCTGATCCGCAAGCTCGGCTGGTACGACGAACACGGCCCGCGGGCCACTGTACAGATCACGCCCGACGGCGACTACTCGCGCACGGGAGCCGAATGGAACAAGTTCGGTTACGCCAGCCCCGCGCTCAAGCAGTTCGTCACCGCTCCCGATCGCTCCGGACTCTATTACTTTCACGCGCGGACGAGATCAGGCCTGTTCTTCTCGTTTCCGTGGGTCGTGGCGCCAACCAAACCGCAGCACAAACTGGCCGTGCTGGCGTCGGATATCACCTGGAACACGTACAACGCCTTCGGCGGACGCAGCAATTACATCAATGCCGACAGGCTCCCTGACGTGCCCACGGTCAACGCGCGGCAGGAGCTCACCCGCTACACCGACGCCGAGTACGTGACGTACGGCGCCAAAGAATATGCGCCGCTGTCGTTCGAGCGACCCGAGCTGATCAACTTCGTCCCCGAGAACGAACAGGTCACGAACCCGATCGAAGGACGCACCGCGTGCCACCTGGCTCCCGCCGAGTGGCGCCTGCTGGGCTGGCTCGAACACGCAGGTTTCGACTACGACTTCTATTCCGAGACGCAGTTCCATTTCGGCCGGTTCAATCTCGACGATTACCGTGTGCTCATTATCAGCACACACCCCGAGTACTGGTCTCGCGAGATGTACTTCAAGCTCAAAAGCTGGGTGCACGAGCGCGGTGGGAAGTTGCTCTACCTGGGCGGGAATGGACTGAACTGTGAAGTCGAGTTCCTCGATGAATCGACGATCGTCGTGCAGAACGGCAACGAGCGCGAGCGCGTCCGCCAGGGGAAGACCGAAAGCCGGTTCCACCCCCGCGTCGAATCCGAAGCGAATTTGCTGGGGGTCGTGTTCACCTACGACGGTATCATGACCAGCGCGCCTTACAAGGTGATCGACGCCGGGCACTGGGTCTTCGCCGGGACGGGACTCAAGAACGGCGACCTGTTCGGCGAGCCGAGTCTGCACCGCCGTGTTCCCGGCGGCGCCTCGGGCCACGAGACCGACAAAATCTCGCCGCATTCGCCGAAGAACGTCAAGCTGCTGGCCCGCGGCACGAACCCCGACAACGGCGGCGCCGACATGGTGGTGTACGACTCGCCCAGCGGCGGCGAGGTGTTTTCGGTCGGCTCGATCACCTGGCCCAGCTCGATCCTCGTCGACGACGCCGTTTCGAAGATCACCGCGAACGTCCTGCGGCGGTTTCTGGGATGATCTCTCGATGATTCGCCGCCGCCTCACGTCTCGCAAGCCTCTCGTTCCCACGCTCTGCGAGGGAACGCAGGTGCCGACGCTCTGCGTCGTGTGCGTGCACGGACGTGCACGACAAATCGGGCGCGACGCAGAGCGTCCGTACGCGCGTTCCCACGCAGAGCGTGGGAACGAGGCTCATCTTCCACTCTGCTCTGCGATGCGATGTGCGGTCCGACTCCTGGTTGCGATCCTGCTGCTGGTGTTTTGCGTCAATCACGTCGCGGCGGCCGACGACGAGGATGACGACTTCATCCCCGGCCTCGTCGCGCGATATACGGCGGAAGCGAAGACCGTCGACCG
>JACQFH010000690.1 GCA_016200145.1 Planctomycetia bacterium | reverse complement strand
GACGGCGTACAAATGTGTTGAGTAACCCATCGTGTTCCCTCAACATCCACCGCCGAACAGGTATTCGACCGCTGAAGTGAGGTAAACGTTCACGGCATTTCCGCGATCATACGCGCGGCAGAAATGAGCGGCAACGCACCGAGTTGTTTTCGCAGAAGCGACACAGGGTGCAGGGCCTGGCGGCCAGTGCCGTCGGCGATCTGGTGGCGGCATGAAAAGCCTGGCGCTGCCACCAGTCCACTCGCATATTCCTTCACGGCCGAAAACAGGACTCGATTTCCGATTGCCATGCTGATGTCGTAGTGTTCGTATCCGAACGATCCCGCCATGCCGCAGCAGCCGGAATCGACTTCTCGCACTTTCAACCCCGGAACGAGCCCCAGCAGGCGCTTCGTGCCGACGGTTCCCACCAGCGCTTTCTGCTGACAATGTCCGTGGACGAGCGCCGTGGCATCGAGCGGCTCAAACGACAGTTCCGCTTTGCCGGCAGCCTCCTGGTCTGCGAGCCAGGCGTCGACCAGATATGCATTCTTTCGGACCCGGTCGGTGGCGTCCGACGGAAACAGATCGGGATATTCATCGACAAGCGTCAGCAGACAACTCGGCTCTGCTCCCAAGATCGGCAACCCCTGGTCGACGAATTCGACCAGCCGGCCCACGTTGCGGCGGACCAGCGACTTGCCCTGTTCGAGCAGTCCCTTGGAAATGAACGGCCGACCGCAGCACCACAGCCCCGCCCGCTCGATCGAGTACCCGGCTCGCTCCAGCAGCTCGACCGCCGCCCGATTGATTTCCGGCTCGCAATATGACGTCAGGCAGTCGTCGAGCAGCACGACGCGCCCCGCACGGCTCGACGCGCACCAGTCGCCGTTCGAGGTCGATGTCGAGAATCCGGTTCATGAACCGGCTGAAGTCGATGACGAGCGCGGCCGCCACGGTTTGGCCTGAAAGACTGGTGCCGCTGCCTCGCGGCAGGATTGGCACGCGATGCCGGACGGCGGCCTCGATGGCCGCCCTGACGTCCGACTTTGTCTTGGGAAACACAACGCCGACCGGCGAAATCTGGTAGATGCTGGCGTCGGTGCTGTACAGCCCGCGCGTCATTTCGTCGAAACGCACTTCCCCCGCGATCCGCCCGCGCAATTCGCCGGCAAGCGTCTCGATCAACGCGGCAGTCTGGTTCATGCCGCGCATTATAGGAATCGACACCGGCTTGCGAAATTCGCGGCGACTCCGGACGTCAGGCCGAGTTTTTTTCGGCGTCCTTTCTATTTTTGCGAGCAGGACCCATTGCCGGCCGTTGCATCCCGGGAATAATTGAACGAACGAAGGGCGAGGCATGACCGGCTTTTCCCGAAAACTACGGATTGATCGTGCCGCGTTTTTTTCGGTTTCTTAGCAGAATCGGCCGTGGGGCGCGAGAAATGAAGAGAGGGGCGAGGAGTGAGGCGGAAAAATGAGGGGACTGGCAGGCATTCAAACCTGCCCTGCGGGGGGCATCGTCGCCGTTCATCGACACGCGATGGATGTCGGCATATCCTCGACCGGCCGGCCCCGCTCCGCTCTTTGCCCCCTTCGACCCATTCGACTCTTTGACTCCTTTGACCCCTCGACTCCTTTGACTCTCCCCCCCTCCCCTCACATCGAGCTGCGCGGCGTCCGGGTACACAACCTGCAGAACGTCGATCTTGATCTGCCGCTCGGGAAGCTGATCGTCGTGACCGGCGTCAGCGGCTCGGGGAAGAGCAGCCTGGCGTTCGATACGCTGTATGCCGAGGGACAAAGGCGGTACGTCGAGAGTTTTTCCACATCTGTGCGGCGGTTCCTCGAACGGTTCGAAAAGCCCGACGCCGACCGCATCGAGCCGATCCCGCCGGCGATCGCCGTGCGGCAGCGTGCCGGCGGACACTCGCGGCGCGCGACGGTCGGCACAGTGACCGAAATCTGCGACTCGCTGCGATTGCTGTTCGCACGAATCGGCGTTGTCGAATGTCCTGACTGTAGCAGGCGCGTCGAGAGGCATTCTCCGGATTCGGCGCGCTGCGCCCTCGATCGAATCGCGCTTGGCAGGCGGATGGTTGTCGCATTCGCCGGCAGCGGGTCGGCCTTCGACAGCACAACGCCCGACCCCGTCGCGATCGGTTCGAACCTGGCCAGGCTGGCTGAAGCGGGATTCACGCGGCTGATCTGCGACGGCGAAATCCTGAACGTCGCCGATGCCGAAACCCGGATCACCGACGAGGATTTCGCGACGGCGCTCGTCGTGGTCGATCGCGTGACCAGCGGCGCGTCGCGCGAGCGGCTGACCGACACCCTTGAACTGGCGTTCCGTCACGGAACAGGCTCGGCCGCCGTGCTCGTCGAAAAAGCGGAAGGCGAAGAGGCGGCAGTCCGCGCCGGCTCGGCCGCGCGCAACATGCGAGTCGACGGCCGCGACTACGATGTTCTCGAATTCTCCGAGAGGCTCATCTGCACCGGCTGCGGTCGCGAATTCGCCGACGCGGAGCCCGCGCTGTTCAACTTCAATTCGCCGCTCGGGGCCTGCCCGAATTGTCGCGGGCTGGGGGACGTCGCGTCGGCCGAGAATACGCGAGGCGCGCGCCACACCTGTCCGACCTGCCTCGGCGCGCGGTTGCGCCCCGAAGCGCTGGCTGTGCGGCTATCAGGCCGGACGATCGTCGGCGTGGCAGCCATGAGTTCGACCGACCTCGCGGCATTTGTCGATCAGGTCGAGCGCGGACTTGAGCCCGATGTACGGAATGCCGCCGGGCAGGTCTTGCAACGACTGGCGAGGCGAATTGCCTATTTGCAACAGGTGGGCCTGGGCTACCTGACGCTGGACCGTCCGCTGCGGACCCTCTCGGTCGGCGAGGCGCAGCGCGTGCGACTGACTGCCGCGCTTGGCTCGAACCTCGTCGACATGCTGTATGTCCTCGACGAGCCGACGGCAGGACTCCACCCGCACGACATCGAACGGTTGCTGGCAGCCCTGCTGAAACTGCGAAATGCGGGAAATACGGTGGTTGTCGTCGAGCATGACACCGCGGTGATCCGTGCGGCCGATGACGTGGTCGACGTCGGGCCGGGGGCCGGAAGGGATGGCGGCCGCGTCGTGTTCCACGGCCCCCCCGGCCAACTGGACTCCGCGGAAAGCGTGACGGCCGGATTCTTTTCCGGACGCCGCAACACGGCGGAACGCAATGGCCGCGACGTTCGTACGCCGACCGGCTGGTTGCGGCTCGAAGGCGTCGAGCACCACAACCTGCACGGCGTTTCGGTCGAATTTCCCCTTGGCGTGCTGTGCGTGGTGACGGGCGTCAGCGGCAGCGGCAAGAGCAGCCTCGTGGAGGAGACGCTGTATCCGGCCGTCGTTTCCGGACTGCAGCAGCGCACGCGCCTGCCAGACGACAAGGCCGGGCTTGCGGCAACCGACCTGCCGCAATCGCGCCTGCTGAAGATGAGCATCGGTCGCTACGATTCTCTGGTCGGGCTCGAGCATATCGACAATGCCATGCTGATCGACCAAGCGCCGATCAGCCGGTCGGGAAGGGGAACCCCGGCCGGGTATCTGAATCTGTTTGCGGAAATCCGTTCGCTGTTTGCCGCCACCGCCGAAGCGAAAGTCCGCAATTTCACCGCCGGGCATTTCAGTTTCGTGGCCCCCGGGGGCGGTCGCTGTGAAACGTGCCGCGGGGCCGGCACGATTTCCGTCGACATGCAATTCCTTCCCGACGTGGTGCTGACGTGTCCCGATTGCCGCGGCACGCGATTTCGAAGTGAAGTGCTCGAAGCCCGGTATCGAGGATTGTCGATTGCAGAGGTGCTGTCGCTAACAGTCGGCGAGGCGTTCAGTTTCTTCCGGGGGCGACACCGATTGCAGCGACGGTTGAAGGTCTTGCGAGACGTGGGGCTCGACTACATCACGCTGGGTCAACCTGCCGACACGCTGTCGGGTGGCGAATCGCAGCGGCTCAAGCTCGCCTCGTTCCTGGCAATGGCCGGGCGCTCGCGGACGCTATTCGTGATTGACGAACCGACCACGGGCCTGCACCCGGCGGACGTGGTTCGGCTCATCGAGACTCTGGGGCAATTGGCCGCCGCGGGTCATTCGCTCGTCGTCGTTGAACACAATCTCGACTTCGTGCGCCTGGCCGACTACGTGATCGATCTGGGGCCCGGGGCGGCAGAGGCGGGCGGAAGGGTCGTCGCGACCGGCGTTCCGGCAGCCGTGGCACAGGTCACCGAATCAGTCACCGGACGGTTTCTGGCGGGCACCGCCGGGCCGTAAGTTCCGAGATCGGCGTATCCGTTTCTCGGGGGCGGTCGACGAGGTGCCACGGCCGCTTCGCGGCGGACGGGGCACTTTCGCGAAGCCCAGCCCCAGGACATACCGTTTGCCGCTGGAAATGCCGCGGTTCTGTGTTAGGATGAATCTTTCAGCTTTCTCTCGCTTTGATACCCAACTTGTCGAAGGGC
Source organism: Planctomycetia bacterium (assembly GCA_016200145.1). Classification (GTDB taxonomy): domain Bacteria; phylum Planctomycetota; class Planctomycetia; order Planctomycetales; family Planctomycetaceae; genus JACQFH01. The sequence goes on along the minus strand of JACQFH010000690.1, from coordinate 2,616 downwards.
TGGAGGTAGGGTCAATGGATGTTTCCATCCAGGAGTGTCCCTCGTGCGGCGCAGTCGCCATGGGGGACGAAACGACGTGTTCCGGTTGCGGCAAACCGCTGCCGGGAGCGCAAACCCAGGCGCCCCTGCGCGGCCTGACCGCCACGGCAGAAGAAGTTCCGTGCCCACGCTGCGGCATGCTGGTTCCGAAATACGCGCTTCGCTGCCGCGATTGCGGAGCGTATATGAATCCCGAGGTGGAAGCGGCGGCCATGGCGCAGCAGGCCAACCGCATGTTCACGCCAGGCGGTTCATCGGGGGGATTGCGCGGAGGCGGGGCCGGGTTTGGCAGCTCGGCTTATACGACGCCGGGCTCCACCCCCGCGATGAGCGGTTTCGCCGAAGTCGCCGACGACGCCGATTTCGACCTTCTCTCTGAGATGGACGCCGGCGGCGGCAAACTCCGCAATTTGAACGAAGTCACGTCGACGCATCACGACGCGTCGACCGGCGCCGAAGACGACTTTGAAATGGGCGACGGCACGGCCGATTATGCGGTCGCGAACGAGCCGGGGCCGCTTCCAGACTTCACGGCGCCGGCTCCGCCGCCGGTCCCTCCTGCTGTTGCTGCTGGCGCAAGCGCGGCGGCCGGCAGTGCGCCGCCCGTCCCCGCAGTCGATCACTCCATTCAAACTGCTGGTGACGTGCTCCTGGATGCGGCCCTGGCGGAAGAAACCGAAGCCACGAAGCGCGCCAAACTGGGGCGGCGCCGGCCGAAGCGCACCGCCATCACGGGGATGGCAGCCGATCGCATCCTCGTCTTCTGCCCCAACGGGCATCGCGTCCAGGTGCAGGATCGGCACCGAGGCCGGACCGGGCGTTGCCCCAACTGCAAGGCACTGTTCTTCGTGCCGGTCGCTGACACGATCCAGACACTCGGTCAGGCCGGAGGTCAGCCGGCCGCTCCTGCCGCTGAAGGCGCGGCTGCTGCGCAGTCCGATGCGGCCATCGGGTACACTAAATGGATCACCGACGTCCGGCTGCACCGGGTCAACCCGGCCAAGCTCAAGCTGATACCGGGAAGTCTCGAAGGCGAGTATGAATCGGTCGACCTCGGGGCTTCGAGCGAAAACCTGCTCGTGGCGGTGGTATTTGCTGGAGGCGGGCCCTTCCGCGCGATGCAGGAACCGAAAAAGAAGCCGGTGACCCGGCAGGCGATGCTCGACCACCTCGCCGCCAAAAAGCCGATCGAAGAATTGCCCGTCGCGAAAAAGTACCAGTTGACCCCTGACCTGCTCGCGCAGTTGAAAATCGTCCAACCTTCGATTCCGGGCGAAGAATCCCTGTTCGCTGACGTCCCGGTGTTCGGCAAGGGGCGAATTGCCGTGCGGGTCGCGCCGGCCGATGCGCCGAACGAGCGGTCTTACCTTTCGTTCACGCTGACCCAGTTTCGCCAGTTCTCGCTGATGCTGGCCGAGTCGTTCAGCCTGGCGGACTACGGTTCGGGAACGTCGATCCCGCTGGGCGACGACTTGGCCGAGTCGACCTGCCACTACAGCGAGACGGTGCTCCGCTCGCTTCCGCCGGAACGGCTCGAGTACTACCAGGCTGACCCGGCGATGAAGCTGGTTGTGCTGGGCCGTCGCTGCCAGAAATGCGGCCTGGTCGTCAGTGAAGACAGCCGCAAAAAAGAGAAGATCGGCGGCAAAAACGACGCCAGCATCGCCAAGGCGCTGTGCCCCAAGTGCAAGGCGAAATTCGGTAACATCACGCTGTTTGGGTTCCCGCCGTCGGCGTAGTTGTCCGCGTCAGCAACGAGACCGCAATCAGCACGGCGAAGCCGAGGGGAATCGTGACGATCCCGGGCTGGCTGAACGGCACAGGTGATAGTTTGGGCTCGATGCCGTACACGTCTTTATATGTGTCGCCGCTCAGCAGGATCCACGCCAGCGACGTCAGCATCCCCACCGTAATCGCGGCGGTGATGCCCTGTTTCGTCGTCCCCTTCCAGAATAGCAGCATCACCAACGACGGCAGGTTGGCCGACGCGGCGATGCTGAATGCCCAGCCGACCAGGTACGTCACGTTCATTTTCTCGAACACGATCCCCAGTCCAATGGCGATCGCCCCGACGACGACCGACGCCAGCTTGGCCGACCGCACTTTGACGTAATCCGTCATCTCGATTTTCAGGAAACTCGACATCAGGTCGTGCGCGACCGCGCCGCTGGCGGCGATGATCAGCCCACTGACGGTTCCCAGCACGGTCGTGAAGGCGATCGCCGAGATCGCCGCGAACAGCCATTCGCCGAAGCTGCGCGCCAGAAGCGGCGCGGCCATGTTGCTGTTCGTGACGTCGAGTGAGCCGCTGGTCATGGCCCCCAGGCCGATGTACAGCGTCAGCACGTAAAAGAACCCAATGCTGGCGATCCCCACGATCGTACTCTTGCGGGCACTGGCCTGGTCTTTGACGGTGTAGTACCGAATCAGAATGTGCGGCAGCGAGGCCGTACCGCCGAACAGCGCCAGCATCAACGACAGAAAGTTCAGCTTGTCTAACTGCTTGTCGCTGCGAATACCCTTGAACGTCGGGTGATTTCCGGGTCGCAGGATTTCGCCGCCGGGGACCGGCCGCGG
>JACQFH010000680.1 GCA_016200145.1 Planctomycetia bacterium | reverse complement strand
GTCTTCAACGCCGTCCACCTTGTTGAGGACATCACCTTTCAGGCCTTCGACCTTGGCGACCGCCTTTCCGGCGTCGGCCAGGGCCGTGGCCAGTGTCTGGTGAACCTTGGCCACTTCCGACTTCGCCGTATTGGTGGCTTTATCCGCCAATTGCGCCGCCAGCCGCAGATCATCGCACAGTGCCTGACGGGCCGTGGCCAGAGCCTTGTCTTTTGTGCTATCGATCGTCCGTTCGAGTTGGAACACGGCGTTGTGCACCTGACAGGCCAACTGGCCTTCCACCGAGGCAATCGTGCCAGTGGCGCAGCACGCCAGGTCGCGGGCTGCATCAGCCGTCCAGCGGACTGTCCGGAAAAGATCGCGTTCCGCCGAGGCAATGGTCTGTTGCGTATTGGCGATCGCCCGCTCAGCACAGCACGCCGACGCGAGACGCAGAATCTGACCAAGCCGGCTTTCGACGACGGCCAGGTGATGTTCAACGCTGTCTTCAACTTTGTCCAACTTGTTAACTTTGTCCACCTTGTTGAGGACATCACCCTTCAGGCCCTCGACCTTTGCGACCGCCTTCCCAGCATCGGCCAGGGCCGTGGCCAGTGTCTGATGCACCTTGGCCATATCGGCCTGCGGTACATTGTTCATCGCATCGCAGGAGTCTGCTGCCTGACGCAGTTTGTTGCACAGGTCCTGCTGTGCAGCGGCCTGTGCTTTATCGGTGATCTTGGGGATTGTTTGCTCTATTGCCTGAGCGCTCTGGCGCAGGTCCGAAGCCAGCAGGCTGGCCGTGGGCTGGACTGTATTGAGGGCCAGAAGTCCCACGCTCTGTGCGACAAGTCCCGATCGGTAGATGGCGCTTTGCAACAGGCCATCTGCGGCTTGAATGGATTGAGGAGTGCGCGCCCAGCCGAAGTTCTCGACACACGCACATGCCTGCTGCAGAACTTTCCCCAATTGCCGTTCCGCGGCAGCCAGTTCCTGTGCCTTGGCATCGACGGCCTGACGGGCATTTCCGGCCTGAGCCTGGGCGTTGCCGGCCGTCTCGGATGCTTCGCGGAGGGCGACCGCCAGAACTTTCTGGGCGTCCTTCAGTTTGGCTTCCGTGAGTTTCGTATCCTTAAACGTCTCGGCGGCCGTCGCCGCGGCGCGGAGCTTCTCGACCAGTTCCACACGGGATGCGCGCACGGGTTTGTATTCGGCGCGGTCGAGGGTGCGCTCGATCCCGCCGGCGGCATAGCGCAAGTCCGACGCAAATCGGCCTGTCACAATCTGTGCCACTTCGCCGGCAGTGAAAACTGGCTGCCGGTCACGATCGACCGAGTCTTGAGCGACCGCAGGAGTTGGCCCGGTTGGACCGCCAACGATCAGGATGAGCGGTGCGGCGACAACGAGGCACTTCAATTGCGAGACGACGAATCGCCTGAGATGTACGCGGGACATTTCAGCCTCCGTCAAAAAAACTGGTGGGTTTTACCGATTTCTTCTTGCGGAACATCCGCAACCGCGTGCGCGGTTTTTTGGACGGCGCGCGGCTGTCGGGAATTTCCGCACCCGGCGTGCCAGCCGGCGCCGGGTCCCCATCAGGAAATCGAGAGCCGACCTATCGGGGGATTTCCTAATCGCAGCGCAGCGCCTGATCGCGTGCGATCCGGACGACACCCTCAAACGGGGCGCACTTCAGCGGATCTCGCATCACTTCGCCGGGAATCGGCCGTGCCGCGTGCGCAAAAAAACAGGCGCCCCTCCAGCAAGAGTGGCGCCTGCAATGCGACTGATGGTCTGAGTCCTGTGTACTAAGTACTGAGTACTCTTTTTAGTACGTCGTGCGTCGGCCGAAGTTCGGATCGGAACTGTTCCGTCCGGTGAACGAATTGAATCCGCCGAAATTGTATTGGATTCCGACGTCGAATGTCTGGCGCACGTAGTCGTAGATCGGAATGTTCGAATCGTTGCGGTCGAGGCGCCAGGCAAATGTCGCGTACCACGAATCGGAAAGCGGGTACAGCAACACAGCCGCCAATCCGTATTCGATGTCGTTCCGGCGATAGAGAAAGAACGAATCCGGGTTATCGTAGTTGCGGAAGTACAGCGAGCCCAGCAGTCCGACCTGGATATTGTTGAAATCCTTCAGGAGCCAGTTGAACCCCGTCTGGAATTGATTGCCGACGTAGCGGAAATCGCTGCCTTGTGAAATGTTCCGGTCGAACAGGTACCCGTACACGTAATTGAAATTGCGCGTGCGGTTCATTCGCTGGCGGAAAACTCCGAACACGTAATCATCGGAATCGCGGTCGAGGGGCGATCCGGCGGGCACGCCCTGATTGATGAAATCGAGCCGCGTGTAGCGGGCCAGCATGCTGAGCGAGGTGAAATCGCTGTCGACAAACGTGATATTCGGCGTGACCCCCGGGCGCTGCACAAAGCCCTGGCCTCCGACGAGCAGGTAGTCGTAATCGGCGCGGATGCCCCCGTACACGGGGACATTGTTCCACAGTCCCCGGCGCACGGCGTTGACGAATACGGCATTGTCGATCAGGTTGAACTGGTTGGCACTGTAGTTCAGCGTATTGAAGAAGGCATAGCCCACCGTCACGTCGGTGTTGTACGCGCGGACAACGTCGTAGGCAGCCAGTCCCGTAAACGCGTTGCCCCAGCTTGGCTGCTTCGCCAGGGGCACGCCGAACAGATTGGTCGTCGGCAACACGCCGGGGTTGTCGTCGTGACGCACCGTGGCGCCCAGGAAGCCGTAGAATCGGGGGCGGCTGCAGAGCGCGTCGTCCATTTGCTGCTGCAGCTCGGCAGCTCGGCTCGCGAGCTGTTCGTTACCCGATTCCTCCTGAACCTGAGTAAATGCCGAGCTGGCCTCGCACTGCAATCCGAGCTGGGCCAGGGCGCTGCCCCCGACGAGCGTTTGCGCCCACTTGACGTCTGAGTTCGAGACGGGGCCGTCGTAAAGCGTCGTCCAATACGCCGCCAGGGGCCAGCCGTTTCGCAGGTACGCCGAGCTGCGCCAGTAGACCAGGTCATTGAACTGGGGATTCTCGTCCCAGATGGCGTCGAAGGTATCGACGGCGGGGCAGAGACATTCCCCTTCGAGATAGGCCTGTCCCAGTGCCAGCCGCAATTTATGGCTTTGCGGATTCGCCGCGACGCTCTGTTCGAGCAGGTCGATCGCTTCCTGTAGACGTCGCTGCTGCACCAGCACGCTGGCCAGTTTGAGGATGACGTCTTCCTGGCCGGGATTGATGTCCAGAAATTCGCGCAGCGCCTTCTCGGCTTCTGCGATATCGCTTTGGGGAAGTCCCTGGCGCATCAACCCCTGGGAGCCGGGAGGTGGGGGAATCAGAAGATCGGGCTGCTGGGGAATCACCTGCCCCTGGGCAGAGGCCATGCGCGCTGCCGCACACGCGCAGAGCAGCACGACGAGCTTGAAACCGAGAAATCCCACGTACCTGGTGCGAGCGCAGCCCATTCTTCCCCCCCGGGATATTCTGGCCCTTCGATTCCTCCCTTAATGCTGTCAGAGCCGGCACAAACCGATTCTTCCACATATCGGAAAGAATCGGCATAACCGTTTCCAGGACTTGATTGGTAGATCGCTCCCGGCCGCGGATTAGATCAGCGTTTGCTAATGCGTGCTACAGGCCGGGAGCGGTATCGCTGGCTGATTTCGACTGGTTTTCCAGTCAGGGGACCGGTTCGGATCCCATGTTCCCGTCTGGAGATGCAGGCGGGTCGTGCGCCGCGTGGCGGGCGCTCGTTTCGGGGCGGGTCAGGAACCCCCAGTCGAGCGGCTCATCCTGGCGATAATTCTTGCCGAGGGTGAGCGCGGTGACCGCTTTGGCCATCTCGTACCCCAGGTAAAAAGCATGCGCGGGGTCGACCGGCCCAAGCTGCCGGAACAGGGCGAACGGATCGGCGCCATGGCGATGGCCGTCGCGATTGATGACGTGCAGCTCCCCCTGTTCGGCGAAGATCCGAAAGTTCGGGTCCTTGATCCCGGCGGCCAGGTCGGCAAGCTCGTTCGGCGCAAGCTCGCGCAAGCGCTCGTCGCGCAACATGACCAGCCGCGGATCGAGATGCTTGGGGAGCACGCGGTTGATGGCTGCATAGTGTACGAGGCGCCGGGCCAGGTCGAATTCACGGACGGCCGAGCGGCACCAGTTGATGACCTGGGTCGTGAGCACGCTGCGGATACCGGCTTCCTGGCAGAACCCGGCCAGCAGCACGTTGAGGCCGGCGCTGTCCACCTCGGTCAGCTCGGTGACATTGCCGATGCCCATCAGCACATTCACATCAGGCCACCGCCGGCGGACCTACAGATACCGACCCAGCGATTCGGCGAAACCGAAGCCAATCGGTTCCAGAATCGGGTCAATGCGAAACCGGGCCCCCGCGCCGCGCAGATGCTCGATCGTCGTGCCCAGGCTCGCCAGGTCGCGGGGATCGTCGGGGATCGCGACGAGCTCGGCGGGAAGGCCGGCCGCCCAGTCGCGATTCGTCGAATTGACGCTCAACACCAGCTCGGCCCCCGCGCTGACCGCCTGTTCAACTTCGTTCCGCTCGAAGCTGTCGATCGAGACCCGCAGTCCTTCGCCGCGCAGCAGGCTGGTCACGGCCCCGGCTCGCGGCCAGGATTCGCCGGGAACGCAACCCACGTCGATCACGTCGGCCCCGTCGGCGCGCAGCGCTCGCGCCGCGCTTACGATTTCCGTATCGCTCAGGCGCGGCGCATGGTTGATCTCGGCCAGGATTTCGATGTCGTAGTGCGACAAGTCGGGAGGGGCTCCGTGCGAGTGACCGAAATGCTCGGGGATGTCGTGCAGATCCTTCGGCCCTCGTTCGAACGGTTTTCCAAAATGCCGGTCGAGCTGCGACAGATCGCCCTGGCACCAGCCGGGCAACACCACTTTATCGATATGCGGCGGGACTTGCAGTTTGCGCCGCACGAAATCGACCTGCATCAGCGCGGCGACACTGATCCCCAGCACGGCCACCTCGGGCACGAACCCCGCCGACTCGGCGACCGTCGAGACGATCCGCCGCAAAGGCTGCTCGGCGAGGCGGCCGGTGACAAATAAGACGTGGGGTGACGACATGCGACTCACAGAGGAAAGCAGAGTCTCACCGCACGGCCCCGCCATTGGCGTAGATGACCTGTCCGGTGATGTAAGCCGCCTGATCGCTGGCGAGAAACCGCGCCAGCCAGGCGATGTCTTCGGGGGTTCCCCACCGCGCCAGGGGAGTTTCGCGCAGCACCCGTTCGTGCCAGACGTTGGATGCTCCGTCTCCCCAGGCGGTGCGGATCCATCCTGGGGCGATGCAGTTGACGCGCACCTGCGGCGCGAGACTGAGGGCCAGCGAGCGAGTAAATCCCATGATCGCGCTCTTGGCCGCCGCGAACAGTTCGCCGCTATCCCCTTCCATGCCGCGCTCGGCCTGGTCCCAGCCGATGTTCAGGATGACGCCTCGTCCGGCGTCGCGCATCCGGCTGCCGGCTTCGCGCCCCAGCAGCATCGTGCTGCGAATATCGACGTCGAACAGGCGCTGCAGCTTGTCCGGATATTCGAGGCGCGCATCGGTCCCGGTCAGCAGATCAGCCCCCGCATTATTGACCCACACATCGATCGGTCCCCACTGTCGCCAGGCTTCGTCGACGAACCCCGCGAGGCCATCGTCGGTGGAGAAATCGCGTGCGACCACTTCGGCCGCGCGCCCGAGCACGCGACATTCATCGCGCACGGCCTCGGTCGAAGCAACCGACGACCGGCAGTGAACCAGCACGTCGGCCCCGCCGCGAGCCAACTCCAGCGCGATCGCCCGGCCGATGCCGCTCGAGGCGCCGGTGACGACGGCGCGTCGGCCCGTAAGGTCTCCAAACGGGAGGTCTGGCATGGGACGGTTCAATTCGATCTGGCGAGGCAACGGCCGTGTTTCCAGGGCCCGGCGGCTGCAAGACTTGTCTACGAAATATCTTACGGAAAGCGCACGCCGAAAGCAGCTTGGGTTGCCTGGGAATCGACGAATCGACGCATGCACAGCGGAAAAGTGCGATTATTCAAGCAAATCGGCTTGTCAGTCATTGACGGCCTGTGGCCGCCGGCTACAATGGAACGGTATCTAATACGATGCATCCAGGGAACGACGGTCCGGTTCCCATCTCAGAGTTCATCTCTGCGAAGCGGCGCTCGGTTTCTTAGCCGCAATTGCATCTAAAACTGTCGTTTACGAATCGAAAGTCGACGCTCGCCGCGCTCCCGGAACGGAGCGGGATGTTAAAGAGTCTCACTGTCCGTCTGAACTTTTGGCCGAAGGAAAGTTGAAGGTACCACAATGATTGCGAATGTCATGGAGCCGGTCGAATCGAAGCGCCGGGGGGCGATCCCGGAGCTGTCTGACCAGTTGGAGAAGGATCTCGTGCAGGTGTTCAAGTTGCTGTCGGACGAAACGCGCTTGCGAGTGCTGATGTACCTGGCGCGCGAAGGCGAGCTGCACGTCACGGCGCTGTGCGACAAGCTCGGCCAGAGCCAGCCGGCGGTCAGCCATCACCTGGCGCTGCTGCGCGTGGCGGGGCTGATCGAGGCCCGCCGCGACGGCAAGCACAATTTCTATTCCGTGAGGGCGAAGCACTTTCAGCGACTGCTGACCGAGATCTTCGCGTCGATCGGGGATTCCGAATCGGATGAGATTCGGTTCGAAGACTTCGTGCTGTCGCACAATTCGTAACACGCGATGCGATAGCTTCGCCATCGCGAGCTATCGTCCCCCGCACAAACCGTCACCGCCCGCAATTCCCGCGGGCGGTTTTTTTTGCGCACGTAGGTCAGGCTTTCCAGCCTGACAGCGCTGCGTTTTCGCCGGAATTGGCAGGTTGCGGGCCAACGTCTCGACGATCAGCGCGGTGCCAGTCGTCGTGCCGGTGATCGTAAGTTTCAATCGCTGGCACACTGCTGTCAGGTTAGAAAACCTGACCTACTTTACGTCGGCGGCTATGCCGACCGCCGCTGCGGCGCTTGCATATTGAGCTGCACCAGCGGCGGCGCCGCCTGGCTCGCTTCGCCTGATGCGCTGATCACCTTCAGCGGGTTGGCGGGAGCCGGCTCAGGTGCAGTCACGGCGGCCGGCGACAGGAACCGCGACGTCAGCTTGTGCAAGCGTGGAAACATGAACCGCCAGTTGTCCTTCAGGTACGCCCAGCGGAAATAGTACTGCCGGAAGCAGTGCTGGTGCATCTCGGCGACTTCGTCGCTCGTCAGGTGCTCATACTTCAGGTTCGGCGTGTAGACGTCGTAACGGCTCCAGTCACGGCTCTCGATCTGAGAGGCGATCTCGTCGATGAATCCCGTTCCCGGATACGGCGTGCAGACGTTGAAGTTCGCCACGAACGGATCGACCTGCTTGGCGTACCGCAACACGGCGCGAATCGTCTGCCGCGTGTCTTCGTGGAAGCCGATCATGAACCCGGCGATGACGCGGATTCCCAGAGCGCGGCACATCGCCACGAACTGGCTCTGCTTGTCGTCCTTGATCGGCGCGCGTTTGTATTTCACCAGCGTTTCGCGGCTGGGGGTTTCAATGCCCACCGTCACCGAAGTCAGCCCCACGTCGCGCAGCATCGTCAGCACATCGCGCGACAAGAGCTCGATCCGGCTTTCGACCGAGAACTGAATCTTGCGGGGCAGTTTACCAATTCGCTCGGCCAGCTCTTCGGCGTGTTTGCGCTTGGCGCCGAACAGCGGATCACGGAATTTGAACGACTCGAACCCGTATTCGTCGATGTTGCGACGGATCTCTGCGACGACCCGCTCCGGAGCGCGCGTCCGCACTTTGTTTTCAAGGATGATATACGGGCAATACGTGCAGCTCAGCGTGCACCCGCGGCTCGATTGCACGTAGGCCGTGGGGAACTTCCAGAAGTCGTAGCCCACGCGAAACTGCCAGTAGGGGAACACCGACCAGTCGGGGAACGGCAGCGTGTCGAGATCGGCCACCGTGCCGATCGAAAGCTGCTGCTCGCCCGCAGCGAGCGCTTCGTCGAATTTCGGGATCAACTGCTCGGGCTCGCCTTTTAGAACGCGGCAATTGATGCCGGCGAACGACTCGGGCATCGTGCTGGCGACTGTGCCGACCGCGAGGAGTTTCGTCTTCGGCGCTGTTTCGTTCAACCGGCGCATCACCTCCAGTTCGTACGGCAGCGTCATCAGCGCAGGATTGAAAACGTACACGTCGGCCGGCGGTGTCTCTTCGAGGCTGTACGCGACGGTGTGCCCCAGTTTCTGCAAGCCCGCGGCCAGGTATCCGTAGGCCAGCGGGGGCGAGCGAAAGTCATTGCGATAGAAATACTCGATGATCTTGGCGCGCGGTCCTTTGCCGCGGAACTGGCCGACGCCGTAACCGCCGGCGAAATCCTTGAACGCTCCGCCGTGCCGCGTGTCCCAAAGAACGACGCGCAGGCCCGAATCCGACGCGCCGGCAACTTCGCGCGTCGCCGCGGCCGTGGTCCCTTCGGTGCTCAACCACCGCCCGAGATTGCCGAATCTATGCCGCTCGCGTCGTCGTCCGCGCATGCGAATCCCTTTCGTCGTCTGTCGTCGGTCTCTGTGCCAGATGCTCGTAGATTGTTGTCTGGTGTGGCGAATCGAGCCGGTAGCGGATGCCGCGCCAGGTGATTGTGTGGCCCCATGCCGCCGAGACCACGCCGATCCAGTTCGCCAGCGCCACCACCGGCCAGCCCCAGAAATTCAGCCGCGAGACGCTGTCGTACTGGCCGTCGGTCACCGCAATGAACGGCCGCACGGCGATCGCCGCCAGATGGGCGCGCAGGGCTCCCAGCGCCCAGACGAGCGCCGCTCCGGCGCTCGCGGCAACGACTGTGCGCGGGTTGCCCGTCGCCAGCCCCGCGGCGCTCAGCCCGACGAGTCCCCAGATGCAGGCGTTCGTCACCAGCCCCGACCAGAGCGCGAAATGCCACCACAGGGGCGCATAGACCTTCGCGACCGTGAATTGCCGCCGCAGGAATTCGCAGAGTTTCGGCACGTCGAAATCGGCCGTCGAGTTCACCAGGCAGTGCGGTTCGTAACCGACGCGCAAGCGCGCGGCGTGAACGAGCCGGCTGACGATCAGGTCGTCGCTCAACGTCCCGCGCCACGCCGCGGGGAGCCCGAGTTTCGTGAATTCTTCGCGGCGGATTGCCCAGGCGCCCCCCCAGACGAGGTTGAAGCCGTGCGGGCCCATCACGCCGATGACCGTGTTGTTGATGGCCGAGAGCAGCCGGTTGGCAAACGTGTCCTTCGCTGGAACGTACCAGCGATACCCGGTCGCGACGGCATGCTTGCCCCCCGCCAGCCTGTCGACCAGCCGTCCCAGCCAGTCGGCATGCGGGCAGGCGTCGGAATCGACGAAGGCCAGGATGTCGGGGGGAGACTCATCGGCGAGCAGGGCCTCGGCGGCGGCGATCAGATTATGGACCTTCTGACCGGAGTCGCGCGCGATCCCGGCCGTCACCACCCGGCAGGGAACGTGCGGATTTTCCCCGGCCAGATTACGGATGACCGGCACGGCCGGGTCGTCGTCTCCCTCGACAACGAAGCACAATTCGCAGGGGGTGTGCCGCTGACGGAACAGGGCCAGCAGGTTGTCGCGCAAATCGGGGTCGAGCCCCTTGCACGGCGCGATCAGTCCCACGCGGGCGCCGTGATTGACTTCGAGGGGCCTGGCCAGGCGGCGGACATGGAACCGGCGGTGCTCCCAGGCATGAACCAGCATGAGCCCCGCCTGCACCAGGCCAATGCCCGTCAGAACCATGCCAATGATCAGCCAGGCATCCATGCCGTCCGTCTCTCAGAGTAGCAGGCACACTCGGTATGCCCTCGTTTTCTCGTCGACCGCCAACGGTCCCGTAGCCGAACTCGCCAGAGTTCGGGCATCGTCGCCCGTGGCCGGGCTGGACCGATGGGAAGTCCCGGTGAGTGCCGCGCGCGGAGCCCCATTCGGATCGCCGTTTTCGGCCGCAAGTGATATCGGCGAAAGGGATTTCCGTCAATGGCGAATTGCGTCCGCGGAAACCCGGCGGGTCACTTGTTCCCCTGCTGCCAGCCGATACAATACTCAACTTGCCGCGCGGGCCGCCGTGATCCGCGCAGCCCCGGCGAACCGGCGGCCGACCCGCGTGTCAGCCCTCCCGGCCCACCCGCCGCCCCTATAGCTCAATTGGTAGAGCAAGTGACTCTTAATCACTAGGTTGTAGGTTCGAGTCCTACTGGGGGCACTCCCGTAAAGCCGCACTCTTCATTGAGTTGCGGCTTTCTTATTGTTGCAGAAAACATTTTTCGGTTCGCCATAATTTTCCGTGCTTTTCCGTGCGTTTTGCTTCGATTCCGTGCGGGAAGCCCGCGACATGGCAGGTTCGTGTTTTACTCCTGCGACAATACCCACCTTTTTGCTCGCGTGCACGGGCAGTGTAGCCCGTTCTCAGCCTATGCGTACAAGGTTGCTCTGCCGGTCGGCGGCAAGAGGTTCGGTGTTCATGCGGCCCGAGTTCGCTATATTGAATTCAGATTCGTTCTCCGACCGAGCGGAATCGGATGCCGGCCCGCATGTCGCTTGCCAGATGACGACAGGACAGTTCCATGCCAGATCCTTCTTCTGAACAGCCGCCTGCTGTGCAGTCGCATGCAAATCGTCGTCGCCAGGCGGTTTGCTGCCTGGCGACGATTCTTGTGGTGGGGACGGTGTTTATGTGGGTTCGGGGGCATGTCGCCTCGAACCGGACGTCCGACAAGCAGGGCACGGAAGAGGATGTTCGACGTCAATCTCTCGCCGCAGAATACGACCGATTCCTCGACGCGGAGATTGTCCCGTCGCGTTTTCGCAACGCTTCGAAAACGGTCGGGTACGTTGGCAGTCGCGAATGCGTGAAGTGTCATCGCGATGAACACGCATCGTACCTGAAAACGACTCATAGCCGCTCTCTTGCCGAGGTCGACGTTTCGCGCGAGCCGCCGGATGCGGAGTATTACCACGAACTCTCCGGACGACACTATCGAATCTACCGCGACGGGGAGACGTTGAGGCTGCGCGAGTTCATTCAGGATGAACAAGGCCAAGAGGTCGTCCTGGTGGACCACGCCGCCCGGTTCGCGATGGGCTCTGGCAACTATGCCCGGGCGTATCTGGTGCAGGTTGACGACTTTCTGATCCAGGCCCCGGTGCGGTGGTTGCCACGCCTGTCGACCTGGGGAATGGCGGCCGGATATGAGAACGATCCTCGCCAGCAGGGGTTTGGCCGGGAGATTGGTTGGGGATGCCTGGACTGCCATGCGGGGCGAGTCGAAATGATCGACGGCGCTTTCATGCGGTTGAACGTACCGGAACTGGCGATCGGCTGCGAGCGCTGTCACGGTCCGGGAGGCTTGCATGTCCAGGAACGCCAGGCGGAGTTGCCGATCCGGGGAGGATTCGATGACTCGATCGTCAATCTGCGACATCTCTCGCGCGAGAGGCAGGAAGACGTCTGCTCCCAATGCCACCTTTCGGGTATCGCCGACGCCGACGTGCGCGGTCGCAGTAAAGCGGACTTTCGACCGGGATTGCGAATGTCCGACTTCCACATCAGCTATCGTATCGAAAGACCGGAATCTCCGATGGCCGTGAGCGGCCAGATCGAACACATGAGGCTGAGCCGTTGTTATCTCGAGTCGAAGACCATGACGTGTGCCACGTGCCACAATCCGCACGCGCTTCCGGACGAATCGGAGAAGGTTGATTATTACCGCAATAAGTGCCTGAGCTGTCATCAAGTCGAGTCGTGCGGGCTATCGGTCGAAGCTCGACGCGAACAGCAGACGCAGGACAATTGCATCGTCTGTCACATGCCCCGAGGCCCGACCGACATTCCCCACTTCTCGTTTACCCACCATCGCGTGGGAATTCACGCCGCCAACCCCCAGAACGACAGACTGACCGAATCGGACCAACTGGTTCCCGTGCAGGACGTCTCCCATCTGCCGGAACACGAACGGCTGCGACTGCTCGGCCTGGCCAACAATTTTTTCGCGGCGCAACTCGCCGGGGGGCTGAACGATGAGTCGCGAGACGATCCCTCGTATCGCGCACTTTCCAGAGTTTTCTCGAATCGGGCCGTACAGCTTCTGGAAGACATCCGATCGCGTGGACTGCGAGACGCCGATGTCGAGATCTTCTTCAGTTGCTGGAATTGGCGAAGGAATCCGCACCTGTGTATTGCCGATGCCGAGTCGGCCCTGGCGTCGAAGCAAGTCCCGCCGGGAGCCCGGCGTACTGCCCTGTACAATCTGGCTTCCTCACACTTTGATCAGGGGCGCTATCAGCAAGCGTCCCCGTACCTCGAAGAGCTGGTGAAGATTGAGCGCAGCGAAATCTCGTTGATGCTTCTGGCAATCTGCCATGAACGACAGGGCAACCTTGCGGAAGCCGTGCGTCTGGTCAATGCGGCGATTCTTGATGCACCAGATCGCGCAGACCTGCACGCGTACCTGGCCAGGATCTATCAGAAAATGGGAAAGGCGAACGACGCAGAGAGCCATCTGCATCTGGCAAGCCTGTTGAGACTCAGGGTGCCACAGCCGGAATAGCCTGCCCATTCCACCGAATGCACCTCAAGCGTCCATCAGCGGAGCGCCTCCGGCACGGGGCGTGGACGATTCAGGTTTGGACGCCACCGCGGGTCACAACTTGCCGCACCAGTCCGGCTCGCGGCCTAGAACCGCACTTTCAGGCATTTGGTCCGGCGAGTCCGATGCAGTCTTGAGGGAAGACTGATGGCGATGGCGGCGATAATCAGTACGCTTAAGATAGCCCATGCGTTCATGGTGAGTCCTCCGGGCCCATCAATTCAATTCTACTTCGAAAAATGACGGAGTCCAGAAAGTCTCGCATCGGATAGAATTGTCGCCCGGAACCTGAAGATGACTCTGCCGAAATGGTTGACCTTGAAATTGATCGTCTACATCGTTGCGGCGGTGGCGGTGATCGCTTTGATCCTTCTGGGCGTCACGATGTGGAATCTTCGCGGCATCCAAGGGATCAGTGGCATCAACGATAAGGGTTGATGTGGCCTATTTAACGGCGTAGCACCACAGCGTGCCGCGGTCGCGAACGTAGAGGCGTCCATCGGCAACTGCCGGATAGGCCCACGCCTTTTCCATCGAGTTGGCACGTTTCGGCTGGTCGGGAGGGGTGAACCGGCCTTTCTCGCGGTACGAATCGGGCGAAGGCTCGACCAGCGCCACCTCGCCGTTCTCTCCGTGCAGGTAGAGGCAGCCATCGGCGTAACAAATCGCCGCGGCGCCCAACGCACGCTCTTGCCACTTCACTTGGCCCGTGGCGAACTCGATGCACAGCAAAGCCTGAGCCGTCGTGCCATACAGGTAGTCTCCAATCTTCACCGCGCCGCCGATCGCCGCCGGCATTTTGACGTCAAAATAGACCTGCTCGGCGTCGACGCCCCCCTGGCTGGCATTCAGTTTGACCGCTCCTCCCCCGGTCCCCGCTGAGCCGGCATAGACAAAACCATCCCCTGCCACCGGCGTGGGAATATTGGCGTTGAATCGGCTCACCGGCTTCGAGTAGCGCCACAGGAATTTTCCGGATTTTGCGTCGACCCCCACCAATCCCTTTTGCAGAAGCTGAACGATCTGTCTCTTACCGGCCGCCTCGACCAGGATGGCCGACGCGTAGGCCGCTTCGTCCGCTTCCGGGAGAGGAGATCTCCAGATCACCTCACCCGTTTTTTTGCTCAACGACACGAGCGTGGCCTCGCTGCCTCCCGGCGTGCAGACCAGCTCATCTCCGTCAATCAGCGGAGATTCCGAATAGGCCCACGTTCCTGGTTTGCCTTTGAAATCCGTGCGGAGATTCTTCTGCCACCGCACGGTTCCCCCGCCGATCTCAAGGCACGCCAGATCGCCGTCCGAACCGAGGGCGTACAGGACGTCCCCCTCGACGGTGGGAGTCGACCGCGCGGCGGCATAGTTGGGCTGCTGATTGGGATTTCCGACCTTGCCCAGGCGGGTCGTCCAGATTTCCTCGCCGTTCGCCGAATCGCGTGCCTGGACGAATTCGTTATCGTTTCCCTTGTTGCTCAAGACATAGAGGCGCCCTCCGACGATCGCGGGGGTCGAGTAACCATCCCCCAGGTCCGTGACGTGCCACAGGAGTTTCGGGCCCTCTTTGGGCCAGTCCCTGAGCAGGCCCGTCTCTTTCGAAATCCCGTCCCGATTCGGCCCGCGCCACTGCGGCCAATCGGCGGCGAATGCGCCGCCGGCAGTCACGAGCAGCACGAGCACCGCGCCGCACGCGGCACGCAGGCTGAATACAGATTCCCAACGGGCTGCTGCCAGGACTTGATTGCGCATGATGATGCTCCTCTCGGCGTGATGGAAAGCTGGTTACGCGCAGTTTTCGAAGATCGTCGCGACGCCCTGGCCCTGGCCGACGCACAATGAGGCGATTCCGTATTTGGCGTTGGCGTCGCGCATGCGGTAGAGCAGGGTGGTGGCGATGCGGGCGCCGCTGGCGCCCAGGGGGTGCCCCAGGGCCACTGCGCCGCCGCGCGTGTTCACTTTTTCTTCGTTGATGCCCAGGAGCTTCAAGACCGCCAGCACCTGCACGGCGAACGCCTCGTTGATCTCGATGCAGTCGATGTCGGCCAGTTTCAGGTTGGCGCGGGCCAGCGCTTTATGGATCGCCGGGACTGGTCCGATTCCCATTTCGCACGGGTCGACGCCGGCCACTGCCATGGCCTTGATGCGGGCCAGCGGTTTGAGACCCAATTCACGCGCTTTGTCTTCCGACATGACGAGCAACGCCGCGGCCCCCACACTGACTTGCGAGCTGTTTCCCGCGGTGACCGAGCCGCCGTGCGGATTGAACGCCGGGGGCAATGCCGAAAGAGCCTCGAATGACGTATCCGCGCGAATTCCCTGGTCGCGCGTGAGCTGCACTTTGCGCCCGGCCGCGTCGTGCCCCCACGTGGGGGAGATCTCGGTGCTGAATGCGCCGCTGTCGCTCGCCTGGGCCGCCATTTTGTGGCTGCGAAGCGCGAACTCGTCCTGTTTTTTGCGATTCACACCGTACTTGATCGCCAGGTATTCCCCCGTCAGCCCCATGTGCATGACTGCTTCGCTGAAGCGCTTCTGCAACCCCGGCGAAGACTCGTACGCCTTCGTCATCGAGATGTGCTCCATGTGCTCGACGCCCCCCGCGATCTGCACGTCTTCGCAGCCGGCAGCGATGTTCAGCGCGCAATCGTTGATCGCCTGCAGTCCCGAGGCGCAGTTGCGGTTGATCGTGACGCCGCCGGTCTCGATTGGAAGGCCGGCGATCAGCGACGCGATGCGGGCAATGTCGATCCCTTGTTCTCCCTGCTGCATGACGCAGCCCCAGCGCACGTCGTCGATCAGGTGGGGATCGATCCCCGTCCGCTCGACGAGGGCTTTGATGGCAAAGGCCGACAAGTCGTCCGCTCGGACAGAACGAAAATATCCCGAATCGCTCGAAGCCTTCCCGATCGGCGTGCGGAGCGCGTCGATAATGACTGCGTGTCTCATGATTTCACGATTCCCTTAGGCGCCGGGTAAAACTTCGCGCCGCTGCGCGCCATGGCGACGAACTGCTCGGTCGGCTCGAAGCGTTTGCCCAGTTGCGTGTATTTCTTGATCCGATCCAGAATCTTCGCCGCGCCGACGTTGTCGCACCATTTCAGGAGCCCGCCTCGGAACGGCGGAAAGCCAATCCCCAGGATCAGACCCATGTCGACGTGCATCGGCTCGCGGACGATCCGCTCTTCGAGCAAGCGCACCGCCTCCAGCAGCATCGACAGCAGCAGACGCTCTTCGATTTCTTCGTCGCTCACCTGGCGGTTGGAAATGCGATTGCGTTCGAGGATCGGCGTGAATTCGGGATCGGCCGTGGGAGTTTCCTTCTTGCCGACGAACTTGCGGAAACCGGCCCCCGATTTCTTCCCCAGGCGACCGGCTTTGACGAGGTCTCCCAGGATCGGCGTTTCGACCGTCCGGTCGCGGTAACCGGCGATCATCACTTTGCCGGCGTAGAACGCCGTGTCGAGACCAACCATATCGTGCAGCGCGATCGGCCCCATCGGGAACCCGAAGCGGGTGACGACTTTGTCGATCTGGTCCATACTCGCCCCTTCGAGCAAAAGCAGCAACGCCTCGTTCATGTAGGGCAGAAGGATGCGATTGACGAGGAACCCGGGACAGTCATTGCAGACGATGGGCGTCTTGCGTAACTTGCGGGCCAGCTCGAAGATCGTGACGACCGTTTCGTCGCTCGTCTTTTCGCCGCGAATCACCTCCACGAGCTGCATGCGGTCGACCGGCAGGAAAAAGTGCATGCCCACGAAGCGGTCGGGGTGCTTCGTCGCCTTGGCCATGCGCGTAATGGAAATCGTCGACGTGTTGGTCGCCAGGATGGCGTCGTCGCGCATCACGCCGGCAAGCTGGCGGTAGGCCTGTGTCTTCAGCTCTTCGTTCTCGGTGATGGCCTCGACGACGACATCGGAATCGGCGAACAGCGAATGCGACGTCGACGTGCTGAGGTTGCTGAGGAGCTGCACCATATCGGCCGGAGTCGCGCGGCCGATCTCGATGCGGCTCATCACGACCTTCTGGGCGCGGGCCATGCCGTCGGCCAGGCGCTCTTCGCTGACGTCGACCATCGCACAGGGAATGCCGCTGCGCGCGTGGGCGGTGGCGATCCCGGCCCCCATCAACCCCGAACCGAGAACCCCGACCCGGCGGACGGGCCGCGGCTGAATCGTCTCATCGGCGACGCCGCGATCGCGCGCCAGGGCCGTGTTCATGAAGAAGACGCCGATCAGGTTCGCCGACGTTTCGCTGCCGACGACTTCTTCGGCGGTTTTGCGCTCGACCGCCAGACCTTCGTCGAGCGGCAGGTTGACGCCATTCTGCAGCGCCTTGAGCGCCACCAGCGACGCCGACGGCTGGCCCTTCGTCTTGGCCTTGATCTGCCCCTCGGCACACGCGAACGAAAACAGCATCTGGTCCATGCTCAGGCCCAGCGGCTGGCGGCGTTTGACGCGGGTCTTTTTCCACTCGCCGGACGAATACAGGTATTCGACGACGCGGCAGCCTTCTTCCACGAGTTTTTCAGCAGGCACAGCGTCGAACACCAGGCCGATCGCACTTGCCTTCTGCGGTGTGACCGGCTCCCCCGAACAGATCATGTCGATCGCGTGATGCAACCCGACCAGGCGCGGCAGTCGCTGCGTCCCGCCCCAGCCGGGAATCAGGCCGATCGTCACTTCGGGAAGGCCAATGCGCGTCTTCGGGCTGTTCGACGCCAGCCGTTCGTCGAGTGCCAGCGACAGTTCCGTCCCACCCCCCATGCAGGGGCCGTCAATCAGCGACACCGTCGGGAAAGGGAGATTACTGGCACGGTCGAACAGCGCATGCCCGCCGCTCAGGGCGACGCGAAGCTGGTCGGCCGTCAGGTACACGAGCGCTCCCAGCTCGTTGAGATCGGCCCCGGCGATGAACTGGCCCGGTTTGCCGCTGCGCAACAGCAGCCCGTGCAGGTCGGTCCGCTTTTCGAGCCCGGCGAAGATCTGGCCCAGCTCTTCGAGAACCGTCCGCCCGAGCGTGTTCACTTTTTTGTCGGGCGTGTCGAACGTCAAGACGGCGATCGGCCCGGGAAGCTCCTCCAGCTTGAAGACGTTGGCCATATTGATTGTTCCATCATGTCATTGCTGATACGG
>JACQFH010000689.1 GCA_016200145.1 Planctomycetia bacterium | reverse complement strand
GACGATCTTCACCGTGGCCGACAGGTCTTTCCCGAACACGACCTCGGGTTTGTCGGTCTTAAGAGTGAAGAACGGTGCCGGGTTGACCCCCACGGCGATGTTTCGCGACAGGAACTGCGGCGGTACCGACAGTCCGCTGAAGGCAGTTTTCTGTGCCGCGGTGACGGTTGCGATGGCCTGACCCGCGACGTTCCCCGCCTGCGACTTGCCGGCGATTCGCACGGGATAAATCTTGCCAGGAGCAACGCTGGCGTCGGATTGAATCGTCATCACGGTCGACGTCAGCCCCGGACCGATGACGACGGGTGTCGCCGTGATTCCGGGCGGCGGGTCGAGCAGCGACAGCTCGATCGGCCCGCCGAAACTGCCGCGGACGGCCGCCACGGTGACCATCGCCAGGCCTCCCAGCGGAATGTTCAGCGTGTCAGCCGAGGCGGACAGCTCGAATTTCTCTTCGTGCGGCGTCACCGCAATGCGATAGGCGAATTCCGGGCCGCCGAAACCGGTCTGTTCGCTGACTTCCAGCGTGTAGTCACCGTCGGCCGGAAACGTGTAGTTGATGACCCCCTCGCTGGGCCCCACTCCTTCGGCGGCCGCGACTTCGGCGCCATCCGATTTGAGCAGCCTCAGGAACAGGTTGCTGGGGGAGCCCTGAGAACGGGTCACTCCAGTAAACACGAAGCGCTGACCGGCTTTGGCGGTCATGGTGTAGCAGTCGACATCACGCGGCTGGTCGATGCGACCGTTGAGCGACGCTCCCAGCGGAACGCGCGTCGCCTTGGCGGGTTCATTATTCGGCTCGGCTTCGACTGCTTCGGGCGTTCCACCGACCGACAGCACGGCGAATCCACTGCTCTTGCCCCCGGGCAATTTCGCTCCCACCGGCAGCCAGTCGACGCTGGCGTCACCTGCCACGTTCAGCGGCATGGGGGCAACGTCTTGCGCAGTCGCGCCGGCGAACGCAACAGCCGCCGAAACGCCGCGCTGGATCCCCATCGGATAGGGGACCGTCACGCACGGAAAGTCGCCGATCCGCAGCCGGTACAGAAAATTGCCTCCACCCTGATAGCGGATGTCGCGCACTTCCAGCACATATTCGCCGGCGTCCTTGAACGTGTGCGAGATCATCGAGTCGGAGCCAAGCCCCGGGGCGTCGTCGTTGTAGGCCAGTTCGCGCCCCTTGGCGTCAAGCAGCCGGATCGTCGAATCGAGCGGGCTCCCGAGTCGGCGGGCCAGAACTTCGATCGCGACGCGCTGCCCGGCCGCGACCTGAAACTTGTAGTAGTCGCGAGCCAGGTTGTCGACATAGCCATCGACGGCGACGGGCAGCGTCAGCGCCTGGGCCGTGGCGACCGTCGCGCTGGGTTTGGTCTGGGCGACCGCCGGCAGGTCGTCGACGACGAACAGCTTGAGGTTCGAGATGCCCTTGGCCGTCGCCACGCGCAGCCCGTGCACGCCCGGGGGCGCGTCGGCGGGAAGCTTCAGGCGATAAGTGATCTCGCCGGCGTTCGTACCGTTCCCGGCGATCTCGGTTGGCAACGTCGCCTCGGCCGGAAAGCTCGACCAGAACTGCGTCGGGCCCGCCAGGCCCCCTCCACGGATTTTCACGTCGACCGTTTGTCCCGGAGCCGCCCCCTGCGGCAATGTCGCCCCGATTGACGGGATTTGCGCCCACGAACGATCCGAAAACGCGATCAACGTCAGGCAAACACAGACGAAACTTGGAGCCGGGCGCGACAATCGGTGCATCAGGTGTTACTCCGTTTCAACTTCAGCAGGTGGTGATCCGTTTCGAACGATAAACGCGTTTCAGAATGTGCTCTTATACCGTGCGCCGGTATCGGCGGCGGGACCTAATGGCCAGCGTCGGGCGCCGCGGCGTATCCGGCGGGCCGAACAGGATTGCAGTTGCAGGTCGGAAGCTGTCGGCAAGCACGAAAATTTGCCGCAACTCATTTCGCGGGAATGACATTCTCGGGTGGGGAACGCGCCGGCCGGCCCGAAGCGCGGGAAGGACCGGATCAATAATCGTTTATATTGGCCATGATAAGACCCCCGCCGCCGCCCCGTCAAAGGTAATTGGCGTGGCCGGGGGAACTTTTATCGAAGATTTTCGCCTCGCCGAGGTCGTCGCCCGTGAACGCGGAGCAGGCTACTCGGACTCTTCCGGAGTGAACTCTTCGACGACGCGATTTGCCGGGGGCACGAGGTCGATGACTTCTTTGCCGAAGGTCAGCTCTGAAAGATAGAACCTGACGAACGGCCGGAAGTTGCTGTTCGGGGAAATTGCCAGTACGTCGCGAAACGCCTGCTCGGCCGCGCGGACCCGCCCCTGTTCCAACAGCGCCAGCGCCACGCTCAGTTTCGTCGACGCGACCTCTTCTGGATTCTGGTAAAAGTAAGTGAGCGCCGAGGTCGTCGTGGTCAGCGGCCAGGGACTTGCCGGATCGCCCGTCCGCGGCGGCGCGGACATCAGCAATCGTGCCAGCGCAATCCGGTCGAGCTCGTTGCCGGCCGCTTCCCAGTGTCGTTTCGCCGCGTCGTAGTCGGCTTGTGGCAGGCATGCCACGGCGACGATGTCGGCCCACGTCGAGACCCCGTTCATGTCGGCCATTGCCGAAAATCGCAAGGCCGCGTCGTATGCCTCTTCGACGCGCCCCGCCTCAAGCAACAACCCGATCCGCAACTGTTCAATCTGCGGGTTGGGGTTCGATTGCTTCCCGTCGCGTTCGAGTTCGGCCAGCGCCCGCAGCAGGCATTGCTGCTGCAGGAATGTCTGCAGACGCTGCATTGAATTCTTCGAATCCCCGGTTCCGGCGCCGGCGTCGGGCAATCCCTTTTCAATCTGCTTGATCGCGCCAGCAACCTCTTTGATCTGCTGTCCGACCGCCTTCGTTTCATCCGGACTGTAGTGATCGGGATGAGTCAGCATGTCGTCGTCGAGGGCCTGCAGGTGCCGGAAGCCGAGATCGAGCTTCTTCGCTTCGCTGTAAATCTGCAGCAGTTGACGATGCGCCAGCAGGTTGTCGGGTTCGCCGATCAGTGCCTGATTGTAGGCCGCGACGGCCTGCAGGTACCGCATGCCGCTGCGCGGCGGACGTGTGCCGAGCGAAGCCTGATATTCGATTTGCGACAGAAAATCGTAGGCCTGACCCAGCACCAGGTAACCCTTGACGTCGTCGGGGTCTTTGGCCAGCCCCTCCTGCGCGCGGCGGATCGCCAGGTAGGCCATCGCCGTGCGCGAAAAGTCCAGGCGCGGAGGCAGCCGGAACGCCACCAGCTTGGCCAGTTGCAGCCCTTCGCTGATTTCGGGCGACGATTCGACCTTCGTCGACCAGAAATATTTCTTATAGAACGACGGCGCGCGGACCGTCCGCGATCGCACCGCCAGTGCCGGATGCGTCACGTCGGGCACCTGATCTTCGTAGGCTTCTTTGCGAAAATCGATGCGGTTCGCATCGAGATAGGCCTGATACTTTTCGGCCTCGTCCCCCTTCAGGCTGGTCCGATAGAAGACCGCACTCGAGGCGCCGAGTTTCGTCCATTCCCAGTCCCGCGGCTGCTGCAACAACTCGGCCAGAAGATCGTAGTCGCGCTCGACGAGCAGCCGCACGACGGTGTGCGAGATGCCATACTGATCGAACGTCTTCTGCCAGGCGTCGCCGCGCACCGAGGCGCTGCGCTGCTTCGCAGCCGCGCTTCGCGGTCCGCGCAGCGCATCGCGGGTCAAAATGTGCCGGCGCAGCAGGTTCGACTCGTCGTCGGGTCCGTAATAGAGGCCGACGCGCTGATCACAGAACACCTTTTCACCGACCCAGATCAACTGGTCTCCCTGCGAGAGCAGCGAGTTGAAAGGGCGATGATCGAAGCTGGCGTCGCCGGCCAGCAGCTTCTCGAGGTCGTTGACCTGCATCTCGAGCGTCTGATCGAGACCGTAGCCCGGACGCGCCGCCGATGCATCGCGCAACCGTCCCGTCCCGCCGAAGAACCCCAGAGCCGCCAGCGCCAGCACCGTCAGCGCGCGGCCGCCGCGAGAAAACAGCAGCTCGCCGGTTTCGATGGAATAGGTCTGCCGGCACGCGGCAGCGTACCAGCTCTGGCCGTTCAGCGTCGCCACGACAGCCGCGACAAGCGCCGCTGCCGGCAGCTCGTTGAGGCAGGCGACGGCCAGCAGTGCGAATCCGAGGAAGGCCGCCAGATGGCCCCAGTCGAGACGTGCGCGATTCAAAAGAAACGAGACGATCGCCAGGCCGATCACCGCCAGCGACGACAGAATTCCCAGGTTCATGTGCGGCCAGGCCCACAGCTCTTCGATCGTCATCGGAAAGAACGTCAGGGCGTTCCCCGGATTGGTGCGCGTCGGATCGATGACGGTCTCCAGGATGTAATCGCGAAGTGCCGGGTATTCGGCGCTGTAAAGAAACCAAGGCGCCGCCAGCGACTTCCACCAGAACGGGTGCACCACCATGACGGCGACCGAAATCCCCAGCATCTGCCAGAGTTGCTTGCGCGCGGGGCCTGCCAGGGCGGCCGGCGATTTCAGCCACGCTCCCAGTGCGTCGCCGGCGGCGTACAGCAGCACAAACGCCACGCCCATCCAGGCTCGCGAATCGAAATTGCACCACAGCAGCATCAGCGGGACCAGCATTCGCAGCCGGTTGGGCTTGTCGGGCGACTCGCGCCACGAATAAATCAGCCACATCGTCAGCGCCAGCCCCAGATACGTCACGATCATTGGCTGCAGCGGCATGCGCAGGTGGCATCCCAGCAGGGCCAGCGTGCCGCAAATCGACCCCCACCAGGTCGGCGTTCCCGGCCGGCTGATGCGGCTGATCAGCCAGAAGATGAGCGCCACGACCACCGCCTTCACCGCCGAGAGGGCCGTGAACGAACCGATCGCATGAATCCCCGCCACCAGCAGGTCAAATCCCCACGACAGGTTGGCCCACGGACGATCGGACGCCGTATAGGAGAAGACATCGGTCCGCGGAGGGAGAATTCCGTGCGACGCCAGGTACTGTCCGGTCTTCACGTGAACGAGACTGGCCGATTCGGCGATGTGCGTGCTCGCCAGCAGAAAAGCGAGCAGGACAACGGCCCAGCGGATCACAAAATCGTTTCGGATCGCCTCTTCTTCGGCAATCTCGGGAGTCAGCTCTTCATAATCGTCGAATTCATCGACCGGCCGCATGCCCCCGGTTTCGGGCGAACTGGTCGTTGAGTCGGGCTTTGTTTGAGTCCCGTCGGCGGGGAGCGAAGGCGTACCGGCGGCTACAGAATGCGGCTTTTCGGGATCAGGCACTGAACGGCTCGAAATCGAGAATTAATATTAATGGAGAAAACTGCCAACACCGCTGCATCCGGAGCACTCCGGGACGGCATGAACCCGAAAATCATAGATGTGACCGAAGTTGCGGCTCGCCAACCTGATACGTCAAGGCGGCCCTTGCCGCTGGAAATCTGCCCCGCAGCGTCGGAATTCCATGCTACGGAGGCACTCCGTGCGCGGTCAAGCCAGCAACCGTCGCGACGGCGCCCGATCGTGGTTAAAGTAGTTGCATGCCGCGCTGTTATCTTCTGGGAAAATCCCATGAAACACATCGTCTGGATTGTCGCCGCCGTAGCGATCCTCTCCCCAAATCCTCGCGGTCAAGCCAGCGAGCCGGTGCGGATTGGGATTCTCGGTTTCGACAATTACCAGGCGGTCGAGTACGTCCAGTTCTTCAATAATCCGAAAGCCGAAGGGGACTTTGCCGGCTTGCGGGTCGTTGCCGCGTATCCGGTCACCAGTGCCGAGTATCCGGAGAGCGCCGAGCTCACGGAAAAGTGGAAGAAGCAGATGCTCGGCCTGTATCAGTCGGCGACTGACCCGAAAGACAATGCGCCGCCGGTGCAGATGGTCGGTTCCATCGATGAGCTGCTGAAACTTTGCGACGCCGTCATGATCTGGAGCCTGGATGGCCGCCGGCATCTGGAGCAGGCGACAGCCGTGCTCAAGGCGAGGAAGCGCCTGTTCATCGGCCGGCCACTGGCCGCCGTGCCCGCCGACGCGATTGCAATCATGAAACTGGCTGAAG
This sequence comes from Planctomycetia bacterium, assembly GCA_016200145.1. GTDB lineage: Bacteria > Planctomycetota > Planctomycetia > Planctomycetales > Planctomycetaceae > JACQFH01. The sequence goes on along the minus strand of JACQFH010000689.1, from coordinate 612 downwards.
CGATGAAGGTCCCCTGCTGGAGTTGCTCGCAGCACCGCTACAGTCCGGGGTTCTTCGGCATGCGCAACCATCCTGAAGTGGGCCAGGTCCTGGGTTGCGACGTGTATGGCGGCTACGACGTGAAGGCGACCGCCGCCGACCAGTTCACCCGCTCTCTGCACAGCATCGAGACGATGTACACAATCATGGGCGCCGGATGCGTGCGCGTGTCGTGTACGTCGTCGCCCACGGTCGAGTCGATCACGGCCGTGTGGGTCGACGGCCGCGTTGCCACGTATCGCGGCATCAAGACGGGCGCCGTGAAATACAGCGCGACGGTCTTCGGCGACAAAGGCGTCTCGACCGCCGGTATCTACGGCCACGGCGTCCCCGTCAAAGGAATCGTCCCGACCGACGACAAATACATGGGCTACGGCGGCCTGGCCATTGAGCTGGCCAAATTCTTCAAAGGGGGCGAAGTCCCCGTGAAGCCTTCCGAGACGCTGGAAATCTTCGCCCTGCTCCAAGCCGCCGAAGAAAGCCGCGCCCAGAATGGCGCCGTCGTGCCGCTCAAGAACTTGCTGGAACCGGCGCCATAGGGCAGGTTTTCCAACCTGCCACGTCCGTCCTGTC
>JACQFH010000688.1 GCA_016200145.1 Planctomycetia bacterium | reverse complement strand
GGCTCTCGCGCTCACCAGCCAGCAGCTTCTCCAGATCCAGCATGGTACAACTCGTGTGGGCCTGTGCCGAACGTTCTACGCCGGCGCCTGGCCGACGGTTTTGCCCGCCGCAGTCGCGCCGCCCGGGGGCTCGTGTCGAGCCACAAGGTAGCACAAGCCCGCTCCCGGCAGAATTGCAGGAGCAAAAAAAGCAGCGTCATTGGCGGCAGGTTCAAGGTGCCGAGGCCGGCTCGCAGAGCAGGCTACTTGATGGACGGCTCTTCGTCTTCTTCCTTTTCGCCCGACGTCGGCAGGATCTGCACCTCTTCTGCGGGATTCAGGCGGAACGGCTGGCGGCGCCGGTAGAGCTTCAGATTGGCTTCGTAGCGCAGCCGGGCCGTCTCGTCGCGAGTGGCCTGGATCGCCGTCATCTCGTATTCCACGGCCTTCTTGAAATTGCCCGATTCGGCATGGGCGGCCGCCAGCACGTGCAGGCCCTCGGCGTGCTGCCAGCCCGTCAGCTCGCATAACTTCGTCGAATCGATTAGAGCTTGCTTCGCGTCGCGCAGGTCATCTTCGGGACAGGCGGAGTGCAACAGGGCGCGCTGCTCGAGCGCGTGCGGATTCTGCGGTTCGCGCCACAGGATCAACGTCAGGTCTTTAATCGCCTTGTCGTAGCGGCGCTGATCCATCCTCGCTGCCACGCGGTTCCAGAGCGGCGTCAGGTCTTTCGAGTCGATTTTGAGTGCCGAGTTGTAATCGGAAATCGCCAGTTCGTACCTGCCGAGCCGCGCGTAGGCAAAGCCCCGGTTGTTGTAGCTTGTCGCCGAAGGATCGAGCTTGATGGCTTTGGAGTGGTCTTCGACGGCGTGCTCGTAATCACCGGCCTTGAAGCGGGCGCTGCCGCGGCTGCTCAGGGCGTAAACGTCTTTCGGATTGAGCTGCAGGGCCGTGTTGAAATCGGCGATTGCGCCTTCGGCGTCGTTCGTCACGAGCCGCGCGGCGCCGCGGGTGTCGTAAACGTCTCCGGCGTGTGCCCCCAGGCGAATGGCCTCGGTGGCATCTTCAATCGCTTCACTGTAATACTTGAGCCCCAGGCGCGCCTTGCTGCGGTTGCTGAACGCCTGGTAATCGGCCGGATCGAGGCGAATGGCGATTTCGGCGTCGGCGAACGCCTTGTCGTATTCGCCCTGGAACAGCCAGTAACGGCTGCGATTGACATAGGCGTCGCCCAGCTTGGAATCGAGGCGAATGGCTTCATTCAGGTCGCTCAGGGCCTGCTCGAAGCGCTTGAGCTCGGTGGCGGCGGCCCCGCGGTTGCTGTAGGCCTGCGGCTCGCGCGGATTCAGGCGAATCGCTTCGTTGAGGTCAGTGAGCGCCTTTTCGTACAGGCCCTTGTTGCTCCAGGCAGCCCCGCGGTTGATGTACGCCATCGGCAGCGAGGCATCGAGCTCGATCGCCGCCCCCGCGTCATCGATTGCTTTGTCGAACTTTCCCAGCAGAAGCCAGATTCCCGCCCGGTTCTGGTAGGCCAGCGCGTATTTTGCGTCGAGCTTGATGGCCGCGTTGAAATCGGCCAGTGCTTTGTCATTGACTCCCTTTTTCGCCCACACCGCCCCCCGCGCGTTGAAGGCCTGCGCCGAACGCGGATCGAGCCGAATCGCTTCGTTGAGGTCGGTGAGGGCCCGGTCGTAATTAGCCTGGTCGAACCAGACTTCGCTGCGATTGCGATACGGCGAGCCTTTTTTGGGATCGAGGCGGATCGCCACGTCGAATTCCTTGAGCGCCTTTTCGAACTCCTTGCGTTCGCGGAACGCCGCGCCGCGGCTTTCGCGCACGCTCGCGTTCTCAGGATCGAGCCGCATCGCTTCGTCGAGATCGCGCAGCGCCTGGTCGAGCTCGCCTCGCGCCAGGCGAATCGCCCCGCGATTGGCGTGCGAGGGGGCGAATTCAGGCTCGAGCTTGACGGCCTTCTCGGCATCGGCCAGCGCCTCATTGAGCTGACCCAGCTCAAGATACGCGGCGCTGCGGCTGGTGAACGCCAGCCCGTCTTTCTTGTTGAGTTCGATCGCCCGGTTCAGGTCTTCGACCTGCTTCGCGTACTGTTTCAGCTTGCCCCAGGCGAGGGCGCGGTTTCGAAACGCGGCGGCGTGCTGGGGGCTCAGTCGCAGGCATTCCGTCAGATCCGCAATGCCTTCTTCGTGTCGGCCGGTCTGCGCACGCAGCGACCCTCGCAGGAACCAGCCTTCGGCCGAGTTGCAGTTGAGTTTGAGTGCCGAGTTGAAGTCGGCCATCGCCTTGTCGAGGCGATCGGCGTTTGTCTGCGCGATGCCGCGATTCGTGAACGCCGCAACCTTGCTGCAATCGAGACGCAGCGCTTCGGTGTAATCTTCGATCGCGTCGTCGAAGCGGCCGTCGCACAGCTTGGCGTTGCCGCGTGCGACGAATGCATCCGCATCACAGGCGTTCTGCCCGATCTTCACCGAGAACTGTTCGACGGCGCGCTGGGGCGTGTCGACGTCGGCCTTGGCGATCCAGCCAGTCGCTTCGCGCGAAACCCACAGCCAGTCCCCCTGCACGGCGTAAACCGTGACGTATTGTCCCGGCGCCAGCGTCTGCAGGACGGCGTCGCCGATCTTGATCTGCGCGTCGCGCGTCGCGACAACCGTGTCGCCTGGCTGCTGGGCCAGTGCGGAAACCGGAATGATGGCGGCCAGAACGAGCGCAATCACAGAAATGATGCGGCTCATAACAATTCCCTCCTTGGAACTTTGAGTACGACATCGGCCCGCCGGGCGGGTGTTGTAACCAAAATAGCCGCTTTGAGGGAATGGGAATTCTGCCAGATTTGGTCAAATGGGGGCAAAATCCCTATCGGGGCTTAGCGCGCCGCGTCGCGCTATTATTGCTTGATAGAGCGATACCCCAAGGTGAAAAGAGGGGGAGATCAGGAGCAGGGGAGACAAGGAAAAGTCGAGAAATGCCGGCACTTCTGCATTTTTTCTCCGTTTTCTCCTTGTCTCCCCTCTCCTTGTCTGCATTCGCTGTCGCCAGGAATACTCAGCGCTTGAGGTGCCCTTCGATAAACTCGATCGCCTGGCGATAGTTTTCATCGATGATCGTGCGGTCGATTCCGGGAAGGCCGTGTTCGCCCCCCGGCACGCTGATCAGCCGGTGCTCGACCTTGTTGCGCTTGAGTTCCGCCGCCATCATCACCGACTGCTCGTGGGGTACGTCGGTGTCGGTCTCACCGTGGATCATCAGCGTCGGCGGATATTCGGAAGTAACGTTTTTGACGGGCATGAACGGTGCGAATTTCTCCGGCTCGGTTTTGGGGTCCCAGCCCGAGACGGCCTTCGGCCACAGGCCCTGCTGGCGGCAGTACTGATAAAATCCACCGCCGTCACCTTTCCGGTCGCGCGCGTCCGAGATCACCGGCCCCGATACCTGCTGAAAGGCCTGCTCGCGCGTCAGCTTCTTTTCGTGGTGCCGCAGATGGGGGCTGGGTTCGCTGTACCACGGCCCCACAAGGTCTCCATAGCCCCAGAACGCCACCAGTACCTGCGGCCGCGGCTTGACGCGGTAGCCTGTGACCAGAGTCAGGTAACCGCCTGCCGAACCGCCAGAAACGGCGATCGCGTTCGGATTGGCCCCAAACAACTCGGGGCCTTTCTCGCGAACCCAGCGAAACGCGTCTTCGATGTCTTCGATGATCTGCGGCAACTGCGTTTCGGGCGCGAGCCGATAGTCGATCGACACGACGGCATGTCCCCTGTCGAGACAGGCCTGCTTGAGGCGCTGATCAATCCCTTCCCGATTCCCCATGATCAGCGCGCCGCCGTGAATCCAGACGAGCACCGGCCGCATCGCCCGCTCGCCGCTCGTGTGCACGTCCGCTTTGATCTTCAGGTCGCCGACCTGTTTATACGTGTGCGTCGTCACCTTCACCTCGGCTTGCAGGAGCGATTGTCCGACGAATAACACTGCGAGGGCTGCGGCAGTCCGGTACAAATTCAGCAGCCCGCGACGAGAGAGAATATGTCGTGACATGCGCGGCTCCAAACTGATCGAGGCTTCCGATTTTCGCGAACGCATGCCGCTTAGCATAAACGACGATTGAATGCCGGTACAGTTGTACGACCGCGATCAGGCGCATCCGTCCCCTGCGAGTGCCGTGTCCCGGCCGCCGAAGAATCGGTCGGGGCACTTCTGCATGCAACCCTCTGCCCTTCAACCCACAGGTGAATCAGATTCTCCTTGAAGTTGGTGCGCAGAACCGTGTACTCTGGGCCGCCGGGAGAACTTTCCAATGACGACTATCTCAAATGTCCAATTGCTGTCTCGCCGTGAGTGTTTCGGATCTCTGGCACTTGCGGCAATTGGCACGGGACTGATCCACCGAACTGGCGGCAACCTGACTGCCCAGGAAACTCCGCCGGCCGGTTCGCTGTCGCCGCTCAATCGGTTTCCGCGGATGGTGCAGGAACATTTCGTGCAGCGAGTGCGGGCGGCCGAGGTCGCCGGCCAGTTGGCCCGCGCGAACCTGACGACGAAAGCCGACGCCGAAGCCTACGTGGCCGACGTGCGCCGGAAAATCGCCCGCTGTTTCGCCCCCTTCCCCGAAAAGTCGCCCCTGGCGCCGCGCATCACCGGCGTCGTCGAGCGCGATGCCTATCGCATCGAGAAAGTGATCTTCGAAAGCCGTCCCGCGTTTCTCGTCACCGCCAATTTGTACGTGCCAAAAAATCGCAAATTTCCGCTCCCGGGTGTCGTCGGCAGTTGCGGCCACTCGGAGAACGGCAAGGCGGCCGAGGCGTACCAGTCGTTCGCCCAGGGACTCGCGCGAATGGGATATGTCGTCCTTATTTTCGATCCGATCGGCCAGGGTGAGCGATTGCAGTACGGCCATCTGGAGTCTAAGGGCCGGCCGCGCGTTGCCGTCGG
>JACQFH010000687.1 GCA_016200145.1 Planctomycetia bacterium | reverse complement strand
TCGTCCTCAACATCAAGTCGCTCGTTGTCAAGAACTACAGTGCCGAGCCGCGCACCTTGCGGATCGAGCAGCATACTCGCGGCGTGGTGACCGGGGCCAACATCATCACCGACGGCCAGGTCGAAGTTCTCAACAAAAACCTCGTCATCGCCACGATGACCGACGACGTTCCGTTCCTGATGGAGCTGGCGGTTGAAAACGGCCGCGGGTACGTCCCCGCGACCGAGCACTATCAGCGCAATCCCGAGGTCGGCATTATTCCGGTCGATGCCATCTATTCGCCCGTGACGCGCGTCCGCTACAAGATCGAAGACACGCGCGTCGGCCAGCGGACGAACTACGACAAGCTGATGATCGAAATCTGGACCAACGGCACAATTACGCCCGATATGGCGCTGGTCGAGGCCGCCAAGATCCTCAGGAAGCACCTGAACCCGTTCGTCACCTACCGCGAACCCGGTCCGGAGATGCCCCCCGACCGCGGCCTGCAGGGCATGTCGGAAGCGACGGGCTACTCGCCGCTCGATCTCGAGCTCGAAGAGAAGCTCACTCGCAGCCTGGCCGAGCTCAATCTCTCGGTGCGGGCCACCAACTGTCTCGAATCGGAAGGCATCAATACGGTTCGCGACCTGGTCGCACGAACCGACGACCAGTTGCTGCAGGTCCGCAACTTCGGCGAAACGACGCTGCAGGAAGTTCGCGACCGGCTGCAGGCAATCGGCCTGCGGCTGGGGATGCGGCTTCCGCAGTCGTCGCGCAGTTAATCGAAACACGTACTGGATTCATCGAACGAAACTCGCTGCCGCCGGGGCCGCTCGGCGGATTCGACAGTCACAGATCGGCAATCTTCCCATGCGACACAGAATCAAGGGCCGCACGCTCGGCCGGAATGCGTCTCACCGCCACGCCATGTTCCGCAACATGGCGGCCAGCTTCATTCGCACGCTGCGGCCCGGGGATGACGACCCGAATAAGCCCAAGGTCCAGGGACGGATCATCACGACCGTCGCCAAGGCCAAAGAGCTGCGCCCCTTCATCGAGAAGCTGGTGACGATCGCCCGCAAGGCCGCCGTTTACGAACAGCAGGCGGTGGCGTTCGCCACGACGGCCAAGCGCAACTCGACCGAATGGAAGACGTGGAAGGAATCAGACCAGTACCAGAAGTGGAACCAGGCAATCGCCCCGGCGGTCAGGTCACGCCGCAAGGCGTTCGCGCTGCTGCGCGACAAGCTGGCCGTGCAGATCCTGTTCGACGAGTTGGCCAAGCGGTTTGAATCTCGCGACGGCGGGTACACGCGGATCGTGCGGATCACCGACCGTCGGCTGGGCGACGGCGGTTCACAGGCCCTGATCGAGTTCGTCGGGGTTCACGATCGGGTCCGCCAGCGCCGCGCCCGCACGGCCCCGGCGGCAGCGCCAGCCGTCGTTCCCTCGGCGACCCCCGCCGCCCTCGAGCAGCCCGCGTCGTAATCGTCCTGCTGGGCACAGCCCACGCGACACTTGATTGCCGCTCGGTCTTCTTGGCTAACGCCCGCGTCGCGGTGAACTGAAGTTCACTTTGCCGGCGGTGAGCAGTGGCACGTTTCCCGCTCGGTTTTGCCCTTTTCCGATCTCGGCGATTCTGCTGAAATGCGGCCTGCTTACTGCCTTACCGGCGCGAGAAAGGATTCTCCACAGCATGGCAGCGGCCCAGCCGTTCGACTTCACCCTGGCGATGCGCGACCTGTGCGACGACATCGCCGGGCGCTTGACTGAATTCGAGCACCTGCGCATGGATCAGGTGGCCGTGACGTTTGCCCAGGCCCGGCGGCGTGTCTCGTATGGCATGCAGGCCAAGCTCACACCGCTGCGGTTCGAAGGAGGCCAGCTTTACACCCGCCGGCGCGGAAGGGTCTGGACAATCCAGCGCTGGTACGCCGGCGACGTCGAAATGCTGTACATCCTGACGTTTTATCTGCCACGGTTCCTGGAACAGTCGTTCCGCGAGAAGCTGATCACCGTGATGCACGAACTGTATCACATCAGCCCCCATTTTGACGGCGACATCCGCCGCCTTCCCGGGCACTATCACGTCCATTCGCACAGTCAGAAAGAGTACGACCGCGCCATGGAGTCGCTGGTCGACCGCTATCTGGCTTCCAGCCCGCCTGACGAATTGTTTCAATTTCTGCAGGCAAGCTTTCGAGAGCTGACGCTGCGGCATGGCAGCGTCGTCGGAATCCGCGTCCCGATCCCCAAGTTGCTCCCCCTGTCGAAATCGGCATGATGGTGTGCCGGGTCGCGGTTAAGCGACGTCTGACTTCTCAAGCTCCGTGACAAGCACTCGCAGAAACGGTTCAACATCGGTCACGAGGCCCACCGTCTGAAAACTGCCGCGGTCGGCGAGTTTGGTGACGGTCGCCGGGTTGATGTCGACGCACACGACTTTCACGCGCGCCGGCAGCAGGTTTCCAACGGCCACCGAGTGCAGCGTCGTGGCGATCATCAGGCACATCGTGACGCCGTCCGTCATGTCGCGCATCACCTTCTGGGCCTGGCGGCTGTCGGTGATGACCTCCGGCAGCGGGCCGTCGTCGCGAATGCTGCCGGCCAGTACGAACGGCACGCCGTTCTTCACGCACTCGTACATGATCCCGCGCGTGAGGGTGCCCGTCTCGACGGCGCGGGCGATGCTGCCGGCTCGGCGGATGCGGTTAATCGCCCGCAGGTGGTGCTCGTGCCCGCCTTCGCAGACCTTGCCCTGCTCCATCGACACCCCCAGGCTCGTTCCGAACAGCGCCTGTTCAATGTCGTGCGCCGCGAGCGCGTTGCCCGTGAACAGCACATTCACATATCCATTGCGCACAAGCTGGCTGAACAGGTCGCTCGAGCCGGTATGGATCACCGCGGGTCCCGCGACCACCAGGATCTTTCCCGATCCGGCTTTCGCCTGCCGCATGGCAGCCGCGATCTCGCGGATCGTGATTGCCTTCGGTTTCTCGCTGGAAACCGTGCTTCCCATGAAGCCGAACGCGTCGAGCTTGCGGACTTCGCGCTCCTGCGGCAGAACCCGCACGCCATGCCGCCCGACGACGATCTGCTCCCCCTGCTTCACATCGGCCATCAGCACGCATTCGCCCGACTGCCGGTCGGCAGAGACTTTGATGCCGGCATCCATTTTTTGGCGCTGCACCGGCCGCCAGTGGTCGTCCAGCCGGATTTCAGTGTCTTCGTTGGTCGTGCAGTAGAACCCTTCAGGGAATGCTCCGTCCATGTCGGCGGCCACAAGCTCGCAGTCGCGAACGTGCACAGGTACGGCGCCGTGCCGCGTGATGCTCTTCAGGATTCGTTCCAGAGCTTCGGCCGAGGCGGCCTCGATCTTCAGCCGCGCGAAACTGGGGTCTTTGCGATTCTGCCCGACCTTGATCTCGATGATGTCGTGACGGCCCCCCAACGCTGCAATCTCATCGAGCACCTTGGGGAGAATCAGGCTGTCGATAATATGCCCGGCGATTTCGACTTCCTCGACGAATGTCGCCCCGCCGCTCTTCGATTCCTTCGGATTCATGCGGCTCCCTCGGGATAATTGAAACCAGGATCAATCGACTCGCGCCATTTCGGCCGGAGCGCTGCAATGCTCATCGCGGGCCGACAATGTCATGCACCGCGCTCAATTGCTCAGATTCGATGAACGCGGCGTTCCAATAATATTGCCGGGGAGGAGTTCCAATTCCCCTGAGTACGTTG
>JACQFH010000068.1 GCA_016200145.1 Planctomycetia bacterium | reverse complement strand
TTCCTGACGGGCGCGGCTCTGGTCAGGTCAAACTCACGATTGGTGACCGCGAAAGCGTTCGTTACGGCCCCGGCGGCTGGCTGGCGAGTTGCACCAGGGCTTCTCGCACCCTGACGATCTGCTCGGGCGTTACCGTCAGGTGCCGGTGCGGCCCTCCCTCGGCGGGCTTGAACTGCGTAATCTCGTGGTTGTCGACTTCGATTTTTCCGGGCTGCGACAGACCGAAATAGCCTTGGTTGGGGCGCACGGCATAGAGCACCGACGTCAGGTCCCAGGTTTCACGATCGTACGGCATTTTCTGATAGAGCTCGTACGCCTCGCGCAGCGGGTGATGCGCGACGTACCGAAAGTCGTACACGATGCTCGTGGCGGGGTACTTGATCGCCTGTCCGATTTCGAAACCGCTCGCCACGACCGGTGTCGGCCATTCGGCGAACACCTTCTTCGCCGCAGCCAGATCGGTGTACACGTTGTACTCTTTCTCCCGCTTCTGCGGACTGAACATCCCGCCCATCATCGACAACAGGCGGCATTTGCGTGCGATCAGATCCTGACCGGGCAGTTTCGAATGCTCATCAGCCCGCGACTCGATCAGCCGCGCCAGGTTCGTCGAGAATCCGACGACAACCATCACAACCGATCCATCGGGTTGAGCCGCGAGCACCTTGCGCAGCAGGCCGACGGCCTCGGGCGCATCTTTGCCGGACTTCAGCCGGTGCGGATAGCGCTGCCGGCCCTGTTCATCTTTCGCTTCGGCAGGCAGTCGAATGTACTTGCTGTCTTCCGGCGTTTTGCCGTTGCGGCCGACGCCCACGGGGATTTCGGGCCGGCCGTAGAATGTGTTGACCAGATCGACATACGGAGCGGCGAACTCGTTGTCTTTGCTGAGTGTGACGGCCAGGAGTTCACATTCTCCGCGGCTCTGCAGTCCGTGAATGACCCCCAGCGCCAGCGCATCGTCGATGTCGTTCCCCATGTCGGTGTCGAAAATCAGACGCACCCGGTTGCTTTCATTCTCCACTTTGCGCGATGTCGCCCCGGTTCCTTTCGCGGCGTGTTCGACAGCAGCGTATTTCCGGGCAAGCTCTTCAACCGCATCACTGCTGTCGTCGACGTCGAGCTCGAACCAGTTCCCGGGATGGTCGGGGTGCGCAACGCGGATGCCGGCGGCCAGCCGGCCGCGGTGGTCGCCCCCCGCGCGGTCTCCGGCGACGAGCGCCGCCATCAGTCGATCGGCGACTGAACCGGCCGTTTTCTCATACGCGCGGGCCATCGCCGTGATGACTTCGGGACCCGCGAGCGTATTTCCCTGGCACGCATAGAACTTGCCCGACATGGCGCCCCAATACTCGCTTGCCTTCTCGGCGCCCGAAGGATTACGGTTTGCGGCCCGGCCTTTGGCGTCGATGATTCCCAGTTGCCGCTGTTCCCGCTGCGGATCGTCTCGCAGCAGCTCGGTGAGCACTTCTTCGGGGGGCTTGCCTGCGGCGAGCAGGTCGAGCGCCTGATTTCCGTACTTCGGATTGTGCCAGTGCTGTGTGCAGAAGGCGCCGACGCCGCCCCTCACGTAAGGCACGACCTTCCCCACGGCCGGATATTTGCTGGCGACCGCCGCGCCGCAGACCCCTGTTTCAGGATCGACAGCCACGATCGAAAACGTGGACGTGATGCCGCCGGCTGGCGGCACCGCATTGCGAGACGGCTCGCCGCACCAGGCCATCTTGCTCACTCCACAAATTGAAATCCCAACTCCCATGACCAGCATCCAGCGAAAGTTCACGAGACACCTCGAGATTTCATGTAGCCGAACTCGCCAGAGTTCGGGCAATCTGCCGAACGCCTGAATTCTGGCGAATTCAGCTACGACAAAGATGCATCGCCGTCAGTCTATCCGGCGCAAGTTGCCCCGCCAACAGCACGCCGTTACGATGATCCGCCACGCGATGAATTCTCGAGCCGGTTTCGAATCTGAGTATCCGTTCGCGTCGAAATTCTTCGACGTCGACGGCGTGCGCCTGCACTATCTCGACGAAGGGGCGGGGGAAACGCTGCTGTTCGTCCACGGCAATCCCACCTGGAGCTTCGCCTGGCGCAATTTCGTCAAAGACCTGTCGCGAGATTATCGCGTGCTGGCGATCGACCACGTCGGCTGCGGGTTTTCAGACAAGCCGCAACAGTACGAATACCGCCTGGCGAAGCACATCCAGAATCTGTCGCAGTTCGTCGCCGGCCACGATCTGCAACGGGTGACATTGCTGGCACACGATTGGGGCGGCGCAATCGGCATGGGGACGGCCGCGCGCCTGCCCGAACGATTTTCGCGGTTCGTCCTGTTCAACACGGCGGCCTTTCGTTCGCAGCGAATGCCGTGGCGGATTGCCGCCTGCCGCTTGCCAGTTGCGGGGCCAGTTGGCGTTCGCGGGTTCAATCTCTTCGCGCGGGCTGCACTCAGCATGGCCGTCTGCCGCCACGAGCGCATGACCAATGCGGTTCGCGCCGGCTACCTGGCGCCGTATGCCAACTGGCACGATCGCGTCGCCATCCTGCGTTTCGTTCAGGATATTCCACTTTCTCCGCGACATCACAGCTATGCGACGCTCGCGTCGATTGAAGAGGGTCTCTCGCAATTCCGAAAATCACCGATGCTGTTCGTGTGGGGCATGCGCGACTGGTGCTTTACGCCGGCGTTTCTCGAAGAATTCCTGCGACGATTCCCGGACGCCGAAGCCCTCAAACTGCCCGACGCCGGGCACTACGTCTTCGAGGACGCTCACGAAGCAATCATCCCGCGCATCCGCCAGTTTCTCGCCGCGCATCCTGCCTGACTTTGCCCAGCCTCTGCAAATTAACGCGTCTTGTCGATCCGGTGCGACAACGCTACAAACGAATCATGCAGATGAACTGGCTGAATCTTGCCTTGTTTTGCGGTCTGGCGGCGGGCCACGCGGCATTCGTCGTGGCCCTGATCAATCGACTGCACGCCCTGCCGCTCCCTCTGGCGATCCTCCATCGCAGCCGCCAGTTGCACGATCTCGTCATTGTAATTCTCCCCGCGCTGTTCGCGTGGTATGCGGGGGTGAAGGGGCCGGCGCTGTTCCTGAACGACGAGGGCTGGCATCGACTGCCCGTGGCATTGCTGGCGTATCTGGCGGTCTGCGCGGTCGTCGCGCTGGCGGTCCCCCCCGTGGCGATCGTTCGTCGGCTGCGCAAGCCGGCGCTGCAGCTTTCCAATCATTCGCGAATGATCGACGTGGCCGCCGAACTTGGATATCGCCCCGTCGGCTCCGGGCCGTACCGGATATTCACCTGCTTTCCCGGCAACGAATTCCTCAAGCTCGACGTCTCGGACAAAGAATTTGAAGTGCCGCAGCTCGCTCCCGAATGGGACGGCCTTTCAATTCTGCATCTGAGCGACTTGCACTTTACCGGGACGATCGATCGCCCCTATTTCGAACGCGTCGCCGAAATTGCCGAATCGATGCCGGTCGACCTGGTCGTCTTCACGGGCGACCTGCTCGACCGCGAAGATCTCGTGGAATGGCTGCCGGCGACGCTGGGCAGGCTCTCGGCGCCGCTGGGGTGTCACTTCGTGCTGGGCAACCACGATTCGTATCTGACGAACACCGCCGAAATCCGCGCCCGGCTCGAACAGCTCGGCTGGCACGATCTCGCTGGCCGGTCGCAAGTCGTCGAACACGCCGGCAAGCCGCTCGTCTTGTGCGGCAGCGAAATGCCGTGGATGGGGACTCAGCCCGACTTGTCGAGCGCGCCGCCCGGCGCGTTTCGGTTGCTGGTCAGTCACACTCCCGACAATCTCACCTGGGCCCGGCGTCACGGGATCAACCTGATGCTGGCCGGCCACAATCACGGCGGCCAGGTGCGCCTGCCGCTGTTCGGCCCGGTCTATTCACCCAGCATCTCCGGCGCCCGCTATGCGTGCGGAGCATTCTGGGAAAGCCCGACGCTGATGTACGTCAGCCGCGGAATCTCCGGCCGGCACCCGCTGCGCCTCAACTGCCCGCCCGAGCTCACGCGCCTCATCCTGCGCCCGGCCGCGTATTCCCCGCGCATCGAAGGCGCCATGCAAGTCCGCAACGACCAGCGCGTCGCGGCGACGACGTCCCATGGCAGCCCGCAGCGTTAGCAGTGGTGTGCGTCGCACCACGGTAGCCCGACGCGTCAGCGAGGGTGTAAGTGAACCCGTCCTCGCTCACGCGTCGGGCTACCGCACCTTGGCCTACGTTTGCCTGGCGCGGAATGGTAAGATGACTTGCAGGATACGCCCGAGACTGGAGCAGTCGGACATGCCTGCGCGACGATTCACAATAAATGCCATTGCCGCGGCGCTCATCGCGTTCGGCGCCGGCGTGCCACGGCCCGCTGCGGGCCAGGTACCGCCTCCGGCGAAGAAAGCCGCGCCCGCGCAGACAGCCGATTCCGCAAACAGTTCGGCCGTAGAGCTCAAGCAGCTCGTGGGACGGTTGAATCGCGCCGATCGCGAGCTGGTCGAGCAGCACGCGAAATCGGGCCAGTTGCCGGTCGAGAAGCAGGACCGCCGCGTGATATTCGTCCTGGATTCCCCGTTTCTCGGCAGCGAGTACTACGGCTCTAACACGAATCCGCGATTCCTGGTCGCGCGCTTGACGCTGATCAACCTGAGCGATCAGCCGATTGAGTCAAAGCGCGAGGACGTGCGCTTGAACTTCGAAGGTGTGGCGTACTCCGTGAAGGAAGCCACCGAATCGCTCAAGAACCGCCCGTTTCAGGCCGGGCAGAATACGGTGCAGCTCCGGTCGTTGCCGATGCCGGCGGAATTGAATGTTGCCTCCGGCGCCCGGGGGTCGACCTGGCTGCTGTTTCCCGATTTGCCCCCCGGCAACCACGTGCCGGCGATCACCCTCAAATTCAAGTACGGCGCCGCCGAACACGAATTGGACGTGATTGCGTCCGAACGCAACGTGCTCGGCGTGAAGATCGAACGACTTGGGCCGCGACAGTGCCTGGGACTGGTCCGAATCGCGGGAACGTTGAATACGATCAACGTGGGGACGCTGGTTGACGAGCTCGACCGGCTGGCCGGCGACCGGGTGGTGCGTGCGGTCATTGTGTGGGGCGAGGGGAGCAGCATCAGCGAGCTCACGCTGTCGCACTGGCTGCAGAATTCAGCCATCGGTGCCGGGCGGGCACAGCAATTCAACGAACAGCAGTTTCCGGGCTTGCCCGCGTCGTTGCGTGAAATGCACCTGGCCCGTCTGCCGAATTCCAATCCGGGCGAGAACCAGACTTCAGCCTACCCGAGCAACTACGTGCCGGTGACGGCGGCCGTCGCTGTGCAGCGCATTCACAAGACCGAATCCGAAGCCGTGGTGGCGGCGCTGCGCACCGCGTACGAGGCCCTGCCGCGAGACGAGGTGCTGCGTGCCATTCAATCGGGAACGGCGATGGAGCGCGCCGCGGCGCTGGCCGGGGGGGCCGGCCGGCTGCCGGCCGACAAGCTGCCCGTCGTCCTGAAATACACTGACGATGCCGACCCGGTCATTCAGCAGGCGGCCATCCAGGCGCTGGCGAATTTTGGAGAACGCGACGCCCTGACGAAGCTGGTTTCATGCGCGCGCAGCGAGTCGCCGCTCGTCGCGGCCACCGCGATCTCGGGTCTGGCGAGCTCTCGCTACGAGGCGGCACATGCCGCCCTGCTCGAGCTCCTGGCCGGTTCGCCCTCCGAATCCAAGAAAACAATTGTCAAGATCCTGGCGGCGCATCCGCGCCCGGCCTGGTCCGACGCGATCTTCGCGATCGTGAAAGACCCGCAGTCGGGCCTCAGTGCCGAGGCCCTCGGCGCGTTGGTGCAGATCGGGCACCCGCAGTTGCTGTCGGTGCTGGCCGACGCGCTGCGAGGCAACGACGCGAACCTCAAAATGCAGGCGTTCAGTATCCTGGCGGCGCGCACCGACCCCGACAGCGAAGCGCTCGCAGTCGAGTTCACGCTGGAACACCTCCAGACAAAGCCCGCAGCGCCCGGCATGCTGCCTCTGCTCGACCGCGTGAAAGACCCGCGGGCGCTGCCGCTTCTTTTGTCGCGGTTTGGCGACACGCAGAACAAGGCTGAGCTGATCCAGACGCTCGCGAAAATCGGAGATGAACAGACGGCGAAATTCCTGATCGGCCGTTACGCCGCGCTGCAGAACCACGAGAAAGGCGAGGTCCTCAGGTTTCTGGTGCGGTTCGATCCGGCCGGTTTCCGCCAGCTCGCGCCCCAGGCCCTGCAGTCCGCAGACAATGCCCTCGTCAGCCAGGCCACGCAGGGATTGCAGGAAGACGGCTCGGCCGAGGCCATTTTGATCCTGATCGACGGCCTGGAAAAGGGCACGGGTTCGTTCGTCTGGTCGTACGTCGCGAATGCCCTCGCCGGGCTGGGCACGCCCGAATGCCGCGCTGCCCTGCGCAAAGCGCGCGATGACGGCGGCCCCGAAAAACGCCCCTTCGCCGTCAATGCCCTCATCGCCATCCGCCAGCGTTCGCCCGGGTTTCCGTTCTACCAGCTCGGGCAGCAGCAGTCGCAGGCCAACAACCTCAAGGAAGCCCTCGAGCACTACGACTCGGCGATCCAGCTTGATCCGGAACTTTCAGACGCCTGGTCCGGGCGCGGGCACGTGCTGCTGCAGCAGGAGAGGTTCGCCGAAGTGGCGGACGGCAAGCTCGACGACGCAGTCAAGAAGCTGGAAACCGATCGCCACAAATTCCAGAACAACGCGATCTTCAACTACAACGCCGCCTGCGTTTACGGCCGGGCCTACGAGCATCTGCACAAGAACCCAAAAGCCGAAAACCGCGACAAACTGATGAACGACTACAAGCAGGCGGCGCTGGCCGACATCCGCAAATCGCTCGATATGGGTTTCGACGACGTCGAGCTCATGAAGAAAGATCCGGACCTCAAGCTGCTCCTGGAACTCCCCGAATTTCAGGAGCTGATCAAGAACCTGCCCGAGCCCGCGAAGGCGGCCGCCGTCCCGCGCGGGCCCCAGGCGCAGCGCGCCCGCAGATTTCCCCCGAGAGGGTTCTGATGGTTTACTTGAACCGCATCTACACGCGGACCGGCGACGACGGCACGACCGGCCTGGGGGATGGAACGCGTGTTCCCAAGACCCATCCGCGAATCGTCGCCTACGGCAGCATCGACGAGCTCAACGCGGTGATCGGCGTGGCCCTGTTGGCGAATCTTCCCGGCTGGATCGCCGAACACCTGAAGCAGATCCAGAACGACCTGTTCGACCTGGGGGCGGACTTGTGCGTCCCCGAATCCGATCAGGCGCCTGAGCATCCGCCGTTGCGCGCGACGGCCGCCCAGACCGAACGGCTGGAACACTGGATCGACGCGGCCAATGAACGGCTGAAGCCGCTGACGAGCTTCATTCTGCCGGGGGGAAACGCCGGCGCCGCCCATCTGCACCACGCCCGCACCGTCTGCCGGCGAACCGAAATCGAAGTCTTAAAACTCTCCGAATTCGAGTCGATCAACTGCCAGGTTCCGATGTACCTCAATCGTCTCTCAGACCTGCTGTTCGTGCTGGCCCGCGTCGCCAACGACGACGGCACCCGCGACGTCCTCTGGATGCCGGGCAAGTTCCGCGACGAGGCTTCGCCTCAGGCTTGAGGCGTGAGAAAACGTAGAGTGGGTCGAGCCGTGCGAGGCCCCTGCCGGTTCATCCGGCAGGTGAATCAGATTTCTTCGCTATAACTCGTGACGATAAAAAGCGACCGCGGATGACGCAGATGGCCGCGGATGTGCTGGTGCACTCCGTTTCCATCTTCCCGCGCGTAGTCCCGGCGCGCCGGGATTATGAGCTTTGGTTCCGGCCGAAGGCCGGCCAGTATTATTCCTCAGGCCTCAAGCCTCACCCCTTCGCTTAAGCGCACATTGATGCGTTGACCCCTCTGATGCCGATGAGATACGATAGCGCCAGCAGTTCAAATGGTAGCCCGACGCGTCAGCGAGGGAGTGCGTCGCAGACGCACGTGCTTTCGGTTGGTGTGTGCGTGTGATTCGTTCGGTTCCGCAAAGGAGCGTTCCGCCATGCTCAGGATTCTCGGCCAGGTGAACAGGCTGTGCGACGGCGTCACGCGCCGCGACCTGATGCAGGTCGGCGCCCTGTCGCTCTTCAGCGGAATGACGCTCCCCAGACTCCTGCAGGCTTCCGACTCGGCCGCCGGGCAGCGCACGCCGATTTCGCGCGGGCGCGCCAAATCCGTCATCCTGTTCAATCTGCTGGGGGGGCCCAGCCAGATGGACATGTTCGACATGAAGCCCGAGGCGCCCCCCGAGGTCCGCGGCGAATTCAAGCCGATCGACACCTCGCTCCCCGGCCTTCAGGTCTGCGAGCACCTCGCGAATACGGCCCGCTGGATGCACAAGGCGTGCGTCGTGCGCACCGTGACGCACAACTACAACGCGCACAATCCGCTGGCGATGATGACCGGGTTCACCGGCGGCAATTTCGGCCAGATCAAAGCCGAACCGACCGACCCCCCCGACATCGGCGCAATCTGCCAGTACCTCGGCATGGGCCCTGCCGACCTGCCCGGCGCGGTCTGCATGCCGTGTTACCCCGGCTGGGGCGAGAGCGTGAATTATGCGGGGATCCGTCGTCCTGGTCCGTACGGCGGTTTCCTGGGGGCGCAGTACGATCCGCTGTTCAGCCTGTGCCAGCCGACATTCGACCGGGCGCCGAAAATGCCCCACTACGATCCGGTCATTCCGCAGGGCGAGCCTCAGATGCCCTCGCTCGATTCGCTTCCCGACATGACGGCCAATCGCCTCGATCGCCGGCGTTCGCTTGTCGACCAGATCGACGGTCAGTTCGAAGACGTCCGCCGGTCGCGAGCCATCGACCGCCTCGACAAGTTCCAGACGCGGGCCTTTTCGCTCCTCTGTTCGAGCAAGACGCGCGACGCGTTCGACCTGTCGCAGGAACCCGCGGCCATCCGCAATCGCTACGGCAAATCGCTGAGCGCGTCGAGCCTGCTCGTGGCGCGGCGTCTGGTGGAAGCCGGCGTGCCGTTCGTCAGCGTGCACGCCGAGATCTTTGGCAACAACGGGCACTCGTACGACATGCACGAGAACAATTTTGCGATGCTGAAGGGTCACAACCTGCCGGTGCTTGACGCGTTGTTGCCGGCGCTGGTGGAAGACCTGGAACAGCGCGGGCTGCTCGATTCGACGCTGATTTACGTGATGGGCGAAATGGGCCG
>JACQFH010000705.1 GCA_016200145.1 Planctomycetia bacterium | reverse complement strand
TGTTCCCCTCTCCCCTGGCGGGAGAGGGGAACAGGGGTGAGGGGGATTTCGCCTTGGGTTATCACGCCTGCCATCGTTCGTTCTCCCCCCTCACCCCCGGCCCCTCTCCCGCGCCGGAGAGAGGGGAGAATTTCGTGGAGCGCTGTGCCGCTACTGAGACGATCCTCGCAGGAACGACACCACGATGAGCACCGGCGAAGCACAGCGCCCGGTCCGCTGGGGCATTCTTGGCGCCGCGAAGATCGCAACGATCGTCGGCCGCGCGATCCACAACGCCCGCGGTTCCCAACTGGCTGCCATTGCCAGCCGCAATCTGGCCCGCGCGCGAGACTGGATCGCCGATCACACAGTGGGAGCACCGGCGGTCGCAGACCGGCAGCCGTTCCTCCCGCCCGCGGCCGAGGTGATCCCGCGGGGCAGCTATCTCGAATTGCTGCAAGACCCCCACATCGATGCGGTCTACATTCCGCTCCCGCCGGCACTCCACTGCGAATGGACGTGCCGCGCCGCAGAACACGGCAAGCACGTGCTCTGTGAAAAGCCGCTGGCTCTCAGCCTTGACGAAGCGCGCCGCATGGCCGACGCCTGCCGGCAGTCCGGCAGGCAGTTGATGGACGGTGTGATGTGGCATCACCACCCGCGGACGGCGGCGATGAAGAGCGTGCTCGAATCCGGCGAACTGGGCCCGCTGCGGCACGTGACGAGCGCGTTCTCGTTCAACGCACTGGCCAAACTGCAGCCCGACGATATTCGCTTTCAGCACGGCATGGGCGGAGGCGTATTGGGGGACGTGGGCTGGTACTGCGTGACGGCTGCGCTGTGGGCCTTCGGCGAACTGCCCGAACGCGTGTATGCGACCGCGCGGTACGATCGCGGTGTCGACATCAGCCTGAACGCGATTCTCTGGTTCCGCGGGGAACGCAGCGCTTCGTTCAACTGCGGATTCGACGCCGTGTGGCGGAAGTGGCTCGAAGTCGCCGGGTCGCAGGGCACGCTCGTGTGCGACGATTTCGTCAATCCGTGGGACGCCGCCAAAGCCCGGTTCTGGGTCCACGGAAGCCAGGGCCAGGGAACGCAACACGCCCACGGCGGCTGCATTCAGGAGGTGCGGATGATCGAGGATTTCGGCGACATCGTCCGTTCGGGGCGCCTCGATCCGCACTGGCCCGCCGTCGCGCTGGCGACGCAAACGGTCGTCGACGCGATCGCCGAATCAGCCCGGCAGGAGAAAGTCGTGGAAGTGCGCGCCGTGTAGGTCAGGCTTTCCAGCCTGACAGCAATGGGCTCGCGATCCAAATTGACGATTGCCAGCCCCGGGAGCTTGCTGCCAGCCTACATTGGGCGTGACACGATTTGCGGGATCGTGCTATAACCCGGCCCGTTCTGGCGACCCGCAACCCGCAATCGACCAATTGTTCCGAGGCACTTTTTCATGAATCCAAATTCCGATCTCCGCCTGACGACCGTTCGCTCTCACCTTTCGAGAACGGCCCAGGTCATGCAACAGACGATCGAACATTGCGGTTCGGCGATCCTCGCCGCGGCCGACCTCGTCGCCAAGTCGTTCAACAACGGCGGCAAGCTGCTGTTGTGCGGCAACGGGGGAAGCGCGGCCGATTGCCAGCACCTGGCCGCCGAGTTCACGAGCCGGCTGACGATCGACTTTCCGCGCCCCGCGCTGCCGGCGCTGGCCCTGACGACCGACACGTCGTTCCTGACGGCGTACGCCAACGACATCGACTTCGAGGGAATCTTTGCCCGGCAGGTGGAAGCGCTGGGCAAGCCCGGAGACGTGCTGCTGGGCATCAGCACCAGCGGCGGTTCGAAAAACATCGTGCAGGCCGTCGAATTGTCCCGCCGCAAAGGCTTGCAGTCGATCGTGCTGACCGGCAACCGCGGAAAGCTCAAAGACCTGGCCGACATCGCCATCTGCGTCCCCAGCGACAGCACGCAGCACATTCAGGAAACGCACCTGGCCATCGAGCACATGATCTGCCACTTCGTCGAACGGGCCCTGTTCGAGACCAAAGGCGACGGCGTGAAGGTGCCCG